>CAZVYI010000007.1:0-37128 GCA_964631755.1 uncultured Sphingobacterium sp. | reverse complement strand
TGTTGTAGCATGATATGATTTTTTGGAAGGTTCCAAAAAGCAATATTCCCAACAGGTGTTGGGAATAAAACATTTCAGTAAAATTATTTTCTTAGACCGAGTTTCTCGAGCAATGCACGATAACCAGTAAGGTTATGCTTGCTAAGATAAATAAGCAGGCGCTTACGCTGTCCTACCTTTCTCATCAGTCCCCTATGGGTTCCGAAATCTTTCTTATTTGCTTGCAAATGTTTAGAAATCTCATTGATTTCTTCAGTCAACAAAGCGATTTGCGCTTCGATTGAACCTGTGTTTTTTGCGTTGCCACCATATTCAGCAACAATAGCAGACTTTCTTTCTTTTGTTACGCTTGACATCTCAATTTTTTTAAATTCATCTAAAATTTACATCCAAAATTTGGGTGCAAAGGTAGGGAAAATGAATGAAATAACGTCTTTAATCCATGTATTTCAGTTTCAAAGCATAAAGCAGAATAAAAAGGGCGCTTGAAAAACCAGAAAGCATGGCGTAAGATAATCCTAGAAAGTTACCTGATCCAAAAACGATGACAGGCGCAACTACTCCAATTATACATCCAAGAACATAGAGTCGGAATCCATTTTTCTTCAATCTTAACATCAAAACAGCTCCAATCAGGGTTAAAAGGTTGGAAATCATAGAAAAAAAGCTGTTGTCCCTCATATTTGAACTGGTATTAGCAAAGGAAACATCCTCCATAGCTTGCTCAAACTGTTCTTTCCCTTTTGGGTCAGCCTCTAAAGCCTGATTAAAAACCGAGTCCCAGCTTTCCATACTTTTGTCGAGTGCTTTTGTTAATTCTTCTGGATTAGACAATCCTGATATGGCGGATAAAAGCATATAGGAGCTGGCAAAAAGGGTTAGATAACACAAAATGGTTAGAAATCGAGGTCGCAAAGGGGATATAGGGGATGGATGATCAGAATTTTCCATTTTTTTTAATTTTTACGAAGTTAATAAGAACAAATCAACCCCTTCATGTATTTTAGATAAGGTATGTCGATTCATTTGCACATTGTGACCTCTGACTTCCCTAATGGAATAGATAATCCTCAATTGTCCGATGCCTTTTTTTTAATAAAAGCGCTTTCCCATCAGAAAATCAATATTCACCTGCATAGTTATGTGCTCTTGGATGAAGAACCATCTGTACAATTGACAGAACTGTGTTCGTCCGTTTCATTTTATCAACGAGATAAATCAAATATCAGCTTAAAAAAAGATTTACCCTATCATGTTTCTACACGATCATCTCAAAAGCTGATTGAAAGATTGAATGAAGATAACTTCCCAATTTTATTTATGGGGTTATCTTCTTCCTATCCTTTATATGGAAAACAACTCAGTAGTGACAGAAAAATTGCTGTCAGACTCAATAAAAATGAAGCTGTTTATTATCAACAATTGGCTGCACTTGTACCCTGGAAAGGAAAAAAAGTTCATTACCAGGTTGAGGCATTGCGCATGAAAAACTTTTTGAAAAAATTAATTGCTAAAAAGACTACATTTTTCATTTCTTCAGATGAAATGGTGCATGGTTTTAAGTCCCAAAAAGTAAATCAATTTAATTCCTTAGCACTCTTTACAGGCATGCCCCCATTATTTCATCAATCAGGAAATGGACATTTTTGCCTGTTTTATGGACGTCTTTCAGACGAGGAAACTGCCTATGCTGCATTTTGGTTATTAGAACATGTTTTCAATACACTTGAAATTCCTTTTGTAATTGCAGGTTCACGCCCCTCAAGACATTTAGAAAATGCGGCACATGTAAGGCAACATACTTGTTTGGTTTCTGATCCCGGAGAAAAAGAAATGCAAGATCTTATCAAAAAAGCTCAAGTCGTTTTAAGTCCCGCTTTCATCCAACATGAAGAAGACGACCATCTGTTGCAGGCTCTAGCTTTGGGTAAACATGTTTTGATCAATCCAAAGAGCAGCAAAAAAACACAATCACTAACATATTGCCATCTAGCTCAATCTCCAGAAGAGTTCATTGAAAAAACCAAGAGTTTATTTGAAACACCATTGGGCGAAGAAGAAAAATACGCTAGACAACATTTGCTGAATGCTAAATTTCAAGATGAAAATAGTCTTGAAAAACTAATTAACTGGCTATCGTAGCATTATCAATAACCTTTCCTCCTTCAGTCCTGATCATTCTTGCAGGATACTTGTTAATCACCATATAATCATGCGTTGCCATTACAATCGCGGTTCCTAATTCTTTACTGATCTGAAACAAGAGATTCATTATTTCATCCGTAGTTTCTGGATCAAGATTTCCTGTAGGTTCATCTGCCAGTATCAATCTTGGAGAATTGAGTAAAGCTCTTGCTATATCAACACGCTGTTGTTCACCTCCTGATAACTCATACGGGTATTTGAAACCTTTCGTTTTGAGTCCCACTTTCCCAAGCACCTCATCAATCTTATCTTCAATCTCTTTTTCATTGGTCCAGCCTGTAGCCCTCAAAACGAACTTCAGGTTATCGTGAACATTTCTATCCGTAAGCAATTGAAAATCCTGAAAAACAATACCAATATTTCTTCTTAAGTAAGGAACAGTCTTCCAAGTAAGGTCTTTTAAATCAAATCCAGCAACCATTGCTGTTCCATTTTTCAATGGCAATTCTCCATAAAGTGTTTTCAATAAACTTGATTTACCTGTACCAGTTTTACCTACAAGATAAACAAACTCACTTCTTGATACCTGAATGTTAACATCGCTCAAAATCAAAGAATCTCCCTGGTAAATATTGGCATTGCATATTTCCAAAACAACATCACTCATATAAAATATTTATTACTCAAAGATATGTTTATCTGCACCAAATTGAATTTCAAGGCATTTCTTTTCTGATGGTTCTACCCTACCAATGATTCTTGCTTCTACTGCATACATTTCAGCAATTTTTATCATTTGGAGTGCACTTACCTCGTCAGTATAAATTTCCATTCTACAGCCCATATTAAAAACCTGAAGCATTTCTCTGTCATCTGAACCACTCGCCTCTTTGATCAGCTGAAACACAGGAGGAGCATCGAACAAGTTATTCTTTATCACTTTCATAGGTCCGGGTAGATACTTCAGACATTTGGTCTGACCACCTCCACTACAATGAATAAGTCCATGTACTGTATCGAAATGATTTTGCAAAATGTCTTTGATAACAGGCGCATAGGTCCGCGTTGGGCTCAAGACCAGTTTACCAGCATTCACATGATCAAATCCCGGAACATCTACTGGGTCAGCCAGTTTGTGTTTACCAATATAAACGACTTCTGCAGGTAGAGATGGGTCGTGAGATTCAGGATACTTTTTTGAATAATATGAAGAAAACATATCATGTCTTGCACTGGTTAAACCATTGCTTCCTATACCACTGTTGTAATCGGATTCATAGCTGGCTTTTCCTGAACTTGATAAACCAACGATTACATCTCCCGGGATTATTTTCTCGTTGGTCACCAACCTGTTTTTAGGCCATCTGGCAGTCATGGTACCATTCACTGCCACCGTTCTAACTACATCTCCAACATCAGCTGTTTCTCCTCCTAAATAATGAACATGAACTCCCATCTTTGCGAGACTGGAAAACAACTCGCTGGTACCATCAATAATTTGTTTTAAAACATCTCCAGGGATAAGATTTTTATTTCTATCAATTGTAGAATTGAAAATAATATTATCATAAATGCCAATACAAAGTAGATCATCCAGGTTCATCACAACTGCATCCTGTGCAATACCTTTCCAAACAGAAAGATCCCCAGTTTCTTTCCAGTAGAGATAGGCCAAAATACTTTTGGTACCTGCCCCATCAGCATGCATCACATTGATAAAACTATCATCTCCTGAAAGAAAATCAGGATAAACTTTACAAAATGCATGGGGATATAATCCCTGATCAAGACCTTTTATTGCATCGTGCACTTCCTCTTTTTGAGCAGAAACACCTCTTTTATTGTATAAACTCATGATATGGGTTGGTATTGGCAAATCTACTTTAGATGATTGAAATGACAAGTTTTTAGAATCATTCTTATTCACAGCATGTTGATTCTTTGTTTTCAATTATTTTTGCATCCTTTATGCAAGTACACTTCCAAATAGATCATTTACCCGTTTTCAATAATCCAGTTCTTACGATTGGTACTTTCGATGGTGTTCATAGTGGTCATTTAGCTATTTTGAATAAGCTAAAGACAGAAGCAAAAGCGCTTCAAGGAGAAACAATTGTTATTACATTTCACCCTCACCCCAGAAGAATTTTAAACAATCCGGATGCACCGGCTCTTCTTACGAGTTTGAATGAAAGGATTGATCGCTTTCAACAACTGGAAATCGATCACCTGGTTGTAGTTCCTTTTGATCCAGCATTTGCTGAAATGTCTGCCTCTCAGTATATAGAAAATTTTATTGTTTCCTTATTTCATCCGAAGTTGATCATCATTGGAAACGATCATCGTTTTGGAAAAGAACGCTCTGGCGACTTTCAACTTTTGAGCAAAATGGGTCCCCAATTTGGATATCAGGTAATGGAAATTCCAGAGCATGTATTAAATGAATCAAGAGTTAGTTCCACCAATATTCGACATGCTTTACTCAATGGAAATATACAATTGGCAAACCAATTGCTGACTTATCACTACCAGCTCATTGGCAAAGTTGTTTTGGGAGATCAATTGGGAAGAACACTGGGATACCCAACAGCTAATTTAGCAATCCTAGATAGTGATAAACTCATTCCAGCATCAGGTGTGTATGCGGTGGAAGTCCATTTATTTAAAAATGGAGAAAAAAGGGATTTCTATGGCATGATGAACATTGGATACAGACCAACTGTAAATGGTAAAGAACGAAGAATAGAAGTGCATATTTTTTCTTTCGATGAGGACATCTACAACGAAATTCTTGCTGTTAACATTGTTGCCTACACCAGAAAAGAAATGAAATTTTCAGGGCTTGAAGCACTAAAAGAACAATTGGGTAAAGACAAACAAAAAATAAGTGCAATGTTTTAATCAAGCCTCTTTATTGATAATCTTAGCAACAAGCTCTTTCATTAAACCAGCATCATCAGTATTTACTCTCCCAATACCTACACTAATTAAATTGTAACGCGACAACAACAAGAGTGCTTTTTCTATTTCTTTAAAACTATAGCATTGTAAAGCCTGTATGTATTGCTTTACAAAAAACCCCTTCACACCAAGCAATGCAGATAAACTGTATTCATCTTTTGAGGTACTTGATGCCGCTATGTAAAGCTTACTGAAAAAAGAATAAAAAGTAGGCAATATCAATTGAATAGGTGCCGCCTTGGGATTTGATTGAAAATAATTGATGATGTTCAAGGCCCCTGGTAAATCACGATTCACCACAGCTGCTTGAAGTTCAAAAATATTAAACTCTTTGCTGACACCTATGAATTGTTCAATATCATCTTCTGTTATTTGTTTACGCCCGCTGAGGTTGACAGACAGTTTTTCAATTTCATTTTCAATTCGCTGCAAATCATTTCCAATATGAACAACCAGCATTTGCAGTGCCTTGGTTTGTATATCCAACCCTTTGGACTTAATCATATTGGAAGCCCACTCTGGTAATTCATTATCATACAATTTTTTTGTAGACAACAACTCTGCTTTCCCTTTGAGAATTTTAGCAAGTTTACTTCGGCCATCAACTTTTTTTTCTTTATGTGCTACGATAAAAATTGTAGATGACAATGGATTATTGATGTATGACTCCAACTTATCAAGATCTCTCAACTGTTGTGCTTCTTTAAGTAAAACAACTTGAAGATCATGAAACATTGGATATCTCCGACATGCATTGATGACTTCCTCTACTTTGGTATCTTTTCCATAAAAAACTGATAGATTAAAAGCTACCTGATCCTCAGGAAGGATATGATCTTCTGCATACTTTGCCAGCTTATCAATATAATATGGCTCTTCACCTTCTAACCAGTAAACAGGCTTAAATTTTTTCTTTCCCCAATCCTGTATGATTTGCTCAGCATTCATCAATTAAAACAAGATTATATTTGATATTAATTCATACATTCACTTTCATTTTAACAATTATATAGGAGTGTTTGTAATGAATTTCAGTTCCTTTGTAAGGTCAAATTTATTGATAACCGATCAATATTGATCATCAATTCCAAAATCATGAGTACAAATAACAAAGACAACAAGTCAAGCATCATCATTCTTTTGGCTGTACTTCTTGTAGCTTCCTGGGGATATTTTTTCTATGCCAGAAATCAGGCCAATGCAGTCATTGCTGAAAAAAATGCCGATTATTCAAGCCTGGACTCGGCAAAAAATGCTGTTCAATCTGAATTTGACGCTGCTTTAGTTAGATTAGATGAAATGACTGCAACAAATGCCGGTCTTGACAGCCTCGTTAAAAGACGCAATACAGAAATGGATGTACTTAAGGGAAAATTCAAGTCATTGGTCGGTAAACAAAATGCAACATCTGCTGATTTAGCAGAAGCAAAAAAGCTTGTTTCCGAATTAAACGGCAGAATTGATGAATATGTAAAAGAAATTGAGCGTCTTCAAACAGAAAACAAACAGCTGACAGTTGACAAAGAAAACCTGACAACTGAAAACAAAAACCTCAATACAACCCTAACATCAACTGAAGCTGCTAAAAAAGAAGCTGAAAACAAGGTTGATGTTGGATCTACTCTTCATGCATCTGCATTTAAGATCACTCCAATCAATGAAAAGAATTCTGGAAAAGAGAAATCAACTGCTTCTGCAAAAAGAGCTGATAAAATGAGAATTTCTTTTAATCTTGATGAGAATAGAATTGCAACATCTGGACCAAAACAACTCTTTATCATTGCAAAAGACCCCAGTGGTAAAGTAATCAAAGAAGATGCACTCGCTTCAGGTTCTATTAATACTAGACAGGATGGTCAGGTTGAGTTTACTACAAAAATTGATGTTGAATACAAGCAGGGTGAGGCAAAAAATATCAGCTTCGATCTTAGACAAACTGATAAATACATGAAAGGCAATTATGCAGTAATTGTATACCAAAACGGATTTAAAATAGGAGAAGGAATTGCAACCCTGAAATAATAACAAATACATTTGAAAATTGAAAAGCCACCAACAGGTGGCTTTTTTTATAAGATAGCACGCAATTGAGCTCTGCCGAGATTTACAATACCAGATGATCCTGATTTCCTACCCTCATATTGAAAACTAATTTCAATAAACGAATTTAATCTTTTTGTAAGATCAAGATGCCAAACATAGTTTTTATTTGGCTGTAGTCCTTCCATCATGATATACCCAAGAGTACTTGAAGGAATTCCATTAAACTGTATATCAGACAAAATAAATCTACCCGATACAGATGTGTTTGAAACAATATTATACTTTCCTTCCATTTGAACTGATCCAATTTTTGCAATTTCCGGTCCAGCATTCCTTTTTTCCTGGTAACTATAACTTATTTGTGCTCTAAACGTTGTTCCTTTCGTATAACTTATTCTGGGCTCTATAACATAAGCTTTGATATCAAAATTTCGGTTATTGAAATTTGGAGTAGACAACTCATTCCTATTGAGCTTTCCAGTTAAATCAACAGTAATTTTTCTAGCCCAGTTACTTCTAAGCCTTAGCAATAATTCACTTGTTCTTCGTGTTTCCTCTCCAAAAGATAAAAAGGCCCGGTTTGTATTTTGAATATAATTGAGATCAATGCCCCAAATCTGACTGAATTTATTGAATGAAAGAGAATGACTTTGCAATTGATCAAAAGTAATCAAACTGGTATCTGATACAACCTGTGCAAAAGGATTTAAATTCCTATCTCCTAATGCCAGCTGCTTTTGACTGGTTTGAAGAGAGGTTTGGAAATACAATTTCTTTAAAAACTTATTGAATTTACTACTTGTATTATCATCAATGGCCAAAGATGGATTAAAAACCAAATTGTAATTAAACTGCAGAAAATCTGTTTTTACAAACTCACTTGTTGGCGTATAAATTCTCAGGTATTTAGCTTGATCTCTAAAACGTGCAATTTCGAACTCATTCAATTGCTGAACGCCATCATTGTTATAATCGATCCAAGTATACTCTCCTTGTCCTGCTGGAACCTCAAAATAAGTAAAATCTCTTCTTGGTTCCTGGCCACTTCCCATTTCGTATAAAAAGTTACCTGTGATCGCATTTTTCCATACATCAGTAAAGTATTCAATTCTTCCTAATACACGTTCATCTGCTTTTATATTAAACCTTGAATCTTGTACATTCAGTTTTCGGTATGTAGCATTTAACCTAAATTGATGGTGATCATTTGACATCCATTCTCCATTGACGTTATAATTATGACTACGGTCTGTTCGGATCAATAAATTGTTTAATGGCAAAGCATCAGCTCTGGTAAAATATTTAAACCCCCATTTATTCAACTTCGAAGGATCTGATAGTGTAGCCAACTGAAAAGTTGAAAATGAAAAGCTGGAAGCTGTTACGGAATCATTTTGTTTGAATTCTGAAAGATTTCGTTCTACTGTATACTTAACACTAAACTCACGATTGTTCAAGGATTTAATTTGCTTAGCAATATCAATGGATGGTCTAAGAAAAAATCCACTTTTAACAGCATCATTAAACTGCGTGATAGCAAAAGTATTCATCATCCTCCATCCATTTTTTATATACTGATGATCCAGTGTATTGCGCACACCCTTGAATTGATTATTTCGATTATAGGTACCAAGCTTATATGAGATTTGTTGAATTGAATTTTCCTTCAACAGTATCTGAGCACTTAGTAATTGTTCATCAGCTGGATCAACAATCAGATCTAAACCCCAATCACGGGCAAATTCGACTGTCCTCAACCTTTCCACTGGTCTAAATGAGGAAGTAGCAAATTCTACGCCTAAATTGGTCTGCAAAACCAACCCTTTAGTTTTATTCAATTCTACATCTTGCTTGTAGGCAAGTTTCCCTGCAAAACCATTTTCATTTTGAAAAGATTTATTTGAGAATTGATTAAGATCAAATTTGCTGTAGGCCCAGTCTGCTGTAATTTTTGACTTTTCAGAAATATCCCAATCTGCAGCTACTGAAACAAGCTGTTGTTTTTTGGGCGCAACCAATAAAACGACTGGAGCATATCTGCCTGCTTTTTCTCCTGTTGCTGAATTGGGCATCACCCATTTATATACTTTTCCATTGGCAGCAATGCTATTATCCAGAATATAATCCCCTCCGCCTTCTCCCAGATCTATAAATGAAACGCTATACAAATTCCCAATGTTATTTCTCTCATAAACATAAATGGTATCACGTTTATTGGATGTAAGAAGTGTATCCACTTTCCGGTACAAGATTGAAGATGCAGAAAAAGTATCAGCAATGGCAGATGGATAAAATGCATTTTGTACATCACTGCCTATAGAAGATAAAAATTGTTTTTGGTCAGCGGTCAGCGTCTGATTGATAGGAGAATTTCTAGCATCATTGTTACCAAAATATCCCACAGTCAGCTTTAATTTATTATTGATATTAATTCTGTTGTTGACATAAAACTGAGCGTTCAAATAATTTCTGTCTGCATATTCAAACTCAATTTGTATTCTCTTGTCTTTCGTAATCATTTGCCTTGGCATAAAGGTTACCTCAGCTGTATTATAATTAATAACATAATCCTGATCTTCACCCCTTTGCAACAGCTCCCCATCAATAAAAACACGTTCAGTCCCGGCAAGTACGATGAAAAATAATTCCTGATTAGCCCCCTTCAAACGATAGGGTCCCTGGTTACCTTCTATACCCTGGAAAATATTTCTCGTGAATTTACCTTTGGCGACAGCTCCACTGGCTAAAAGCCGGTTATTTACCTGCTTGTTTAAATTGTTCTCTGTCTGAAAAGAAACCCCTTGAAGACGCTTATAAAAATTAAGAAAATACATATCCGACTGTCGAATATCCAAATCGCCCAACGCAAGCTTCCACCTGTCTTTTGAAAACTGAATAAATACCTGGTCAAATTCATTCAAGTTTTGAGTATTTCCATCTGGTTGAATCGGAATGTTATTATCTGAGATAGCAGCATTGAGCAAGATGCTGTCGCCCATATATCCACTCAATTGAAGATTAAGGCTTGAATTAAAGACAGCATCCTGACGATTACCAAATGCTAGAGATCTACCTATGCTTCCATTTGAACTGATCTTGCCAAAATCAAATGGTCGGCTATCTTGCTTTGTACCCATCAATCTGTTACCCTCT
This sequence comes from uncultured Sphingobacterium sp., assembly GCA_964631755.1. Taxonomy (GTDB): domain Bacteria; phylum Bacteroidota; class Bacteroidia; order Chitinophagales; family Chitinophagaceae; genus Pollutibacter. The sequence goes on along the minus strand of CAZVYI010000007.1, from coordinate 26,826 downwards.
ATTCCTAATCTGAAATAAATAGAATCAAATGAAAGTCTTTGTGCTGCTTTCTCCAAACCAAAAGGCAAAACACGGTAACTCACCTCATAATTTTGTTTTGGAGGTTGTTTTAACCAAACAATTAAGGAAGAAGAATAATCAATCTTGTAATAATCTGAACTTAATTCATTGATTAAAAAACTATTAGGAGCAATAACTAAAGTATCTATTTGGGTAAAATTTCCCCTTACGCTTATGGTTTTCTTTCTTGTATTTGAAAGATCCTGAGCATAGGAAAGACCTGTAAAGGCAAAAAATATACCTACAATAAACAGAACCTTCACATATGCCACATCGGGTTATTTGAGCAGTTTCATCGCGACTGGATCCCAGTTGATGATCTTCTTTTTCTCATAACTCAAATTACTTGCTAAAGCAGGACCAGCAGCACGCAATCCAAATGAAGCATCTTCAACCACCATTCCGCCATTTCTGATAGCTTGGAAGAAATTTGCAAAATGGTCAACTCGATCGTCGTATCCAACAGGAGCGGCAAATTTAATCTCTTCTGGCGGGAAAGATTTCCTATCCGCTTCAGAATATTTTTCATTGTACCATTTGATGTATTCACTCTTTTGGGGCTCTGCAAAATGCAAATAACTATCGTATCCTCCTAAGCGTTCAGCCTTCGGAAGTTTTTGCTTTTTGAGGGTAAACCTATTTCCTCCCCATTCAATAACACCTTCAGATCCTACTATTCTTGTCCTGTTACTTCCACCAGACCCATCTGCAAAATTCACCCTAAGCATCATTTGAAATGCTGCATGATTCTCTGTTTTTGGATAATCCATAACTGCAGCAAGTACGTCAGGCACATCCCTACCATCTTTCCAGTAACTGAGTTGACCACTTGAAAAGACCCTGGTTGGACCAAATGAGTCCATTGCATGGTGTACCGCAGAAATCAAATGAATAAAAAGATCACCCGCAACTCCAGTACCATAATCTTTATAGTTTCTCCATCTGAAGAACCGTGTAGCATCAAAGGGACGCTTGGGGGCATCTCCTAAAAAAGCATCCCAATCGACAGTCTGAGGATTAGCATCCAATGGAATTGCATATTGCCAGGCACCAGTTGAGCTGAATCTATCATTTACCGCTTCCACCAAATTGATTTCACCAATATCTCCTGCCTTGATTCTTCTTTTGGCTTCGGCAAGTGTTACACTACTCACACCTTGAGAACCTACTATAAATACCTTACCCGTCTCTTTTTGTGCTTGTATTACTGCATGCCCTTCTTCAAGGTGCTGAACCATTGGCTTTTCGCAATAAACGTGCTTTCCAGCTTTCATTGCCGCAATTGAAATATGGTCGTGCCAGTGGTCTGGGGTTGCAATAATTACCGCATCAATATCTTTTCGCTGAAGCAGTTCTCTAAAATCTCTTGTGGTATACAAATCCTTCCCCCAGATTTCTTTTGCTCGATCAAGGTGTCCCTGGTAAAGATCACATACCCCAGCAATTTCAACCCCTGGAATCTTTAAAGCTGTTTGCATATCTCCAAAACCCATGATACCCATTCCAATTCCTGCAATTCGTATTTTATCGTTTGACAAGTGCCTTTTCTCAGGTTGTAATACATGGATTTTTTCTTCATCCATGGCCATAACCCCCATAGTCCCTCCTGTAAATAATGCAGCTGTTCCGCCTAACTGTCTTAAAAATTTTCTTCTGTTTGGAGATGACATAACAATTGTTTTAATTCTTGTGATTGTTACTAAAGTTAAAACTTTGGCAACATGATTACAAAAAAAATGCGTTCAAATAAATGAACGCATTTTGATATTTTTAATCTAAAGTGAGGATTAGCTTCCGGAAAGGCTTGCGTTAAGATACTCCTTGTTCAATCTGGCAATATTCAATACGGAGATTTCCTTAGGACATTCCGCTTCACAAGCATACGTATTTGTACAACTACCAAAGCCTTCTTTATCCATTTGAGCAATCATACTCACCACTCGTTGCTTACGTTCAGGTTCACCCTGAGGCAACAAAGCCAAATGAGAAACCTTAGCAGAAACAAAGAGCATCGCAGATGCATTTTTACAAGCTGCAACACAAGCTCCGCAACCTATACAAGCCGCAGCAGCAAATGAATGATCTGCCTTGTCCTTTTCGATTGGAATAGCATTACCATCTACTGCATTTCCTGTATTTACAGAAACGTATCCACCAGCCTGTATGATTCTGTCAAATGCAGATCTGTTGACCATCAAATCCTTTACGACCGGAAAGGAATTGGCCCTGAAAGGCTCTATGGTTATTACATCTCCGTCTTTGAATGCCCTCATGTGTAACTGACATGTGGTAGTACCTTGCCATGGTCCGTGTGGTCTACCGTCAATTACCATTGAACACATACCACAAATTCCTTCTCTACAATCATGGTCAAATGCAATTGGATCACCACCTTGTGTAATCAAACGCTCATTGAGTACATCGATCATCTCAAGAAAAGACATTTCAGAAGAAATGTTTTGCACCGGATAGGTTTCAAATTTCCCTTCTGCGTCCTTGTTCTTTTGGCGCCACACTTTTAGTGTGAGATTCATTGAATAATGCTGCATAATATCAGATTATCGTTTTTTGAATTATTTATAACTACGCTGACTTGGTTTAACAACTTCATAGTTGAGTGCATCTTTGTGCAATTCCCAACTTTCACCTTTGTTTTCCCAGGCGGAAACATACATGTGATTTTCATCATCACGCAATGCCTCTCCATCTGGTGTTTGGTATTCTTCACGGAAATGCCCTCCACAACTTTCATTTCTTTCCAAGGCATCCAAGCACATCAATTCGCCAAGCTCGATGAAATCGGCAACTCTCCCAGCCTTATCCAATTCTGGATTCATGGCATTGATTTCGCCAGGAATTCTTACATCAGACCAGAATTCTGCTTTAAGTGCTCTAACCTCCTGAATGGCTTGCTTCAATCCTTCAGCATTTCTCGCCATACCACATTTATCCCAAATGATTTTTCCTAAACGCTTGTGGAAACTTTCAACGGTTTGCTTTCCTTGGATAGACATTAATTTATTGATTCTATCGGAAGCTTTTCTTTCTGCCTCAACAAAAGCAGGATGATCTGTCGGTATGGAACTAGTTCTGATATCATCAGCAAGATAATTACCTAAGGTATATGGGATGACGAAATAACCATCCGCCAATCCTTGCATCAAAGCAGATGCACCTAACCTGTTTGCCCCATGATCGCTAAAGTTAGCTTCACCAAGAGCATACAGACCATCAATAGTTGTCTTCAGTTCATAATCAACCCACAATCCACCCATGGTATAGTGAACGGCAGGGTAAATTCGCATTGGCACTTCGTATGGATCTTCCCCTGTAATTTTTTCGTACATGGCGAAGAGGTTACCATATTTTTCTTTTACCACATCTTTACCAAGCGCTGTAACTACATCTGCAGATACATTACCCAAGTTTTTCTTGCTCACTTCTGCTTTGCCGTAACGCTGAATTGCAGCTGCATAATCCAAGTAAACTGCTTGTTTTGAAGAACCTACACCATACCCGGCATCACAACGCTCTTTAGCTGCTCTTGAGGCAACGTCTCTTGGAACCAAGTTTCCGAAAGCAGGATATCTTCTTTCTAAATAATAATCACGTTCGTTTTCTGGAATTTCGTTCGGCCTTCTGTTATCGCCTTGTTTAGCTGGTACCCAAATGCGACCATCATTTCTGAGTGACTCAGACATCAAGGTCAATTTAGACTGATGATCTCCAGAAACTGGAATACAGGTTGGGTGTATTTGCGTAAAACAAGGATTAGCAAAATATGCTCCACTTTTATGTGCTTTCCAGGCAGCAGTTACGTTTGAACCCATTGCATTGGTGGACAAATAGAACACATTACCATAACCACCTGTACACAAAAGAACAGCGTGGCCAAAATGCCTTTCCAACTCACCGGTCACCAAATTTCTTGCGATGATTCCTCTTGCTTTACCATCGATGATTACCAACTCCACCATTTCATGTCGGGCATGCATTTCGACTGTTCCAAGTGCAACCTGACGCTCCAAAGCTTGATAGGCACCGATCAACAACTGCTGACCAGTTTGACCTGCAGCATAAAACGTACGTTGAACCTGAGTTCCACCAAAAGATCTGTTGCTTAACAAACCTCCATATTCACGAGCAAAAGGAACACCTTGAGCAACACATTGATCGATGATATTGGTACTTACTTCAGCAAGACGATGTACATTGGCTTCTCTTGCACGGTAATCACCACCTTTAATGGTATCATAAAACAATCTGTAAACAGAGTCTCCATCATTTTGGTAGTTTTTTGCAGCATTGATACCACCTTGTGCTGCAATAGAGTGAGCACGTCTGGGTGAATCTTGAAAGCAAAAAGCTTTCACTTTATAACCCATCTCACCTAAACTTGCTGCAGCAGAAGAACCAGCCAAACCAGTACCAACGACAATTATTTCTAATTTTCGTTTATTAGCAGGGTTTACAAGCTTTACTGAGCCTTTATATTTTGTCCATTTTTCTTCTAAAGGGCCAGAAGGAATTTTTGAATCAAGCATAGCAGTTGATTTATAAAAAAGTTAGAATAACAAGGTTAATGCTCCAGTGTTGAGTTCCCAACCGAAGTACATGAAAATAGGCATCAAAGCAAAAATCAAAGGAATGATTATTGAGAAAGCCCATCCAATAGATTTAATGAGTGGAAAATAATTTTTACTTGTCCAACCCAATGTATGAGCAGCACTTTGCACTCCATGCAAAAGGTGCCATGCCAACGAAATACATCCAAGAACATAAACCACCACTACAATAGGCTCAGCAAAAATATTTTTCATCTCCAAGTAGAGATTGTGATAAGTCTGTCCATCGTATTCTACTTCAGATAAGCCTCCAAATCTGGAAGGGACCCAGAAGTGTGCGAGGTGAATAATTAAAAACAAAAGAATCAAAGTGCCTAAAATTGCCATTGAACGAGAGTACCACTTAGATGTTTTGTTACCCGCAGTTACTGCATAACGTGATTTTCTTGTTGACCTGTTTTGCAATTCTAACTTGTACCCCTGTACAATATGCAAAATGAATCCTGCGAATAATCCCACTTCAGTAATTCTGATCAAAAGATTGGTACCCATGAAATGAGCAGCGCGATTAAAGTTTTCTTCTCCATTCGCAAAAAACACATTTGCATTTACATAACAATGCACAACCAGAAAGACAACCAGAAAAATTCCAGTAAGTGCCATTACTATTTTTTTTCCGATAGATGAGCTAAACAATTGACTCCAGTTCATAATTGAAATTTTCTCAAATTAGAATTGATGCGAATTTACGTCAGAAAGCTGTAATTCAATAAAATATAAAAGCAAAAAAGCTTAGCATTTGTTCAACCTTTTGAGCTGAGAGTTATCAATTTTAATAAACAAATTCATTGGAGTATAGGGACGCCAGTCCGGAAAGTCGATTAATTGGATATAACGATGGATACCAGCCCTTGTAAAATCATACTTGGATTGTTCTGCAAGGCTTAGCATGGTGATCCAACCACCTTCCTCAGCAACATCCTCATACCATTCTTCGTAATAACAATCATCACTACTATGAAAGTTCATGATATTCTCTCCAATCAGGATATACTTGTAAATTCCATGTGCAATCATTTGATCAATCACATCACGTTTTAGGGTCATGATATCGTTTTCAATTGCATCATTCCATTCTCCAATCATTTCGATTATTGCATATCCCATATCGTAATCGACAAATAAAATTTTAATATATAGGGTTTGTGAACCAAAATCATCCCATTGTGGGTGTATATAGAAATTATAAACTGTCTGTGTGTATTGAAATTCAGAATATGTTCTGCCAGAGAAAGGAGACTTCACATCTTCATCTGCAATGTAGAGATGACGCCAGTTGAAATATGGTTCTATTTCATGCAATGCAAATCTATTTTGAATGTTGTATGGCTAATTTAACTGATCCGAATTCTAAGAGCAATGATTTAGCTTCATCATAACTGATTGTATTCAGTTTAGCCATTATCATTTTTACCCCACGATCCAGCAACTTTTCATTGGTAAGCTGCATGTTGACCATCTTGTTATCTTCTACCCTGCCCAACTGTATCATGACAGCCGTAGAAATCATATTCAAAACCAATTTCTGTGCTGTTCCACTCTTCATTCTAGTACTACCTGTTACAAACTCGGGACCAACGACAACTTCAATTGGGTGATCTGATTGAACTGATAAAGGCGCATGAGGATTACAACAAATAGAACCTGTCACTATTCCTGCTTCTCTGCAAGCTTTTAAACCTCCTATCACATATGGCGTTGTACCACTTGCAGCAATTCCTATTACAATATCTTTATCAGTTATATCATACAAGCATAAGTCTTTCCAGGCCTGTAGTTCATTATCTTCTGCAAATTCAACAGCATGAAACATGGCTTCATTTCCTCCAGCAATAATGCCGATTACCATCCCCTCCGGAACCCCATAAGTAGGTGGGCATTCAGCTGCATCCACTACCGCCAATCTTCCGCTTGTTCCTGCGCCAATATAAAACAACCTTCCACCAATTAAAAGCTTATCAACAATCTGTTCAACTAGTAGATTAATAGCAGGAATTACTTTTTCAACTGCTACATGCACTTTAGCATCTTCAGCATTGATGCTTTTCAAAATGGTTTCGACAGACATCTTTTCAAGATGTTTGTAGTTTGATTCTGATTCTGTTATTTTTTGAAATGACGACATATACTATTTACCATGATGAAATGCAATTCCCTGCATGGGCTGCTTTAAAATCTTACCCAATCTAAACCCATAATCCAAACAAAGTTCGGCAATTTTATCCTTGAAATGGTAGGCGACACCTCCCACAAAATGAAAGGTGAGTTTGTCTTTTTGCGGATAATGTTGCAAGTGCTGATCAAAGAAATCCCTTAAACCATCTTCAAGGATATTCTCTATCATGTAGTGACCTCTGTGTAAACTCAAAAATTTTGCATATTGAGCCAGATATCTGTTCGCGAAAGGCTCTTTATAAACCTTATGAAGAATTTCTTCTTTTGACGTATTGAACTGTTTCAAGAAAGCTGCATGAAGTTCTTTTTCAAAAGATCCATAAAGAAAATGTTGCAAAACTTTCTTGCCTAAATAAGCTCCGCTTCCCTCATCTCCTAAAACATATCCCAGTCCAGGTGAATTGCTCACCATTCTCTTTCCATTAAACACACAAGAATTAGAACCCGTTCCTAAAATACTTACAATCCCAGGTGTTTGTCCACACAAAGCTACTGCCGCGCCCATTAAATCATGTGTAACATGAACCTTAGACTTAGGAAAAATTGATGAAAGGGCTTTGGCCACCACATTTGCCTTGGCTTTGGTTTTGCATCCCGTTCCATAGTAATAAATCTCAGTAATTTGCTTACGTAAAATGGATGGAGGCAACTCTTTCAAGAGTGTTTGCTGAATTTCGTTTGCGGAAAGGTAGTAGGGACTAATTCCAGAGGTAAAATAAGATCGGCTTGGTGTTCCGTCAAGAACTTTCCACTCCGTTTTTGTACCACCTCCGTCAGCTATCAGTTTTATCCTTCTCATATATCAGCTTTATTCAGCAACTTTGCAACGTATTACTCAACTATACCATGAACAATAAAAGATCAAATACTGCCATTCCCCTTCTATTTTCAATAGCTGTAATTATAGGCATGTTTATAGGCTACAAATTGCATAGTAACATGCCCAATTCCCGTAATATCACATCTTCAGTTACCACAAATTCACTTCAAGAAGTATTACAACTTGTCCAACAAAGATACGTTGATAAAATCGACATTGATTCTACCTCAACTGAGGCAATTAATGATTTACTCAAGACATTAGACCCGCACTCTGTTTATATCCCTGTCACAGAACTCATGGAAGTAAATGAAGATATGGAAGGCCAGTTCTTTGGAGTAGGAATTGAGTTTAACATTTTTAACGATACCGTTCATGTTCTTGCAGTAGTAAAAGATGGTCCAGCACAAAAAGCAGGTGTAGAAATTGGCGATAAAATCATCAAAGTAAACGATAGCATTGCGACTGGTAAAAAAATGACAAGTGACCTATTTAAAAAATGGGTAAAAGGTCCAGGGGGATCCTCAGTTACATTACAGCTGCTCAGAGGAAGCAAAAGTTTACAAAAAAACCTGACAAGAGGCAGCATTCCCTTAACATCCATCGATGCATCCTATATTGTAAACAACAATATTGGTTATCTGCGGCTTAATCGTTTTTCTGGAAATACTTATCAGGAGTTCATGGATGCCATGCAGGTATTAAAGGACAAGGGAATGAAATCACTTATCTTGGATTTAAGAGACAATGGAGGTGGTATACTGGAAGAAGCCGTTGATATTGTGGATGAATTCATTGGTGGCGATCAGTTGATTGTTTATACCAAAGGCAATAACCATCCTCAAAAAGAATACAAAGCAAAACGAAGAGGTGTATTCGAAACAGGAAAATTAACTGTACTTATTAATGAAGGCTCTGCATCTGCCAGTGAAATCATTGCTGGGGCTTTACAAGATTTAGACAGGGCAACGATTATTGGAAGAAGAAGTTTTGGAAAAGGACTTGTACAGGAACAATATACTTTATCTGATGGCTCAGCACTTAGACTTACTACGGCTCGCTATTATACACCGTTGGGAAGAAGTATACAAAAACCATACGACAAAGGTCATTACAAATACCAGATGGAAGTGCTCTCACGTTTGCACCAAGGTGAAAAAAATACCAATGACTCATCTATAAAATCCCAATCAACATTTACAACTGCTAAAGGAAAAAAATTATTTGGGGGTGGTGGAATTACCCCTGATCAAGTGATTTCAATCAATTCAATTTTATTTGATACAACACTCAATCAGTTGTACGAGCAGAACACCATTGGTAACTTTTCTTACAGATATTATATAGCACACAAGAGTGAGATAAATCAATTTAAAAGTATCAGTGAATTTGATCAAAACTTTAAAATAGACGATACAATAATTCAGCAACTCTATACATTCGCATCTGCTAATAAAGTAAATATTTCACTGAGCAATAATGATACCAAAGAATTCACCAAACTCAGAATTAAAGCTTTAATGGCAAGAATTGCATTTGGAGAATCTGGATATTTTTACGTCTTGAACAACAAAGAAGATGTTTTCCAGGCAGCTGTAAAGTCTATAGCTCAATAACTATTTGGCAACAACATAAATCAGTGAGCTGCACTTTTCACGATTAAAAACAGCGATGAAATTGGAAATTAAACCGATGCAAACAGCCTTGAAATAATTGATCTTACCGCTTTTGTATTTTTCACTGAGCATCGAGACATAAAAAGAATCAAACCACATGGCTTTTTTGGAAATAACTTTTAAGCCATGTTTTTCCATCAGCAGACTTATTGTATCCGGGGAAAAATGATATAAATGTCTTGGAACATCATATGCCGCCCAATAGCTTCCATAATGGCGGGCATCAAATGATTGATGATTGGGAACTGCAATGAAGAGTTTTCCATCCTCTTTAAGTAATCGTTTAAGCTGATCAATTGTCCAGTTTAACTCATGAACATGCTCTAGCACATGCCACATGGTTATGATATCAAATTGATCGGAAGAGAATTTGGATAATTCCCCTGGCAAACCAATCTTTGAATCAACTAATTGTTCTGCCTTATTCCTGGCACCGCTATCAGGTTCAATACCATTTACCTGCCAATCTGATGTTTTCATCTCGTTTAAGAAAGCTCCAGTACCACATCCATAATCCAATAAAGTTCCTGTATTTTTCTGACTGATTCCTGTAACAAGTTTTCTTTTTCCAACAAGTGTCTTTTTCCTCACCAGTTGATAGAGCTTCTCAACCAATCCTTTACTTCCGTCAGTATGAGATATATAAACATCGGATTGATAGTATCTGCCAATATCTGATTGATTTGGCGCATTTGCAGTAAACAAGAAACCACATTCATTACAACTGTTTAGCACAAAAACTTCCTTAGAAATTGAAAAATCTCTTACACTAAACACTTTCGAAAAATGGGTGCTCCCACAAACAGAGCAAGGTTGTGAGTCCATCATACTCTTGAATTATAAAACCTTGTATGTACTTTGGGTATTTGTGAAATTAATTTTTTGGTATCGTCCGTCTAATACATTGAAGCTGCCTTTACTGTAGCGAACAAATAATGCAACAACAATCAATCCAACCAGTATCAGTGCCCCTGTCTTCCATTTGGTTTTACCCGCTGAATTTCTTTGTTCCTCGAAGTAATTTTCCATTTCAACAGTCGACTTCTGCTCTTCACCTACACGCATCTCATAAACTGCATCTTTTCTTATCACATGCTGATAATGAACCGGCTTGTGCAGTTCAACATAATTAACCTTAGGCAGAAATTGAATACTACCATTTTCATCAACAAAAAAAGAACCAACATCCATCCATTCCAATTTTTTTTCCAAATGCAACCGGTGGTGTAACTCTTCTCCAAGTACTACAAGAGCATGCTTAACTTCCGCTGCCTGATCACCAGATTTTTTTACCAGGTATTCAAATTGGTGATTGTCCATTTCTTGATCTCCGGCATTAAAACCTACTGAAATTGAACCTGGCCTCAATTCTTTTACAACAAAGTCATTTACAGAATTTGATTTGGTAGACACCAGATTACCTATGCTGGGTATATTAACCGAACCAGTTTGGATAAAATATTTATACAATAATGAAGGTAGTTGTTGTGGTTGCATGGATATTATTGTGCCAATTGATTAAACTTAAACTTTATACCAAGTAAAAAATTAAAGCCAAATGAAGTGTAGCCATTCCATCTCTGATACCTAGTATTCGCAATATTATTCAAATCAATCCACAATGTCCATTTTTTATTCAAATTATAATCCACAGCCAGCCCTAAATCAAAAATACCTTTGGTCCTGAATGGCAATTTACCTGCCTCTTTTGCCATATTTCCCCCAAAGAGTTGTCCGTTCATTTTTAGACTCAAAGGTTGAATAGGCTTCCAATGCAGTCCTAAATTTAATTCAAGTGGAAGGACACCATATGGATCTACGTATTGGGTTTGCGACTGAAAAGAGAAAGCTTTTAAAGTTGAATTAAATTCAATTTTATCACTAAAGATGTAGCCCAGATTGCTTTCAATGAAGAAGGCATTAGCAGCAGTTTCATTTAAAACATAAAAGTCTTTACCACTGGGATCTGAAGAAGCTGGTCCTTCATTGATAAAAAGAGGCAGATTCTTAAATTTTACAAACCCTAATTTAGCCTGCAATTGAAGTCCCTTTGCATTTAACCAATCAAAACCAGCATAATAGTTGGTCTGTTGAAAAATAGTTAACTCATCAGGTGTTACCAAAAAAGGATTGATTTCATATAGCTTCTGAAGGGAATTCACATTAAACAAGTTTGAAATACCCCCTAATAGTCTTACCGAAGTTCCTTCTTTGAAAGTGTAAACAAGTTTGGCATCAGGCACCAGTTTAACTTTATTGTTCTTCACAACGGGCACAATCCCTCCACTAGCATAAAGACCGTCAATTAAATAGTCAACTTTCAAAGGCAGTTGAACTAAAATAGTTGAATAGTTAACACTAGACTCATTACTCAACCGGACATAATCAACATCCAGATTTGCACTCAGCTTTACGCTGTTATCGACCGCATAAGTAAAAGGTACTCTAAACTGAAGATCAATTTCATTTGCACCTCGCCTGGTACTTAAATAATCAAATTGAATATCTGGCTTTATAAAAATTGATGCGTTATTGCCTGCAACCAAATCAAATCCTGCACCCAATGAGAATTGATTAAATCGCTGCTTCAATTCATCTTCGCTGAATGAAAATTTACTGGTATCATAACCATAGTTTCGATAAGCATCACCTTGATAACCAAGATTGACATTAAACGATTGGTTGTCTGCAAGCTGTCGTTTAAATAGTCCGATTACTTTTGAATTTGAATACTGCTGATTTTGAAGATTCCCTTTTGAGGAAATATGATCTACACCAAGTGAAAAAATATTGTCATTCAACCTTGACTGAAAACCTGCTGATAGAAATGGAGTGCTCAAATTACCCCCACCAACTTTCACAAATGCGTTGTTTTTATCATTTACCCTTTGCGGTATTTGATAGGCTAAAGGTTTTAATGAAAAAGTAGACAACGGAGTTTTAAAATCGACATCACCAAATGGATAGTTGAACCTGAAACTATGGGTATCTTTTAATGGAATCTCTGGGAAGAATTCAAGTTTACCTGTTTTGACAATACTTGGTTTAAAGCTAGATGTAATATTGATTTCCTCTACATTTTTATTTTTTACTTGAGCATAATTTTCTTTACTCAAGAAAACAAGAAACAATAAAAGTAGAAGCCTCTCCCCTTTTAGAGTTGAATAATTTAGGCTATGTAAAAAAAAGTTCAAGCTCATTTATTTTCGTTTTTCTCAGCAGAAACTGTTGATTCCAGCAAACGTTCAGCTTCAGCTTTCAAATCCGCAATTGTACAATTCTCAATTACACTCTTTAGGGTTGCTTTTGCATTGAAGTAGTCTTTTTGTTGAAGAAAAATCCTTCCAAGCAAAATATAAGATTTAGTTATCCAATATTCATTTGAACCCGATGATTCAATTGCTTTTGCAGACAATTTTTCACCTTCAATTAAATCACCCTGTTCAACTTTATTCCAGGCAAGTTGATAACGCGCTTCGGCAGCTAAAACCGACTGATTGCCATTCACAACTCTTTCAAAACTGGCACTAGACTTTTCATATTCTTTGTTCATTTGAGAAAAATAGCCAAGAATAATTTCTGCAAATGACACATCGTCTGGATTGGCTTTTGAATTTGAAAGCAATTGTTCAGCAGCCCTGATTCCTGCCATCCATTGTTTTAAATAATAACGAGACCTCACCTCTCCTCTTAAAGCCTCAAGCGTTATATCTGATTTTAAGGTACTACTGGTAAGTTGCTGAAAAAGATTAGCGGCTTTTTCGTAGTCCTTTACTTCAAAAAAATAAAGTCTTGCTGCCTGCCTGAGTGCTTTTTCCTGATAACGACTAGCACCTCGTTCTGCTAAATTGGAGAAACTTTTTGCAGCATTAACCCAATCCTTTTCGTCAAGATAAAGTTCAGCCTGCAAATGCTCTACCTCTACTGCGAACAACCCATTAGGGAATTCTGAAAGATATTGATTCATTGAACGTCTTGCCAAAGGTATATCTGCATTGCTAACAGACGACTGAACATATTGATAGCGCAAGGAGTCTTTTTGAATAGTAGAAAGAGATTTCCCGCTGCTTTGCAAAAAGGATTCATACTCACTGATTTTACCTTGTTCAACATATAAAGTTTTTGCACTTTCCAACGCTTCAGCTGATTGATGTGTGCTGGGATATGCAGAAATCAACTCACGGTATTTTTCGATAGCATTTTCTGGCTGATCCAAATTATAATATGCAATTCCTAATTTCAACAATGCATCAGGAATCATCTCATCATCCTTATTTACCAACTGAGGAATTCGTTTCAAGTATGGTACTGCTGACTCATACTTTTCTTCAGATAAATAAGTATCTGCCAATTCCATAAAAATCAAAGCCCGGTAATCAGATGCAGGAAACTTATTTTCAGCCTCCTTCAAAAGCCTTATTTTACCTTCTGGAGATTTTATGCCTTCAATAAGTGATAGCTGGAACAAGGCATAGTCGGCTCCATTACCTCCCTCTTGATAGACTGTATTGTAAAGCGATTTTGCCTTCCAAGTTTCTTTCAACATAAATGAACAATCAGCACTCAAAAGCATAGCCTCTCTTTTTAAATTACTGCTGATATCTGAAGAACCTGTCCTGATTTTTTCAAAAAAAGATTGCGCTTTTTTATACTCTTCTTTTTCAAAATATGCATATCCAAGACTGTATAAGGCATTCGATTCGTTGGCCTCACCTAAAGGTCGAGCATTAGCATTTAAATAACTTGTGAAAAAGCTTACTGCTGCATCATACTTTTCATTTCTGTATGCTATTTCACCACGCCAGAACAAAGCAGGACCATAATAAATTCTATCTCTAACCAATGCTGCATCTGCCATCATTATATCTGCCTGAGCATAATCCAGATCATTGATTAATTCCATCCCTCTTCCAAAATAAACCCTGGCCAAAACAGATGGATCTGAAAATTCTGAATTTGTATTGGTTTTAATAAAGGCGATTGCTTTTTTAAAATTATTTGTTTTGGAATAGTGTGCAAACAATATACCATTTGCTTCAGGCAAAAATGAAGAACCAGGATAGGAAGAGATAAATCCTGTAATTCCGTTCATCCCCTGGTCCTCAAAACCAAGTTCAAAAGACAATTTTGCATAATAAAAAACAGATAATTCACGCTTAGGCTCAGCAATTTTCCCAGAAATACAATAACCAAATGAACTTCTTGCATTAGCTTTTTGTCCCAATCCTAAATAACTCTGGGCAAGCACATACATGGCATTTAACCCAATTGAATCAGTTTGAGTTGATAAAGGACTAAGCTGTTGAACTGCCTTACTGTATTTTGCTTGCTGGAAATATCCTGTACCCAATTCAAACTTTTGTATGCTGGTCAATACAACTCCTTTTCCCATCAATTGTTCATAAATTCCAACTGACTTATTTTGTTCTCCCGTATTAAAGTACAATGAACCCAGCAACTGAAGCATTTCCGTCTGGTGAATCTTATCGCCACCCTTTAAATAGTCTTCGCCATATTGAATCGCTTTGATGGTATTCCCTAATTCATGCTGAATGAAGGAGAGATAAAAAGGAATAACATTTTTATACTTTTCTACTTCAGCAATACCCAAAAAAATTGGTAGAGCGTCTTTGTATTTTTTTTCAGCAAAAGCAATAAACCCCAGATAATAGGCAACATCATCGTGGTATTTGCTATTGTTGATTTGATATAAACTTTTGAGATAGGGGCTTGCATTATCGAATTTTCTTTGAGAGAAATAAGAAACACCTTTTTCAAATTGAACTTGTTCACTTTGATCATTTGACAGGAATAGTGCATCAGTTTGTTCTAAATATAATAAGGCCTCATCAAATCTTGATAATTCAAAAAAATAATGCCCCAAGTAATAAGCTAATTTGGCTGACAATGATTTTGTTTCAGCTTTTTTTAGGAAAAGAATTGCTTCTTGTGCAGCAGAAAAATTTCCAAGAGACAACCCACAAACAACTTGCATAAACTGCAAGTTTTCAATCTCCCGATCTGAAAGAATTCCATTGATTGGAGGCATTTTCAATAACACTTCAATTTCCAGTTTGGCAAGATCAAATTGTCCTGCCTCAAAAAGGGATTGGACTTTTTCAATACCCAGATTCCTTTTAGAGACAGAAAGCGTGACCTGTCCATTTCCAGACTGGACAATTAACAAAAAGAAAAAAATTGAAGATAAAAATGCTATAATCGGCCTACCGGTCATTTCAGCAAAAATTTAACAATCAAAAATAACTCCTAAATGAGCAGAATGGAACAATATTGTACCTTTGAGAAGTAACATTTAACTAACATTTAGAATATAATTCATTCAGCATTACAATGAAGAAACTATTAAGCATCCATTACAATGCATTTGCCTTTAACGCTTCAATGCTTCTGCTGAGAATATCATTAGGGTTATTGATGATGGCTCATGGATATGACAAACTAGTTCATTTCAATGAGAGAAAAGCTGCCTTCTATAACCTTTTGGGTATAGGCTCAACATCTTCTCTGGTTTTATCCATTTTTGCAGAATTCTTTTGTGCATTGTTTATTACAATTGGTTTGTTCACCAGACTTGTATCCTTACCATTGGTTATTAATATGTCGATTGCTCTCTTTAGTGTGCACAAACTGGATTTTTTTGATACCGGAGAGAAAGCGGCATTATATTTAGCCGGATTTTTAACATTACTATTGTGCGGACCAGGAAGAGCAAGTGTTGACGGGATAGCAAGCAAATAATTAATAAACATGTTTTCATTCGATACCCATGTCCGTGTTAGGTATGCAGATACTGACCAGATGCAGGTTGTATACCATGCTAAATTCATTGAATACTTTGAAGTAGGAAGAACTGATTCCATGAGGTCTCTTGGAATCACTTACAAAGACGTAGAACAATCAGGTGTAATTATGCCAGTCGTAAGCTTGGACTGCAAATTTATCAAACCAGCACTTTATGATGATATGCTCACCATCAGAACATCACTACTTCAACTTCCAAAAGACCATAAAATAGAATTCCACCAGGAGGTCTATAACGAAAAAGAACAATTACTCTGCAAAGGAAAGGTTTTACTCTATTTCATGGAAAAAAACAGTTTTCAAAAAATAGAAATGCCTGCTTTACTTACATCCAAACTTGAACCTTTCTTTAATCAATAAACATGAGCATTAAATCCCCAAAAACGATATCTATTGTAACAATTGGAGATGAATTATTGATTGGACAAACCATAGACACCAACAGTGCATGGATGGCACAAATTTTAAATAAAGCCGGATTTTCAATCAATCGCAGAGTTGCAATTGGGGATGACTGGGATAATATTTTGAATGCTCTCCAGGAAGAAGAGAAAAAAAATGATATTATTCTCATTACTGGTGGACTCGGACCTACTTCAGATGATATCACCAAACCACTGCTATGCTCCTATTTTGGAGGAAAAATGGTTGTTGATGAATTAGCAAAACAAAATGTGATTGACATATTCACAAAAAAACTAAATCGTCCACTCCTTGAAAGAAATCTCAAACAAGCAGAAGTTCCTGATGTTTGTACAGTCATTCAGAACCAGAGAGGCACTGCCCCAGGAATGTGGTTTGAAAAAGATGGAAAAATATTTGTCAGCATGCCAGGAGTTCCATTTGAGATGAAAGGCATGATGGAAGATTATGTAATTCCAGAACTCATCAAAAAATTTGACATAACACCAGTGGAGCACCGTACTTTACTGACTGCAGGAATTGGGGAGTCATTTCTTGCAGAATTGCTAACCAGTTTTGAAGCTTCACTCTCCGATGGCATAAAACTTGCTTATTTGCCCAATTATGGTATGGTCAGGTTGAGGTTAAGTACAACATACACACTCGACAATAACTCAGTCATAGATAAATATTTCAATGAACTAAAAGAAATAGTAAAAGATTTTCTGGTTATCGATAAAGACATCAGCTTACAAGAAGCCATTTCAGAAAAATTAAAACACAGCCAAAAAACCCTCGCTTTGGCAGAAAGCTGCACTGGTGGATATATTTCACATCTGATTACTTTGATCCCAGGAAGTAGTTCTTTCTTTTTAGGTGGTGTTGTGAGTTATTCCAATGATTTAAAATCTGGTTTTCTTGGTGTTCCACCTGCAATTTTGGAAGAATTCGGTGCTGTTAGTCTTGAAACCGTTAAAAAAATGGCTGAAGGCGTTAGAGAAAAATCCGGAGCAGATTATGGATTAGCCGTATCAGGTATTATGGGACCGACTGGTGATACCCCTGAAAAACCACTTGGATTGGTCTGTGTTGCTTTCAGTAGTGCAGAAAAGACAGAAGCAACAACCTTCCGTTTTCGATTTGACAGAAAGCGAAACATAGAATTAACCGCTGTTTATGCACTTGATTTTTTGAGGAAAAGTATTGGATAAGTTATTACCCCCCTTAAGTCGATTTAAGCCATTTATAGAGTAATTTTACGAACGGATTTTCGGAAACTCAAATGGTAAAATGGCCCTTGTCAATATATTAATGCCTAAGCTCGGCGAGAGCATCATGGAAGCGACTGTTTTGCGATGGCATAAACAGGTTGGTGATTTTGTGAAACTTGATGAAACCCTGTTGGATATAGCAACTGACAAGGTTGATAGTGAAGTTCCTTCAACAACAGAAGGTATTCTGGAAGAAGTACTTTGTAAAGAAAATGACATAATTCCGATAGGGTCAGTTATAGCCAAAATCAGGACAAACGAACCAGAGCAAATGGTTGTGACTGAAACTGCTATTCAAACAACCGCTCCGTTAAGCAATACAGCACCTGAAAAAAACGAAGAACCTGAGGGAATGATCCCCTATCAGCCTTCTAATTATGCTCCCATTGAAAAAGGAGATAATGCCAGGTTTTTCTCTCCTCTAGTAATGAATATCGCTTCTAGAGAGGGTATCCCATTTCAAGAGCTAGAAAAGATTCAAGGATCAGGAATTGAAGGTAGAGTGACCAAAAAAGATATTCTCTCCTATTTGGAAAACAGAGAATTCTCTAAAACAGTTCCCCCACCACAAGTAATTACAGAAACGCCCGTTATTAAACCCAATCCTGAACCGGTAAATCCACCTATTCAGCAAACAACCCCACCTGTTTATCAACAAGCTCCTCAAGTGTCAACTTCTCAACCTCAACCGCCTGTCAATATTTCTGGTAATGTTGAGATTATTGAGATGGATCGCATGAGAAAGTTGATTTCAGAACACATGACCAGAAGTAAGGCAACGAGTGCTCATGTTACCAGTTTTTCAGAAGCTGATGTTACGAACCTGGTCCTTTGGAGAAATAAAGTGAAGAACGAATTCGAAAAAAGAGAAGGGGAAAAACTAACGCTTACACCTATTTTTGTTGAAGCCATTACCAAATGTTTGAAAAAATATCCTCTCCTGAATGCAAGTGTAGTTGGAGATAGTATTGTCGTTAAAAAAGACATCAACATTGGAATGGCGACTGCCCTTCCAAATGGAAACCTTATTGTTCCGGTTATCAAAGGTGCTGATCAATTCAATGTAACCGGACTTGCTAAACAAGTCAATAGACTTGCAAACAATGCCAGAAATGGTAAACTTCAACCTTCAGATACTCAGGAAGGAACCTTTACATTTACCAACGTTGGCACTTTCGGAAGTTTGATGGGAACTCCAATCATCAACCAACCTCAGGTAGCTATTCTTGCCACTGGTGCAATCAAAAAGAAACCTGTAGTAATCGAATCTGAAAAAGGTGACAGCATAGCCATCAGACACATGATGTTTGTGTCTATGTCTTATGACCACAGAATAATTGATGGTGGTTTAGGTGCAAGCTTCCTGACTGAATTTGTTAAGCAGTTAGAAAGCTTTGATGGTAGCAAAGCATTATAATTTCAAAAAATCTTCATCGGAATAATAAAACTTCACTCAATCGAGTGAAGTTTCTAATCCCCATGACTTTCCTTTTTCGATAGCTGGTACACCATATTTCAACCAAATAGCAGGCTTCTCTCCTTTTAGCAACCAATCAAAAAACTGTTGTTCCCTGATTTGAATATCTTTCCTGTTTTTTCTCTCCACTAAATTATGTGCCTCACCATTGTAGTTCAACATCCAAACTTTTTTATCCAGTCTTCTCATTGCCGTAAACATTTCAATTCCCTGGTACCAAGGTACTGCCCCATCATTATCATTTGCCATGATCACCAAGGGAGTTGTCACTTTCTTTAAATGAAACAATGGTGAATTTTCAATATACAAGGATGGTTTTTCCCAAAGACTCGCACCTATTCTACTCTGACTTTTTTCATATTGAAATTGTCTGTTCATACCACTTTCCCATCGTATACCTCCATAAGCACTGGTCATGTTTGCAACAGGTGCACCAGCCCAAGCCGCAGCAAACAAGTTGGTGCGGGTGATAATATGCGCAACCTGGTATCCACCCCAACTTTGCCCTTGTATCCCCATTTTAGTACTGTCCACCCAACCTTTCTTGATAAGTGCTCTTGCACCGCTGACTACATAATCAAACCCACCTTTACCAGGATAACCTTTTTCATAGTATATATCTGGAGCAAGAACAATATAACCACGACTTACAAAAAATGGAATATTCAAGCGACTTGGTGTTGGCGAAGGAGGCAAATAATTAAATAAACCATCAGATAAAGTCTCGTAGAAATAAGCAATCATTGGATACTTTTTCTTTGGGTCATAATTTTCTGGCTTATATACGATTCCTGTTGCCGTTTTACCATTGTATGCTTTCCAGGTAAACAACTCAGCTGTCATCCAATTATACTCTTGTTGCTGTGGATTAATACTGCTCAACCTATGGGCTTCTACTAGTGTTTTTGAAAAATGTAGATTAGGTGACTGTTCAAATGACTCTTTGGTAAAAACATATGCACTTGCCTTATCCGCTTTTATTGGATTTCCTAGAGTATAGGCACCCATCTGCAAAATCCTTGGCTGTTTATCAACTTCCAATTGTAAAGCAGCATAACCTGCATACTTATTTTTTTCGTTAAATGCCTTCAGTACAAGATATTGCTCTGTTTCAATAGCACGTTCTTCAGGGTCTAGACTTATATACCTGAACGATGTATACGTTTTTCTACCCCATCCGCCAGTCACCATCTTTGGTAAAACTTTTGCAGCAGGATCAACTTTCCAAATATCAAATCGATCATAGATGTAAAAGGCAGCATCATTCTTTTCCCAACGCATCACTCCATAAGGAGAAGGATCAGATGGCATATCATAATCTTCTTCGTAAAGTTTTGTTTGAATCGATTTGGTGGCATTTATAATCTGGTTTCCATTGTAAGTGAAGTAATGTTTCTTCGACATATCATACCAAAAAATATACTTTCCTTCTGGTGATATTTGTGCCATACCATTAAGATCTTTGGTAATCAACTTCCTGGCTCCTGTTGTTGGATTAACCTCATAAATATCTTTTTTTGTTCCTCCCTCCCATTGCATTGAAATACGCTTTCCCACATCAGACATTCCAAGAAATAAAGGTCCATCACCTTCATTTGAAATCATCACTTGTGGAAGTTCTAAATCAGCTAACTGGATAAATGATTTTTTCTGTAAGTCATACATGGACAAATAAGATCTTCTTTCCTCTTGCTGAAGATTGCGCAACTGATAGGGTTGTAAATAATCATCATTGTAATGCCATACATCCAATTTCACCAAATCCATTTCAATGAGACTCGTATCTTTTATAGATTTAACAGGAGAGGTACCAATAAATAAACGGTTGCCAGTTTTACTGAAATTAGGTACATAGTTTTCGTTGATGGTCCAGTTTACTTTCATACCAACAGTAAATCTATCTGCAATAACGCTTGCTTCCTGATCACCATTTTTCCAGTACCAGAGTTTATAAAACTTTTGAGGAGATTTAAAAGCAGAATCCCTTTCAGCTAAGAAACTAATTTGATACCCATCCTTATCGATTGCAAATCCTTTAAAATCGTTACCGCCCAATAAAATTGTATCCAAGCGATTTTCAACAGTCCTCCATATCGAAACCAAAGGTTTCCTGTTTTTATTAGATTTACTTGCAGATGATTCCATCAATAAAATCTTGCCATTCTCACTCCAATAATATTCACTGGTAAATGGAAAGATAACCTGCGTTTTATTAGAAAAATTATAGAGCAAAAGGTCGGAACCTTCTTGTACAGGCTGACTGGCATTCTCATCTCCTTCAGCATCTTCATACATTTCAAAATCAAAAAAGTTTTCGTCATCTTGTTCACCTTTTGCAGTCAATTTTCTTTTTTGTTTCTTTTCAGGCTGATGTTCAATTAAAATAGGAAACTGTTGTTTTATTGTGTCTATATTTTGTTTTATTGAATCCTTAGGCACTGCTTTTGAAACAGAATCCAATGATTTTTTAATTTTCAAAAAACTAAGATACCCTGAAGCATTTTTGGGCATTTTATAAGAAGCAATATCTTCAAAGCTTTGGGTCGCTTTAGTTGTCAAATCCAGAATGACCAGTGAATCTTTAGGCTGATCTTCTGGTTTTTTCTTTTTTATCTTGGCATTTCGTGAATCAAGATAAGTAGGCTTTACCTTAAAAACCAGAAATAAATTATCGTTTGTAAAAGCAAGATTATATCCTCTTGAAAATGTTTGTTTGTAAGATGAGTCTGATCGCTGTACAACAAGAACACCATCTCCTTCCTGCACATCAATTGTATAGGCTATCCATTCTCCATCAGATGAAATTTTTCTTTCTCCGATTGATTGCCAGCCATCATAAACAGTATGATCCAATACTTTTTTTTGTGCCAGAGCAGCTATAGACAATGCAAGCAATTGCAAAAAGAGAATAATTTGCTTCATGAAAAGGATTTTATTGAAAGTACAGAATTGTGATGTAAAATTTGGTTAACAATAAGACTCAATTTCCCCTAGTTTTCCATACCCGGATTGTTTGTAGTACTACTGTTAAAAAGATAATTGAAAGTCCTGCATAAAAAGAAAGCCCGAGTTCCAGGTGCTCCTTATAAATCACAAAGGCAAGCAAGATGCCATAAACAGGCTCAAGGTTATAACTTAAATTAACAGTGAAAGGTGATATTTTTTTTAACGCTTTTATGGAAAGATTGAATGCCAGAACTGTACAAAACAGACTTAAAACCAAAAGCCATAAAAAATCAGAAAGGTTTGGAAGATAACTGGAAAAGGAAACAAATTGCAAATAAAAAGGAAGTACAAAATTAAGCGATAACCAACCTCCTCCCAATTCATAAAAAGTAATAATTTGGGCATCATGTTTCTCAACATACTTTTTATTAATTATGGTAAAAATCGCAGCTAATATAGAAGAAATAATACCATAAAAAATACCCAACCTATATGCTTGATCAAAATGAAAAATGAGGTAAACGCCTAACATAACCATGATTCCAAGCAATATCTCAATTAGATCCATTTTACGTTTTGAAATTAATGGATCAAGAAATGCAGAGAAGAATCCCATTGTAGAAAAACAAACCAAAGAAACCGAAACGTTTGCGTATTTCACACTACCATAAAAGAAAACCCAATGCAAGGCAACTATTGCACCAATTCCAATAAGAGGAAGTGCCTGGCGCCATGGAAGAAATTTGATTTTCTTTGAAAAAAAAGACAATAACAATAAAAAAACTGCAGAAAAAAACATTCTGTACCAAACCAGTAAACCTTCGTTGATGGTAATCAGTCGACCTAAAACCCCTGTAAATCCTGCCAGGAATATAGCAGCATGTAGTTGAAGGAAGGCTTTTTTCATGATCAAAAATAAGTACTTACTTGTTCTTTACCCGCTTAACATATTTACCCAAAAGAAACTCTTTTTGCAAGGCAAGAACACCTCGAATTCCTTCTTTGATTATTCCCTTTGTCATTTTAGAGGAACCAAAAGCCCTGTCTTTAAAAACTATAGGAACTTCAGCAATTTTGAAACCAAGTTTCCAAGCAGCAAACTTCATTTCAATTTGGAAGGCATAGCCAATCGACTTAATTTCTAATAAATTCATTGCCGCTAACACTTCGTTTTTATAACAGACAAAACCTGCAGTAGGATCATGCACTGGAATCCAGGTAATTAATCTGCTGTACAATGCTCCACCCATTGAAATGATTTTTCGAGATAAGGGCCAATTCTCAAATTCACCACCCTTAACATATCTAGAACCCACTGCAACATCAGCACCTTCTTTTGTGCAGGCAAGAAACAAGCGATTTAAATCGTTGGGATCATGAGAGAAATCTGCATCCATCTCAAAAATAAAATCATAGTGCTTAGCTAAGGCCCACTGAAAACCTGTAATGTAGGCCGTTCCCAAACCTAATTTACCAGGACGTTCAATCAAAAAAAGTCGATCTTGATTTTCTTTTTGAATACCCTTTACGATATCGGCTGTACCATCTGGTGAATTATCATCGATTATCAATACATGAAAATCTTGCTCCAAATCATAGATGGCTTTGAGAATTTGCTGGGCATTTTCTCTTTCCTTGTAAGTTGGTATAATGACGAGCTTTTTCAAAAAAATAGACTGACCGAAATTGAATTATTTCTTGTTTTTTAACATTGTTCGGTTGAAGATTTCGGTCAGCTTTAACTTTGTATGCAAAGCGAATTCGCTTTTCATCACCCAGTCGTAATAAGTGGGCTCCGCTTTCAGCACATCTTCAACAACTTTGCCCTTGTGTTTTCCGAAATTAAAAACTTCTCTTCCATTTTCCATAGAAAATCTTCTGGCGAAATCCACAATTTCTTCCACTCCTATGAATTTTGTTACAGACTCTAAACTATCGCCCAATTGAGGATAGCGGGCTACTTGCGCAGCAAAAACTTCCCATGTTGCAGTTATATCTGCTTCAGCACTGTGTGCATTAGATAGATCTTTATCACAGTAGAACTTGTAAGCTGCGGATAGGGTCCTTGGCTCCAGTTGATGATATATTTTTTGTACATCAACTAGTTTTTTACCATCAATATCAAAATCAAGTCCCGCTCTCAAAAACTCTTCTGCCAGAAGTGGCCAGTCGAATTTATTTGAATTATACCCACCTAAATCAGCACCATCCAAAAACTGCCTTATTTCATTGGCTATTTCTCTAAACTTTGGAGCATCTTTAACCATTTCGTTGGTAATGCCATGTATTTCAGCAACTTCTGATGGAATTGGCATCTCTGGATTTACTAGTTTCCTTTTCATGATCCGATTACCATCAGGCTGGATTTTCAACATGGCTATCTCAACAACACGATCTGTGACCAGATTTAAGCCAGTCGTTTCAAGGTCTAAAAAAACTATAGGTCTTTGGAGCTGAATATTCATAATCTCATTTCTCGAACCACAAGATAAGCTGAAAATGAATAAAGTATGCCCCGTTTTTTACTTTTCAAACTGGAGTTTAAAATGTGAGAATTGCGTTAAAATCCCGTTTTAGTTTAAAAAAAGCTTCTACTCAATACTAAATTCCACTGTTTTAGGTTTTATATTTGAGTATCAAACCAAACCAATGAAGAAGAAACTTTATTTCATACTCTTTCTAGCTGTGATCTTATTTGCATCTTCATGTACAACTAGCCGCAGTTCAGCGGGCGGAGGTTGTTCAATGAATAGAAATTTAGTGGGTTATAATTAATCGGAATAAATTCAACAAAAAAGGGGCATTGCCCCTTTTTTTATTTAATTACAATCTAATCTCGTTCGTTAATATATTTGTGAACATTCAAATCAAGAAAATATGAAAAAGTTAAGCATAAACCGATTATCAGCAATCTTTTTTGCAAAACAATTTTTCCTCTTTGCTTTATCTGGAATCGTAATTCTTTTATCAACGAGTTCATTTCATTTCAAAGAAGATAATCCTGATGCTATTGTTGGAGTATGGAAGACTGGTGAAGGAAATGCATTGGTTCGTATTTATAAAAACGGAGATAAATACCAGGGTAAAGTTGTTTGGTTAAAAGAACCAATCGATCCTGAAACAGGAAAACCAAAAGTGGATAAAAATCATCCTGATGAAGCGTCCAGAACCAGACCTGTATTGGGCTTGATAAATATCTGGGGATTTAAGTACGTTGAAAACAGCAAGTGGGATGAGGGCAATATTTATGATCCCAAGAATGGTAACACTTATTCTTGTACTATCAAATTGATCAATCCTAACTCACTTGAAGTTAGAGGATACATAGGTGTTTCATTAATTGGAAGAACAGATACCTGGACAAGACAAGTTGCTAAATAAATATTTTTCTTAAATAAAAATGCCTCACCAAATAAGTGAGGCATTTTTTATTGCAATAAGTTTGGCTATGGTGATACTAAATTGATACTGATATTAAAATAAAGCGGATTAGAAAGATTGGAAGTGAAATAACGCTGACTATCCTTTCTTGCATCATATTCTTTCATAACATCAAAACGCCAATTTGACCTCATTCCTACCTGAGCATTCAACCAGATGAATCCACTGATTTTCTTATCCCACATAATTCTAGGCTTTAATTCACCCCTTTGAATGTATAATGCTTGATCAGACGCGCCAAAACCTGGAGAACTGTTCATCCAAAACTGATTCCCCTCAAGTTCAAATCCAAACTGCAGCATATTAGAGGTAGAAAAATTATAACGGATATGCCCACGTGCAGGAAGCAATAGTTCCATTCCCCATTTGTCATTGAATGTTTTGTTCCAAAAAAGAACAGGAACATGAATCAGCTGACCAGCACGATAGGTTCTGGCAATACCAGTACCAATCATATTTTTCTCTGAAGTCTTCCAACCATAAATAGCGGTTGCGCTAAAAGTTAATGCCTTCCCACTAACATCACTGAATTTCTCAAATACGCCATTCACATCAGCACTTGCCTGTAAAATCAGAAAGTTCTTTTCGTTTAGGGGTTTAAAAATTGTTGTATTGATACCTGCCGAGGTCATGTAATTTTCATTCAGTGTCTTTGTAAAGCTATTGCTTTCTGCTTCATCGATATTGAACTTACTACCCCAGTAGTTGAGTCCCATTTGCCAGATTATTTTATTCGTTGAAATAACAGGGATATTCAATTGAGCACGCAATGCTGAAACATTGCGGACATTAAATGATTGCATTGCAGGTAAATTCATACCCAGTGGAACATCTGGCATGGTAAACTTACCATGGTATTCAAATCCCAAACTGACAATTTTCTGAGGAGTTTGATTCAACACCTTTTGTGTGCAATAACGTTTTGCACCTTCTGCATCACCAAACTGACTGTAATCGAAAACTTCAGTGGTATCTTCTTGCGCTTTTAATGTTGAACTAATTAACAGCAGGGCAAACAATAGGATTTTTTGCATACGAAGCAGATTAGTTTTAGTAAAAAAGTAAGTGGAGCTGGTGGGATTCGAACCCACGTCCAAACATATTCGCCGAA
>CAZVYI010000006.1:10518-37737 GCA_964631755.1 uncultured Sphingobacterium sp. | reverse complement strand
GGGACTACGAAAAGTTGATTGTAGGAAGCAAAGAGGAGTACGAATTATTACAAACAACGCGCGAAGTGATGAGCTTCGATGAGGAAGAATAATCCCAAGGGAGCAGCAATGCTCCCTTTTTTCTTTATAACCAACCCTTAAACAATGAATCAAAAAATAATCAATATTGTTCTTGCACTTGGTGTAGTTGTAGCACTTTTCCTTCAGTTCAAAGGAGCACCAAAACAAGCCAGTGCTGTACAAACAAATGCTGCAGCAACAACAGTTAAATTAGGCTATGTAGATCTGGATAGCGTTCAGGAAAAATATCTTTTGTACAAAGAGCAAATGGATTTATTCGAGAAAAAGAAAGAAGCGGCAGACCGCGACCTGAATAATGCTTTTCAAAAAATTGAAAACGAAAGAATTGCATTTGCTAAAAGAGGCGAGTCTATCACTCAAGTGGAATATGAAAATTTTCAACGTTCTTATCAGGCAAAAATGCAGAATCTGGAAGAGCAAAAAAGAGTGCTTGAGAATAATATTGCATCAGAAGGGATGAAGACAATGGAAAATCTCAAAAAGAACATTGACGATTATCTTGTTGTTTATAACAAAGAGAAGGCATATAGTTATATATTTTCCTACTCATCAGGACTCAATGTTTTGTTCTATAAGGATAGTGCTACCAACATCACTGATGAAATTGTAGCTGGTTTAAATGCAGAATACAATAAAACAAAAAAGGGTAAATAACGCACGAATTTCATAACTTAATCCCGGTATTTTATACCGGGATTTTTTTTAACCAAAATTCAACTTATGTCGGAACAAAATGGTTTCAAACCCAGTCTTAGTCTTCTTGATGCAACCATGTTGGTTGCAGGATCTATGATTGGTTCAGGTATCTTTATTGTTAGTGCAGATATTACAAGAAATGTAGGAAGTGCTGGCTGGCTGGTTGCGGTATGGTTAATCACTGGTTTCATGACCATAAGTGCTGCTTTGAGCTATGGTGAATTGAGTGCCATGTATCCCAAAGCGGGAGGGCAGTACGTATATTTGAAAGAAGCATACAATCCTCTTGTTGGATTTTTATATGGATGGAGTTTTTTCTCTGTAATTCAAACCGGTACAATAGCAGCTGTCGGTGTAGCTTTTGCAAAATTTGCAGGTTACTTTTTTCCGGCACTGAACATGCAAGATCAAAATGTCCTCATGCATATCGGTTCTATTAAAATCTATCCTGCTCAAATCGTTGCAATAGCCATTGTGGTGTTGTTAACTTACATCAATACCCGTGGTGTAAAAGAAGGTAAAGTCATTCAAACCACTTTTACAGTTTCTAAATTATTATCCTTGTTCGGACTCATACTTTGTGGCTTTCTTTTCGTAGATACCAGTTATTGGTCAGCTAATTGGGAGACTGGTATGCTCTCGCAAAAAGCACTGGTAAATGAGGACGGTAGCATTACCTGGGAATCAATAGGAGGCATCACTTTGCTTGGTGCTATAGCGGCATCAATGGTAGGTTCTATCTTCAGTAGTGATGCATGGAACAACGTTACGTTCATTGCTGGTGAAATCAAAAACCCCAAGAGAAATATTGGACTAAGTCTCTTTCTGGGTACTTTATTGGTAACCATTATTTATGTTTCAGCTAATTTGATGTATTTGAATGTCTTGCCGCTTAATCAGATAGCAAAACCAGAAGAAGATAGATTAGCCGTAGCAGCTGCAAGTGTGATTTTTGGCGCTGCAGGAAGATCCATTATAGCAGTTTTGATTATGGTTTCAACTTTTGGATGTATTAATGGCTTGGTAATGGCTGGTGCAAGGGTTTATTATACAATGGCTCAGGATGGTCTATTCTTTAAAAAAGCCGCATCATTGAATAGCAATGCTGTTCCACAATGGGCACTTTGGAGCCAGGCACTGGTAGCGTCATTACTTTGTTTAAGTGGTAGATATGGCGAGCTGCTGGATATGGTTTCTTTTGTTGTGGTCATTTTTTATGTGCTGACCATTATTGGAATTTTTATCCTTAGAAAAAAACGTCCAGACCTTGAAAGACCATATAAAGCATTTGGCTACCCCTTCTTGCCGTTGATCTATATCCTTATGGGATTGAGCTTCTGTGTTTTGTTGATTATGTTTAAACCTGAGTATACATGGCCTGGATTGATCATCACTTTACTGGGTGTACCATTGTATTTTATTGCAGTGAGAAACAAAACAAATTGATTGATGAAAAGAGTGGCAGTAATAGTTGCCGGTGGATCTGGAACTCGGATGGGGAATGACCTCCCTAAGCAATTTCTAAAATTGAAGGGTAGAGAAATTTTACTTCATTCTGTTGATGCTTTTATTCATGCCTATGCTGATCTCAACATTATTCTGGTACTCCCAAAAGATTTTATTTCACTTACAAAAGCATTGATTGCTGAGCAAAATTATCCAGCTAGAATTGATTTTGTAGAGGGGGGTGCTACTCGATTTGATTCAGTAAAAAATGGATTAAAACATGTAGAAGATGCTGAAATTGTCTTTGTCCATGATGCCGTAAGATGTCTTGTTACGCCAAAGTTAATCAGGGAATGTAGCACATCTGCTGAAATCAATGGATCTGCTGTTCCTGTAATACCAGTAAGAGATAGTATGAGGCGTGTTGAGCCTCATGCCCATACTTCAATCATGATTGACAGAGAGAATCTTGTTATCGTACAGACGCCGCAAACGTTCAAAAAAAATATACTTGTCTCTGCTTTTAATGTTTCCTATTCTCTACAATTCACTGATGAAGCTACTGTGGTTGAAGCTGCTGGCTATGAGATACATTTGATACCAGGTGAAGAGACAAATATCAAGGTTACCTTTCCCGAAGATCTCGACTATGCGGAATGGAGAATAGGGAGAAGGGAATAGGGAATAGCCTGCCGGTAGGCAGGGGAACAGGGTGTGATATTAGTTTTCTTGAATTTTTTTCTTTCCAATTTTCTCAAGAATTTGATGTGCTACTTCCATAGCCATCAATCCATCATGCTCTGAAACAACAGTCGGTGTATTCAGCAAAATGGCATCTCTGAAAGCAGTTAGTTCTGCCTTTATTGCATTGTGCTCAAGAATTTCAGGATTTTCAACGGCAATGGTTTTAGTCCCTCCAGGTGTTTCAATATCAAAGCAGAATAAGTCTTCATCACCTTCTGATTTGAGTTTGATGATTTCAGTCTTTTTTTCGAGGAAATCAATACCGATATATGCATCTTTCTGAAAGAGTCTGATCTTTCTCATTTTCTTCATAGATATTCTTGACGATGTGAGATTGGCTACACAACCATTGTGAAATTCAATTCTCACATTGGCAATATCAGGTGTATCTGTCATCACGGCTACACCGCTAGCAGATATATTTTTGATTTCACTTTTGACGAGATGTAAAATAATATCAATGTCGTGAATCATGAGGTCGAGGATTACACTGACTTCTGTCCCCCTTGGATTGAATTGAGCAAGTCTATGCACTTCAATAAACATTGGGTTAATTGATTTTCCTTTCAATGCCTGGAAAGCTGGATTGAAACGTTCAACATGTCCTACCTGAAACTTGACTTTAGCTTCACCTGCGAGTTTTACCAATTGCCTTGCTTCTTCCATGTTATTGGCAAGTGGTTTTTCAACAAAAATATGCTTGCTCTTTCTTAAGGCTGCTTCGCAAACCGGGTAGTGAAATTGTGTAGGGGTGATTACATCTATAGCATCTGCATCATTGATTAAGGTATGCATATCCTCATACCTCTTTAAGCCAAATTTTTCGACAGCCTCTTTGGCATGATCATCATTTGGGTCATAAAAACCTATTATACTTATTCCTTCAATGTTTTGCCAATTGCTAACATGAAATTTTCCAAGATGGCCAACGCCAAAGATGCCAATTTTTAACATATGACTACAAAGGTAGATATTTTGTCATTCAGACAATAAGCGTCATTTTTGTACTCCTAGTTCAAAATATGAAGAAAATAGTGATTGCCATCGACGGATGGTCCTCTTGTGGTAAAAGTACAATGGCAAGACAACTTGCCAGAAAGCTCAATTATATTTTTATTGATTCTGGAGCAATGTATCGTGCCATAACGCTCTATTTTTTGAGAAATAGTGTTGATACCCATGATGATGTTCAAATTGAAAATGCCCTTTCAAATATTCATCTTTCATTTCAACTCAATTCGTTAACCGGTAACAATGAAATCTGGTTAAATGAGGAGAATGTTGATGCATTGATCAGGGAGATTAAAGTCGCTGAAAAAGTGAGTGAAGTTGCAGCCCTCAGACAAGTTAGGGAATTTGCTGTTGCACAGCAAAGGGTAATTGGACATGCAAAGGGAATTGTAATGGATGGTCGCGATATAGGATCTGTAGTATTTCCAGACGCGGAATTAAAAATATTTATGACTGCTGACCCGGAAATCAGGGTTCAAAGAAGATTAAAGGAACTGCAAGCCAAAAATCCTGAGATTACTGTTGATGAGGTAAGACTTAATCTTGCTTCAAGAGATCATATTGATTCAACCAGGGCAATCTCACCTTTGAGAAAACCTGATGATGCTGTAGTGCTAGACAATAGTTTTCTCACACCTGAACAACAACTGGAGCTGGCATTACAATGGTCTCAAGAGAAAATCATGAGTTGATTAAAGCCATTCTGAACCTATATCCGATAAAGGTTTGGCATCTTCGAAGAAACTGCTCAGTTTCTCAATGGTGGATTCTACAATAGCATCGGGACAAGAAGCGCCACTGGTGATGAGTATACGTGCAGGCTTATCTTTTGGTAAATAGTCTTCTTTAATATATTCCTCGTGCGTTCTCCAATTAAAGGCTTTTATTGCTTTGTTTGATAAGATGTCTGCCGCTGACTCAATGAAATAGGTTGGAAGCTTTTCTTCACACAATTCAACCAGATGTGAACTGTTGCTGCTTTTTCTTCCACCAATCACTATAGCTAAATCTGCTTCAGTTTCCAGTAAATGTTTTACTGCTGTTTGGTTATCATTGGTGGCATAACACAGTGTATCTCTTGTATCTGCAAAATGTTCACCTGCATTTGATTCATCAAGCTCATATTTTTGCATCACAATCTTTTTCAAATAATCAGCTATGGCCTGTGTATCTGAGGCCAGCATTGTGGTTTGATTCACTACGCCAAAGCGAACGAGGTTCTTTTCCAGACTAAAGCCATCGCTGTATCTGTTGGCAAATTGAACTGGAAAATCTTTAGGGTTGCGAATTCCCATGATGAACTCACCTAATACTATAGCCTCTGCCATGTCATAAATAACTATGGTTGGTGCATGGGCATCACTGTGTGAAAATGTAGCCCTCGTTTCTTCATGGGTAGGCTTGCCATGTACAACAATGCTATAACCTTTTTGTGCAATTTGTTCAGCTCTGTTCCAAACCTTTTCTACAAATGGACAAGTAGTATTGTATTGCTCAATTTGGATACCTATGGAAAGCAATTTGTTTTCAATCTCAATCGTTGTTCCAAAAGCAGGAATAATAACTATATCCTCGGAAGTCAATTCTTCAAACGGAATCAACATATTTCCTTTGGTGTCCATTAAAAATTGAAGTCCTCTATTAATGAGATCTTCATTCACAAAAGGATTGTGAATCATTTCACTCAAAAGATATATGCGTTTGCCGGGATTGTTCTCTATTGTTTCGAATGCTATTTCTATTGCATTCTCAACGCCATAACAGAAACCAAAATGTCTTGCTAAAAATATATGCAGGCTTCCTAAATCAAGTTGGGTAGGGGAGAAATCTTTTTTTAATTTATCAGCTGCTTTTCTCTTTTGCTTGATTGCTGAAATCAAGGGACTTCTGTATCTGACGGGTATAGTAAACTGCTTCATGTTATAACTTCAAAGTTAAGCAAAGATTAAACAATCCTTATAGCGTTTCGTTCGATTGGGTCAAGTCTATTTCTTAACTTCCCAGTATGAAAACCGAATTTGTCCCTGTTAAGTGGGTCTTGGACACAAATATTTATGAAGTCAATCTCAGGCAATATACTCCTGAGGGAACAATCAATGCTTTCAGGCAACATATCCCCAGGTTAAAAGATATGGGGGTGGAAGTTTTGTGGTTTATGCCGTTAACACCAATAAGCCATAAACACCGGAAAGGTAGTCTTGGTAGTTATTATGCCTGTTCAAGCTACAAAAGCATAAATCCAGAATATGGTACGGATGAAGATTTTTTAGAACTTGTGAAAGATGCTCATGGTCTTGGCTTAAAAGTGATAGTTGATTGGGTGGCTAATCATACGGGATGTGACCATGAATGGACAAAACAAAATCCTGATTTTTATAAGAAAAATGCAGATGGTGATTTTTATGATCAACATGGTTGGGACGACGTGATTGATCTTGATTATGCCAATCCAAATCTTAGAAATGAGATGATTGAATCCATGAGGTATTGGGTTACTAAATTTAATATTGATGGATTTAGGTGTGATATGGCCATGCTTACTCCAGTTGATTTTTGGATTGAGGCAAGGAGCGCTTTGCAACAAACAAAAAATTTATTTTGGTTAGCAGAGTTGGATCCTTTGGACAATCCTGATTACATGAACATATTTGATGCAGCATATACTTGGAGATGGATGAACGCTGCAAAACAAACTAAAGATGAGGGTGCCCAACATATCCATCACCTCAAATATGTTTTGTCACAATACCTGAACGACTTACCTAAAACTTCTTGCCCCGCCTGGTTTACAAGTAACCATGATGAAAACAGCTGGAATGGAACCGAATACGAAAAGTATGGTGAAATGGCTATTCCTCTGGCTGTGTTTTCTGCTACTTGGAAGGGGGTTCCTTTGATTTATAGTGGACAAGAATTGCCTAATCAGAAACGACTGCAATTTTTTGATAAAGACATAATCGAGTGGAATGAAAATCCCTCATTACATGATTTTTATAAACAGATTTTGAATTTGAGAAAAGCAGTTCCAGCATTCAAATCAACACCACAATCAGAAAACTGTAGATTCCTAGGTAATAGTGTTGACCATCATGTTTTGAGTTTTATGAGAAAAGAAGATGAATCTGTTGCCATCATTGCAATAAATTTATCTCCTTATTATTTGGAACATGTAGAGTTTTCATCAAACAATCAGGTTGGCTGTTTCACAGAGTACTTCAGTGCTTTGAAAAAAGAAGTTACCGGGCATCTGTATACCGATCTTCCAGCTTGGTCTTACCAGATTTGGATAAAAGAATAAAGGCAGAACCTAGTTCTGCCTTTTCTGTAATCAAGTGGAACTGTTATTCAGCAGATTCAATTGTATATTGATAAATGCCTTCATAGCCAGGATACAAGCCTTCTAATAAAATTCTCTTAGAAGCTTTACCAATGGCAGTATTGAATTCTTCAATCGATTTTACTTCAGTGCCATTTGCTTTTAGAATGACAAAACCATCACGCATTCTTGTTTGTTCATCAATCAAACCACTATTGATTTTGGTCACAATTACACCACCTTTTACGCCATATTCCTTTGCCTTTTTAGCATCCAATGATTGTAGTGTAGCACCAAGTTTATCTGAGATTGTATTTTTTACAATTTCATAGCTCCCAGACCTGTTCTTGAGGGTAATGCTAGTGGATGATTCCTTGCCACTTCTGTTGTAATGAACAGTGATTTTATCTCCAGGCTTGTAACCGGCGATTTGTTCCACCATTTCACTACCGTTTGCTACCTTGACACCATTGATTTTGGTGATATAATCTCCAGTTTGTATACCCGAAGAAGCCATTGCACCATCTTTGGCTACGTCCATAACCAAGACACCCTGACCCTCCTTATAATTCAACTTTGTTTTTTCTGCTTCCGGAGCATTTTCGGGTAGATAGCTGATACCAAGATATGCTCTTTGGACTGTACCATATTGCAAAAGATCATTGATGATTTTCTTAACTATGTTAACTGGTATTGCATAAGAATATCCTGCATAGGCTCCTGTAGGAGAAGCAATAGCAGACACAATACCAACAAGTTCACCATTGATATTGATTAAAGCACCACCTGAGTTTCCCTGGTTTACTGCAGCATCAGTTTGTATAAAGGATTCAATGGGGCTATTGCTTTTTCTTTGGTTAAGACCAAGTGTTCTGGCCTTTGCACTCACAATACCAGCGGTAACTGTTGTTTCAAGGTTCAGGGGATATCCTACAGCGAGAACCCATTGTCCAACTTTTATGTTGTCTGAATTTCCGTACAATAAAAAATTCAATCCTTTTTCTTCAATTTTAATAAGCGCTAAATCGCTACTTGGATCTGTTCCAATGAGTTTTGCAGTGTACTGCTTTTTATTGTTCAATGTAACCTTAATCTCATTGGCTTCCTCAATCACGTGGTTGTTGGTAACGATATACCCATCTTCGCTTATGATTACACCAGAACCACTTGCCCGCTGAGGCATATTTCTCATTTGCGGTCCACCGAAAAAGTCTTCAAAGAAGTCTTCTCCAAAAAAATCGCTAAACGGACTTCTTCTTGTTTTGGGTAGGTTGTTGTTGGCCTGACTAGAACCTATTGTTGTTGTAATGTGAACAACTGCAGGAACTCCCGCCTGAGAGGCTGGCTGAAAGTCTACGGGTTGTACAGGTACATTGTTGTTGCTGTCAAAAAAGCCTGCATAGCTGGCCGGTAGCTTACCATTGTACTCTTGAATGCTATTTGGTTTTCGGATAAATGAATCATAACCAAACATTGCTGCTGTACTGGTAACTGCGCTGATCAATACTACGGTTAGTGTTTGTTTGATGTTCATGGTTCTTTAATTTTACTATTTATACCTGCTTGTTATCAAAAATAATGCCCTCACCATGCAAATAAGTAAACATGACTGAATTTCAGTCTACCAGTCGACCTATTTAACAATTTCTTAGGCGGATGGTTTTTTAGAGATAGGTTCTATATGAAATTTTGGCACTATTGTGTCAGGTTGATCAAAAAAGCTAAGGTGTCGACGCCGTCTGGAAAATCAGTCAATCCAGGTGATTGTGCTTTACCAAATGGAGTAAATCCTTTTCCAAGGATGCATTGAATTTTTTCCCTATCCAGCTGCTGAATCACATTTTCCTTTTGGTCGTAGTGCTGATAATGTAATTGTGAAATAGGGGAAAAGGGACTTTTATTTTCTAATAAAACTATGGAATCATTGCTCATGTAAAACCTGTTATTCATGATGGCAATGGTCAGTTGATAATCGAAATTGTTTTTGTATTTATCGTGATTCTTGTAATCGTCGTATTTTTTCAAAGCAGATAATAAAGGAACAAAATCATAGTCTTGCGGCACCCAAATTTGGGTTACATTTCTGCAACCCAGTCCAAAATAGAGTTGAATATCATCTGCTAAATGGTCAAGCTCTTGAGTGGTTTCTGATCCATCTAATAGTGCTATGGAGGTCCTGTTTTTTCTAATGATGTGTGGGTATTTGCTGAAGTAGTACTCAAAATACCTTGCGCTGTTATCACTTCCAGTGGCAATATAAGCATCGCAATCTTTTAGCATTTCATGAATGCTAATCCATTCCGTTATCTCAGGATGATCATGAATCAATTGATTAAGCAGGCTTTTGAGTAGAACTGTGTCTTTTGAGGAAGTTTTGATTTTGGCTTTATGTCCTGATAAAAAAATACAAATAAGATCTTGGAGACCAACATATGGAATATTACCTGCCATGACCAAGCCAATGGTTTTAGGTTTGATTTGCAGGTTAGGAATTTGGTATTGATTGGCAACTTCTGTCAGGGTTTGTTTTTGCAACATTTTAGCAGCAATAGCTTTTCCAGACAGGTTAATGTATTCGGGGATAAACCATTTGTTCTCTGCCCAAGCCCTTACCTTGGTATCTTGATAAAATTCTGTTTCTTGAGTCAGGTAGTTGCCCAAACTCACAAGTATTTGAATTCTGGTGTGTAAATTCATTTTCTAATTTTCGGATCATTGGTTTACCTTTACAATGCATCCTGATGCAAAAATAGACTCAAATTCAACCTTAAAAAACAGAAATATTATGGCAATCAAGATTACTGATGAATGTATCAACTGTGGTGCTTGTGAACCAGAATGTCCCAATAATGCCATTTACGAAGGTGGTGTTGAGTGGGCTTTGTCAGATGGCACTTCAGTCAAGGGTTCATTTACCTTAATGGATGGTGGTGTAATTGAAGCTGATGCAAAAAATTCACCTATCAGCAACGACACTTACTACATCACTCCAAATAAATGTACAGAGTGTCAGGGATTTCATGAAGAACCTCAATGTGCTGCTGTTTGTCCAGTTGATTGCTGCGTGCCAGACGAACTTTATCAGGAAACAGTTGAGGCATTACTGGAAAAAAAGGAAAAACTGCATCTTTAATATAATACCTCTTTGTTAAAAAGGTGAGGGCAATCTGATGACCCTCACCTTTTTTATATATTTGTAGTACATTATTTGAATCAACAACTAACATGAATAAGCCCGTAATTGCCTTTGTAACAGGAGGATATTCCTCTGAAGCAGTTATTTCTTACAAAAGTGCCATCACAATTGAAAAGCATTTAGATACTACAAAATTTGATGTTTACCGAATTGATATTACACCGGAGGCCTGGTTTCATCCTACTGCCAATGGAGAGAAAATACCAGTAAAAAGAGATGACTTTACCATCGAATTGAATGGTAATACAATTCGATTTGATGCTGTTTTTATCGGTATACATGGTACTCCTGGAGAAGATGGTAAACTACAGGGTTATTTTGATTTACTGAATCTTCCATATACTTCTTGTGATGCTACCACTTCTGCAATTACATTTAATAAGCGGTATACTACTGCTGTAGCTGGGGCTTCTGGTTTTCATGTTGCCAAGTCTATCCATTTGTTTAAATCGAGCTATAAAAAGGAAGATATTGCTAAATGGGATCTAAAGTTTCCCGTGTTTGTAAAACCCAATAACGGAGGGTCCAGTATAGGGATGAGTCGCGTTATTGTGAGAGAGGAACTTGAAGCTGGAATTGAGAAAGCATTTCTGGAAGATGATCAGGTGTTAATTGAAGAATTTATTGCTGGTAGGGAATTTACAATTGGCGTATTTAAATCTAAGGGAGCAGTAATTACACTCCCATTTACTGAAATCATTACTGAAAATGAATTTTTTGATTTTGAAGCAAAATACCAGGGAAAATCAAAGGAGGTGACTCCTGCAGAGTGCAGCCAGGACACTGCTGAAAAGGTAAGGAAAGCTGCAGCTGGCATCTACAGTGTATTTAATTGCAGGGGTGTGGTACGTATGGACTTCATATTTAATGATGCAGATAGAACACCATACTTGCTTGAGATAAATACTGTACCCGGACAAAGTGCTGCCAGTATTGTGCCTCAGCAGGTTGCTGCGATGGGTGTAAGTTTAACTGACTTCTATACAATGTTAATTGAGGAAGCGCTTCAAGTAATAAAAAAATAACCAATGAATGTAGAATTCATTACCAGAAGACCATTGTGGCAGAACATACTGATCGGTTTTGGTGTTTCTGTATTTCTTTTAATGGTTTTTTTATTCATGCTGAACAGGATAACCAATCATGGTGAATATCTGGTAGTGCCTGAATTAAAGGGAAAGAACTACATTCAAGTGCAGGATGAATTGGAAAATCAGGGTTTTGAAGTTGTTTTACAAGATTCAATTTATATAGACAGCATAGCTCCTAATGCAATCATCAAACAGTTCCCAGAGCCGGAAGCCACAGTAAAAGTGAATCGGGTAATTTACTTGACTGTAAATTGTACAGTGCCTCCCACAATTACTATGCCCAATCTCATTGGTATGAGCTTTAGAAATGCAATTCTAGAATTGAGGTCCCTTGGCTTAAAAATGGGAGATACGACTTTCATTCCTGATATTGCAAAAAATGCAGTAAAAGATCAGCTCTCAGAAGGAATTCAAATAAAACCAGGTTCACCAATACGCATGGGTTCAAAAATTGATTTGCTTATAGGTTCAGGTTTGGGTGGAGCTGCCGTACCCGTGCCAGATTTGTTCGGACTGTCTTATTCAGAAGCGCAGTTGGTAATGGAATTGAATGGGATTACTCCTGGTGTAATTTTATTGGATGATGATTTGGTTGATACTACTCTTGGTTTTATTTATTGGCAAAATCCAAACCCATTTGATAACCAATTGAATGTAAATATGATCAGGCCCGGTCAATTGATGGATATAAGAATAAGCGCTGTTAAACCGGAACGAAAGTCGGACACTGCTCAAATGAAATATCAATAGAATCTTATATTTTAAAAAAGTAAGGCATGAAAACAATAAACGTAGCTCAATTGAATCAAAAACTACAAAATGGAGAAAAGCTTCATCTTGTAGATGTACGTGAAACATTTGAACATGATGAGTTTAATATTGGGGGTATTTTACTACCTCTTGGTGAAATCAGAATGGGGGGTACCGAAAAAATTGATCATCTAAAAGATGAGGAAGTTTTCTTGTATTGCAGAAGTGGTAACAGAAGTGGTCAGGCAGCCTTGATTCTTGAAACAATGGGCTTCAACAATGTAACCAATGTTGTTGGTGGAATGTTAGCCTGGCAAGAGAATTTTGGGGTTTAATCTTTTATTTGTTTTGTAAATTTCTCAGGTCGTTTACCGCTTTGTTAAGCATGGTTTCAATCAATTCCTTGCTGAACTTTTCAACTGATGCTGGATTCATCGTTTTGGTTTGAATTGACCAAATCAGCGTTTCTGTTTGCGTGTCAAAAAGGTTGCCCTCCATGAAATAGGTCTTATCTGTTACATAGTATCCTGGATCATATGCATAAGGATACCAGTAGGAGTAAAACCCTCTGAATTGAAGTCCGTATCCTAAATATGGCCCATACATACCAAGACTTCCCGGAACATATCTTGTTTCGCTTGTTTTGTCTGTCAATATTATAGTAAAAATTAAGTCACATTCCAATAGTGTTATTTCTTTCATCATCATTTCTCTGTTGGGTGGTGTGGGCTTGGAAAATGATGGCGGAAAATAATCCCAGCTTCTTTCTGCAGCAAAACCTTTTGCTCTTGCGGTAAGCCACATTTCTTCTTCAAGATGAGTTCTTACATGCGGGTTGTTGACCAAGGCAGCAAGGAATATCTTTTTATAAGGTTTGCTTGTTTTAAAATTTGGATTGATCCAGGTATATGTAATCTTGTTTGCAGGTGCACATCCGTTGAACAACTTGAATATGAATAGTCCAATCAATATTTTTTTATACATATGCATACGTTGAGCATGCAACATACAATCTGTGTTACTCTCTTGTAATGAGCGTAACACAGATTATTTGGGTAAACTATTATTTATTAGTTATTCCAGATTAAAAATTGATATTCAATCCCACCATTATATTACGCTCTGCCATGGGATAAAAATAATTGTTGATAGATACTTGGTTATTGAGCAAGTAAGAAAAAGTATAGCCATTAGGTGCATACAACTTGTTCCATAAGTTGTTGATTTGTAAAATGAGTTCGATGCTAGACAACCCTTTAGGTTTAAATACTTGGTTGATGATCAAATCTTGAATGAAAAAGGGATCAAGACTTCTGTCTTTTCTGGATGTGTTATCGAGATACTGTCGACTCACATATTTGCTGTTGAGTCGAATTTCTGTATTGGTAAATGGCTTATAACTAAGTGTTGCGTTTTCTACAACTGCTGGAGAATATGCAATGTCAGCGTTGTTATAAAAATTTGTTTTTTGTCCACCTGCATCATAATCATCATAATACTCCGTAAACTGCCTTACTTTGTTTCTACTCAATGCAATGTTATTATTGAATTGCAGTTTATCATTAATGATAAAATTTGATTCAATTTCAATACCCGCTCTATAACTTATAGGTATATTGGTTCTGGTATAAGCGCCCACATCATTGATTTTACCAGTCAGTACCAATTGGTTTCTGTAATGCATGTAATAAGCAGTAACAGCAAGTTTTAATCTCTTTGTGTTTCTCTCAAAACCTAATTCAAGATCATTTAATGTTTCATGTTTTGGAATTTCTGTTGTGCTTGCTTCAAAATCATCTCGATTGGGTTCTTTATTTGCTATCGCGTATGAAGCAAAAAGGGAATTATTGTTTTTAGTATATCTGAAGCCTATTTTAGGATTGATAAACAACCATTTTTGGTCAATTTTTAATCCGGGATTGTTTCGAAAACCTTCAATATTGTAACTCACATTTCTCGCTTGAATATCTCCAAAAAAGTGGAAATCGTTGTATTTGTGTAACCATTTTCCGAATAAGTGTTGTTCTTGTTTTCTTGCATCTAAATCATACCACTTGAAATCTTTGTCAATTCCAGCCTGGGCCCATATGATTTTACCAAAATGATTACCATCATAAATACTACTACCACCTCCAAGAATGATTTCATTATTCTTGTATTTTTTTTGAAAGCTGAAGTTGGTTCCTCTGTATAAATTATCTAGCCATAATTGTCTGATTAAATCTGTTTCAAATAGGGTATTGCCTCCTAATTGAAAGTTTGGCAATCCAAATGTAGCGTAAGATTGTTGCGCTTTATATTGTTCATAATAACCATTACCAGTAGTTGCAAAAACAGCTGCATTAAAATCCCATTTTGTGTTTATCTTTTTGTTGTAAAACAACTGATAATGTGTTTGTGTATAATTGTCAGTTTCGTTCTCATAGGGTGTACCTGGTTTTTCAGTTCCTGCACTATTGAATTTTCTGTTGGTACTCAATTGTTCTTCTGTTACCCCATACCAAGCTTGTCCAGTTTTTTCTTTTCCTGAAAAAACGTTCAATCTAAGTGATGATTTTTCTTTGATGCTTGCAGCAGAAACATAAAAAGATTGCAGCTTGCTGGAAGATCTGTCGATGTATCCATCACTTGAAATATTGGATAGCCGTGCATCTATTGTATACCTTCCGTTGATAAGTCCTGTTCCAGTCTTAATAGTGTTTTTAAAACTGTTAAATGATCCAATGCTGTTGCTGAGTGTTGCATAGGCTTTTTCTTGTACCTCATTCGTCAACAGGTTGATGGTTGCGCCAAAAGCACCCGGACCATTTGCACTGGTTCCAACACCTCTTTGCACTTGAATGCTGTTTGTAGAAGATAGGAAGTCGGGTAAATTAACCAGGAAAACACCTTGTGACTCTGCATCGTTATAAGCGATACCATTGAGCGTAAAGTTTATTCTACTGGCATCGGTACCTCTGATACGGATACCTGTATAACCTATTCCATTTCCTGCATCTGAATTTACTACAGCACCTGGTATTTGATTCAGTAAAAATGGGATATCCTGGCCCACGTTATTTTTTTCAATATTCCTTTTTGTGATGAGATTCTGGGTAAAAGGATAGTTTTTTTCTGCTCTCACGGCTCTGATTTCAATAGCTTCCATGAGTTTACTCTTTGTGGTATCCTGACCACCAGAAGAGATTTCCTTAATGTTTTCTGCTTTTTGATTGTTTTGTGAAAAAGCGAATGATGATGAGGCGAGGAGTAAGGCGGCTAACAAGTTCTTTTTCATACTGTTTTTGTTTTTTTGTTTACAAAAACAGGAAAGGATGGAATAACAGATTCGTCCTTCCCTGCGCAGGCATTATCCTGATCAGGTTCTACGGGTTTAATCTCAGCGATGATTTTTGATCAAAGCACCCCGGAACGCAGCAAAGGTAGAGATTGGTTTTTAATTTAAAAAAACGACTTAAAATTTGTGTAACTTTTGCCAGATAGAATCGTCTATATACTGTAAACAAAAAATATAAAATAGATGAAAAGTATTTTTACATTATTCTTTATCATTGGCTCTTTTGCCTCTTTTGCACAAGAAAAGGTGATTTTTAACGACGAAAATGTGGTATTGCGGGATGTTCAAACCTTTCAATCTGTGGTAGTAAGCGGACCATTCAAAGTCTATTATTCTACAGATGCTGAAACACAAGTTGCAGTGAGCGCAAATGATACAGAAGCACGTGATCGCATTACAACAAAAGTGAATAATGGCACTTTGTATATCTCATTAGATAATAATGGTGTAAGATGGTGGAGGGGTAACAAGGAATTCAAAGTATACATCACTGCACCAAAACTTAATTCACTCACAGCATCCGGGGCAGTTAATATTGTAGTCGTTGATGTGTTGAAGTCCAATAATCTGTCTTTGAATTTTTCTGGTGCAAGTGATTTTACAGGTAAAGTAGAATGTAGTGAAATCAAGGCTAATTTTTCAGGTGCATCCGATGCTAAAATAAGTGGATCCGCTGATAAAATCGGATTGGTTTGCACAGGTGCAAGTGGTTTCAAGGGTACTGAATTAAAAGTTAATGAGGCAGATTTGGTAGCAACTGGCGCTTCTGATATTAAAATCTATGTAATGGAAATATTTAGGGCAAAGGCATCTGGGGCAAGTAGCATTCAATACAAAGGGAACCCCAGAATATTTAATCAAACAGCTACAGGAGCGAGTTCAATCAAGAATATCAATTAAAATAGCTGTAAATCAGCTAAAAATAAAAAAGCAACCAAAGGGTTGCTTTTTTTAGTTGCGAAGGCTGGGATCGAACCAGCGACCTTCGGGTTATGAGCCCGACGAGCTACCGCTGCTCTACTTCGCGATGCAAAGTTACGTTTTTATCCCTTATGTTCAAAACAAATTTTACTAGTGTACCTTTGCTGTTCTAATGAAGTCTGGATTTGTAAATATTTTAGGTAAGCCTAATGCTGGTAAGAGTACTTTACTGAATGCCTTGGTTGGTGAGAAACTGGCAATTGTATCATCTAAAGTGCAAACAACTCGTCATCGTATTCGTGCTTTTGTAAATGGGCCTAACTATCAAATCGTTTTTTCAGATACGCCAGGAGTTATTGAACCTAAATACAAACTCCATGAGAAAATGATGCATGCAGTAACTACGAGTCTCGAGGATGCAGATGTATGTTTATTGGTAGTCGACTTAAGAGATAATTTTGAGGAATTAGACCAGATATTCTCTTCACTTAAGCTGAAGGTAAAATGTATACTGGTGCTTAATAAATCTGATTTGGTCAAGGAGGAGAGGGTAAATGCTGCAAAAAGTTTTTTTTCTGATAAATCGTATTGCAGTCGCATAGCAGTCATTTCTGCTGCTTCAAAAGTCAATGTTCAAGAACTGATCAATGACATTGTAGAGATGTTGCCTGAAGGGGAGGCTTTTTATGGTGAAGATGAATTGACAGATATGCCGACTAAATTCTTTACTGGTGAGTTGATTAGAGAAAAAATCTTTGAATTATTTGATGAAGAAATTCCATATCAATCTACTGTTATGGTTTCCAAATTTGAAGAGCAACAGTTATTGATAAAAATTGTGGCTGAAATTGTAGTACAGCGGGAGTCGCAAAAAGCAATTATACTCGGCACAAAAGGTGCAATGATTAAAAAATTAGGGATGTTGTCCAGGCAGTCT
Organism: uncultured Sphingobacterium sp.; assembly: GCA_964631755.1. Classification (GTDB taxonomy): domain Bacteria; phylum Bacteroidota; class Bacteroidia; order Chitinophagales; family Chitinophagaceae; genus Pollutibacter. The sequence goes on along the minus strand of CAZVYI010000006.1, from coordinate 20,211 downwards.
ATTGAGCAGTTTCTTGACTCCAAAGTGTACTTAGAGTTGTTTGTAAAAGTGAGGTCCAATTGGAGGAACAATGATTTATACTTAAGGGAATATGGGTATATTCAATAAATATTAGTCATGAAAAAACTATTCTTTCTTTTCCTGTTTTTTTGTGCAACAATGAGTAATGCACAAGTTGGTTATTTGCCTCGAGAAAGCTTTGAAGGGGCCGCATACACATTGGCTGTTCATGAAGTGAATTTTGAGGGTGTTCAAAATGCAAGTAAATTAAGACTACCATATTCCTCTGTTAAAGGAAGCCCTTTTTTTATGGATGAGTTTCTTTGGGCTACTTTTTATGATAAGAAAGGTAAAATGACGGGTAAGCAAAAGGCAAAAATTAACCTTGCCAGTCAGGAGATCCATTTTATAGGAGAAAAGGAAATGGAATTTATCGCTCCGGTAGAACTGGCAAACAGAGTTGTATTTTCTCATGACCAAAAAAATGATACAGTTGCTGTTTTTGCCAGATTGGTTCCTGGATTACAGTTCAACAACAAGCCGCTGAGCGACTATGTTCAACAGCTTACTTTTGGAGAAGCAGTACTTTATAAACATACAAAACGTTATGTAGCATCAGCAGATTCTATGTTTGGTACACTTAAGCGTTATTATTTTGCATCTCAAAACAGTTATTTTTTGAAGTTTGATGCTGACCCTGTTTTTGTCAATAAATTATCATTGAATACGTTGTTGAGTATTTTACCAAATTCAAATGGTATGCTGGATTGGGCTAAGAAAAATAAAATCAATATTCGAAGAGAAGAAGATCTGATTGCTTTGATAGAAGAGTGGAATAAAACAGTGAGTAGTAAAAACAGTAGGACTAAATCATTTTAAATTTAATTATGCCAGGATTTACATTAGCAATTGTGGGAAGGCCCAATGTGGGTAAAAGTACTTTGTTCAATAGGCTTTTAGAACAAAGAAAGGCCATTGTAGAAGATACACCTGGTGTAACCAGAGATAGACAGTATGGAGTTTCTGAGTGGAATGGTAAGTCTTTTAATGTTATTGATACTGGTGGATTTGTTGCGGGTGGAGATGATGTTTTTGAGAAAGAAATTAGAGAACAAGTATTAATTGCAGTTCAGGAAGCAAATGCCATACTTTTTATGGTGGATGCCAGTACGGGTATCACGACTTTAGATGAGGCAATGGCTGATATTTTAAGACCTTCCAAAAAGCCTGTTTTTTTGGTGGTTAATAAAGTGGATAACAATGCCCGACTGTTAGAAGCCAGTGAATTCTATTCATTAGGATTTGAACATATCTTTTTCATTTCTTCAATGTCTGGTAGTGGAACTGGAGAGGTATTGGATGATGTTGCAAATTTGATTGAGATTGAAGCAGAAGAACCCAATGCTGAATTACCTAAAATCGCAATCATTGGTCAGCCCAATGTTGGAAAATCTTCTCTTTTGAATGCAATGGTGGGAGAGGAAAGGACAATCGTCAGTGAAATTGCAGGTACAACCAGAGATACAATACACACCCATTATAATCTGTTTCAAAAAGAATTCATTTTGATTGATACGGCTGGTATTCGTCGTAAAAACAAAGTACATGAAGATCTTGAATTCTACTCGGTTATACGCGCAATCAAAGCAGTTGATGAAGCTGATGTTTGCTTGATGATGATAGATGCTGAGAAGGGAATTGCACAACAGGATTTGAATATTTTTTCTTTAGCAGTTAAAAAAGGAAAGGGTATTGTTTTTCTTGTCAATAAATGGGATTTGGTTGAAAAAGTAACCAATACAGCTAAAGACTATGAAAAACAATTGAAGGAAAGACTTGCACCTTTTACTGATCTACCTGTGATTTTTATTTCTGCTAAAGAGAAAACAAGAGTTTTCAAGGTGATCGAAACAGCTTTAGAAGTATTTGAAAGCAGGCACAGAAGAATACCTACTTCAAAGTTAAACGAAGAAATGTTGCCAGTGATTGAGGCCTACAGACCTCCAGTTGTAAGGGGTAATTCTGTTAAGATTAAGTTTGTTACACAATTGCCTACAGCTGTACCTAGTTTCGCTTTTTTTACGAATTACCCAGACGATATCAAAACACCATATAGAAATTATCTTGAAAATAAACTCCGAGAGAAATTTAATTTCAAAGGAGTGCCTGTAAGGATTTTCTTCAGGAAGAAATAAATAAGAGAGGCGACTAAAAAGTCGCCTCGTTTTTTGACCCCAAAAGCATATTTAAGTTTCTTGTTTTAAATAACTTTTGATTGAAGAAGAAAAAATTTCTGACTTTAATATGTTCTATCAAAAATTGAAGAAAAAAGAAAGCTTATAAAAGTCACTATTGCTATTAGAAGTTTCATCATCAGTTAGGTCTGTGCCAAATGAAAAGCGCATACCACCAATACCCTTTGATACCTGAATGAATGGACCAATCCATTTGTAGTAATCTGCACTATTTGTTGTACCGCCTCCTTTTATTTTTCCTCCTGCCAGGTTAAGGTTCTCATAGTGGGCACCTAATGCTAACCAAGGAGTAACACGGCGGCCTACATTTAACCAATAATGCACGTAATTTAAAGTTGATTCCCCGGCTTCGGTTTTATTTCTAAGCGCTGCATAATATCCTGCATAAAATTGTCCGATATTTTTCTTGTCGTCATAGTTGATGGTCAGGTTAGGCACAATGCCATCTCCAACAATTCCAGGTTGGTTGGTCCCGCTACTAAGCAGGTTTCCCATAGTGAATCCCAATTGAGGATTGATTGCAAAATCACCCGCTTTCATATTGAATCCGAGTCCAAATTCTGTCCAATTCCCCCATGCTCTTGCCGTTCCTGCTCCCCATTGGATACCGTAAAATGTAAGATCAGTTTTTTTAGTGACAGGATAAGAAGCGGTCACAGCAGGATTAAATCCGAAGAAGGCATCATGGTTTAATGATAATGACAGAGAAAGTTTGTCTTCTTTTTTCTCTTGGGCTTCCGTTACAGAGAAAATTGATACAAAGGAAATCAATAAGACAAAAAGGGTTTTGTTGAGCTTAATCATAAACATTTGGTTTTTAGTTATAAAAGCATTTGGTCTTTAGTGCAAGACATTTTTTGTCAGTTTAAAGCGCCTGGCCAATACTTTGATTACTAAACCATTCTGTTTTGCCTGATTTTATTTGCAGCGATTTGCAAATTGATAGGTAAAGTTTTAGTAACATTGTTTTGGTTTTTAGTTCTAAAAGAGGGTATGGCAAAGTCGAATGTTCTAGTCCAACATCGTCTAGCGCTGTACCCTTATTTATTTTCTAGGCTTTTTGAGGGTTTCTTCCATATTTTTCGTCGTGTTGTGTTGCGTCCAAACCTAACTCTTCTTCTTCTTCACTTACTCTGAGCGGTTGAATCAGGTTAATAAATTTGAAAATGATAAATGATACAACAAAGGAGTAGGTTACTGCAATAGCCATTGCTTTCAACTGCGTGATAAAGAATTCGACATTGCCATAAAAAAGTCCATCATTACCTGCACTGTTCACTGCTTTTGTTGCAAATACGCCTGTAAAAATCATTCCCACAATTCCGCCTAAACCGTGACAAGGAAATACATCTAGTGTGTCGTCTAAAGTTGATTTTTGTTTGTAATGAACGGCAATGTTAGAAATGATAGCTGCAACCACACCAATAAAAATACTTTGTGGTATTCCTACGAATCCTGCACTAGGCGTAATGGCTACTAAACCAACTACGGCACCTATGCAAAAGCCTAAAACTGATGGCTTTTTCCCCTTTAAAACATCAAAAAACATCCATGATAAACCTGCTGCGCCTGCAGCCGTATTGGTAGTTGCAACAGCCAATACAGCCAGTCCATTTGCCCCAAGTGCTGAACCCCCATTAAATCCGAACCATCCAAACCATAGAAGGCCAGTGCCAATTAAAACATAAGGCACATTGGCAGGAGGAATCTCTGCTCCTTCAATATGTGCCTTTCTTCTTTTCAAAACCAAGACGCCAGCCAAAGCAGCGCAACCAGCGGATATATGCACTACAGTGCCGCCTGCAAAATCAAGGGCTCCCATCTTAAATAAAAATCCTTCAGGATGCCAGGTCCAATGGGCTAGGGGAGCATATACTAAAATGCTGAAAAGAACAATGAAGAGTATGTAAGAAGTGAATCGAACGCGTTCTGCAAGTGCACCCACAACTAGTCCCGGTGTGATAATAGCAAACATCAGCTGGAACATCGAGAACAAGGTCTTGGGTATAGTTGGCGCTAATACCCATGGTCCTGCATTATTAACATCCTTAAAAAATAAATGTGTCAATGGATTGCCAACAAAACCTCCTAATGACTGTCCAAAACATAAACTATAACCAAATGTGATCCAAATGACTGTAACCACTCCAGCGGCAACAGTGCTTTTGATCATTGTTGAAATCACATTTTTCCTGTGGACCATTCCACCATAAAAGAATGCAAGTCCTGGAGTCATTAGAAAAACCAAAGCAGTTGCAATAAGTACCCAAGCGATATCCGCACTGTTGTAAACCCCCTCTGTGTCCTCAAAATTGGGTAAAACAGGGGTGAAAATAGCGGCAATTGAAATCAGGGCTAAAAGAATGAAGGGAAGACGATCTCTAACGATTTTTGACTTCATTAAAGTTGTTTTGGATAAATAATCAAATATTTATTCCAAATTTATTAAAAAAGTCACCTATAATGCTAAAAATAAATACATATAAAAAAATATAATATTTATAAAAAATAATATAAAAAATTGAAAATCAAATGTATAGCAAAATTTTAAGAATTTAATTGTGGATAAGTAAATAGTTATAAATATAATATGTAATTAATTATAATATATAATGAGTTGAAAAAATAAGAATCTTGATTATTGAGCCTTATTTTCTATAAATTTATTGTGTTAGATTTTAATTAAAATGGCTTCTGTCTTTAGACTCCAATTGAGATGAGCCCATTAGGAATTCGTCAACTTTTCTTGCACATTCCCTTCCTTCGCTGATGGCCCAAACTACCAGAGATTGTCCTCTACGCATATCTCCACAGGTAAAAATTTTCGGAATATTGGTTTTGTATTCTTTTTCTGAAGCTTTTACATTTCCCCTTTCATCTATTTCCACATCCAGTTGGTCGAGCAAACCATCTTTTTGTGGGGAGACAAATCCCATGGCCAGGAGGACTAGATCGCATTCAATTGTTTTTTCAGTTCCTGCTTTTTCGATGAATTTACTTGGTTTTCCATCTTCTGATTTCCATTCAAGTTCAACTGTTTTTAAGGCGACAAGATTACCATTGGTATCGCCAATAAACTCTTTAGTAGCAACTGCCCATGTTCTGTCGCAACCCTCTTCGTGTGATGTGGTTGTTTTAAGGACCATAGGATAGGTTGGCCATGGCATGTATGGGGTTCTGGAATCTGGTGGTTTTGGCATCAGTTCAAATTGGGTAACTTGTTCTGCACCCTGTCTGTTGGAAGTGCCTACGCAATCGCTTCCAGTGTCTCCGCCACCAATCACTACAACTTTTTTCCCCTTAGCTGTGATCAAATGTTCCGCAATGTTGCTTTCAATTTCTTTATTTGCAAGGGGGTCAACACCTGCTACCATCTTGTTTTGCTGTTTTAGAAATTGCATTGCAAAATGAATGCCATTTAATTCACGACCAGGTATGGTGAGGTCTCTTGGAACTGTCGATCCACCGGCCAAAACAATAGAGTTGTATTCTCTAAGGAGATCATTGAGGTTAATGTTAACACCTACATTGGCATTGCATTTAAAAATGATGCCTTCTTTTTTCATGACTTCAATGCGTCTGTCAATTATTTTCTTTTCTAGTTTAAAGTCTGGAATTCCATAGCGTAACAATCCTCCAGGGTGTTCGTCTCTTTCAAAAACAGTCACGCTATGTCCAGCTTGGTTGAGCTGTGTTGCAGCTGCAAGTCCAGCAGGTCCGCTGCCCACGACTGCTACTTTTTTACCAGTTCGAATGATTGGTATTTTGGGTTGTACGAGGCCCTTATCAAATGCAATTTCAATGATGTGTTTTTCAATTTCTTCAATGTTGACAGGAGGTTGGTTGATACCTAACACACATGCGCTTTCGCAAGGGGCAGGGCAGATTCTACCTGTGAACTCAGGAAAATTATTTGTAGAAGTTAAAATATCATATGCCTCTTTCCAATCTTCCTTGTAAACTGCATCATTGAATTCCGGTATTACATTTCCTAAAGGACATCCATGATGACAAAAGGGAACACCGCAATTCATACATCTTGCAGCTTGTCTGTTCAATTCATCTGCTGCAAAGGGTTGTACAAATTCATTGTAGTGTTGAATCCTTTCTGATGTTTTGAGTTTAGGTGGACTAACTCTAGTATATTCTTTAAATCCTGTGGGTTTTCCCATTTTCTACATTATTTGAGTGTAGTAGCAACATCTGCCTTTTGTTTTGCTAAAACTGATTTATAATCTCTTGGAAATACTTTGATAAAGCGATTTTTCTGGTTGTCTAAATCGCTTAATATAAACTTCGCGACTGAACTTTGAGTTGATTTAAAATGCTCTTCTAATAAAGATTGAAGGGTTTCAACATCATCCTGGTCAAGTGGGTCAAGGTCAACCATCTCCGGATTATATTTTTCCACAAAATCACTTTGAACGTCATAGACATATGCAATACCTCCACTCATACCTGCAGCAAAATTTCTACCTGTGTTGCCAAGAATCACAACAGTTCCTCCTGTCATGTATTCACATCCATGGTCTCCTGTACCTTCTACTACAGCAGTAGCACCAGAATTTCTTACGGCAAATCTTTCACCAGCTTTTCCTCTTATAAATGCTTTACCAGCAGTGGCACCATAAAAAGCAACATTACCTATAACAATATTTTCTTCTGGAATAAAGCTTGCATTTTTTGAGGGGTAAACAATCATTGTTGCTCCACTCAATCCTTTTCCAAAATAATCATTGGCGTCACCTTCAAGTTCCAGTTTGATTCCTTTTGTATTGAATGCACCAAAACTTTGTCCTGCTGTACCGTTGAATTTGAGATGAATAGTGTCTTGTGGTAGACCTTCAGCACCATAGAGTTTGGTGATCTCATTGCTCAGCATTGTTCCAGTTGTTCTATCTGTGTTTTTAATTGAATACTGCAGTGAAATTTTTTCTTTATGCTGTAAAGCCTTAGAGCTGTCTTCAATTATTTTCCAGTCCAGAACAGATGCAATTCCATGGTCTTGTTCTTCTTTTTTATAAATACCTGTGTAAGCATCTGTTGGTTCTTTATATAAGATAGAAGAAAGGTCTAGTTTGCTGTATTTCCAATGATCAATTCCTTCTCTGATTTTTAAGGCATCGGACTGACCTACCATTTCTTCAATTGTCTTGTAGCCCAGTTCAGCCATGATTTCTCTCAATTCAGTTGTCATGAACTTAATGAAATTGACAACATATTCTGCTGCACCATTGAATCGCTTCCTGAGTTCAGGATCTTGTGTAGCAACACCAACGGGGCAAGTATTGAGGTGGCATTTTCTCATCATGATACAGCCTTCTACAACTAGTGCTGCTGTTGCAACACCCCATTCTTCTGCACCTAATAAAGTTGCAATAGCTACATCTCTACCTGTTTTTAATTGTCCATCTGCCTGAAGCACAACCCTGCTTCTCAATTTGTTTTTTACTAATGTTTGCTGAGCCTCGGCAAGACCTAATTCCCATGGTAGTCCTGCATGCCTGATAGAGCTCAATGGAGAGGCGCCTGTGCCACCATCATGACCTGATACCAAAACCACATCTGCCTTTGCTTTAGCTACACCGGCTGCAATTGTACCAACACCTGCTTTTGAAACCAGCTTCACACTAATTCTGGCTTTTCTGTTTGCATTTTTTAAATCAAAAATCAATTGCGCTAAATCTTCAATTGAATAGATATCATGGTGGGGTGGAGGTGAGATTAAGCCTACACCTGGTGTGGAGTGTCTAACTTTTCCAATCCATTCGTCCACTTTATGTCCGGGTAGCTGACCACCTTCTCCAGGTTTAGCTCCTTGTGCCATTTTTATTTGGAGTTCATCTGCTTCAGTTAAATATTGTGCAGTCACTCCAAATCTTGCTGATGCAACTTGTTTGATGGATGACCTCATCGAGTCTCCATTTTCAAGCAGTTGATATCGGATTGCATCTTCGCCACCCTCACCTGTATTACTTTTTGCACCTAATCTGTTCATTGCAATGGCTAGAGTTGTATGAGCCTCCCAAGATATTGAACCAAATGACATTGCGCCAGTTGCGAATCTTTTATAAATGCTTTCTGCAGATTCTACTTCTTCAATTGGGATTGATTTGCGTAAAGGATTAAAGGCGAACATGCTTCTTAGTGTGCAAGCCTTTTCACTCTGTTCATTTACAAGTTTAGAATATTTTTTAAACTGGTTATAGTCACCAATTCTGGTTGAATGCTGCAGCAGGTGTATGGTTTGAGGATTGAAGAGATGAAATTCACCTTTTCTTTTCCATTGATAGATACCTCCGGCAGGAAGACGGTCTACGGGAATATTTTTTTTGCTGAAAGCAAGATTATGTTTCGCTAAAGCTTCTCTTGCAATTTCATCCAGGCCTAAACCTTCGATTCTTGAAACAGCACCTGTAAAGTATTTATTTACCACATCTTGATTTAATCCAATTATTTCAAAAATTTGTGCACCCTGATAAGATTGCAAGGTGGAGATACCCATTTTTGAAAAGACTTTGAGCAAACCTTCGTTGATTGCTTTTATGTAGTTTTTCTTTAGTTTTTCTGGTTCAATATCGGTTTTCATTTTACCGCTCATCCTCATATCCCTTATGCTGGATAAAGCCAGATAAGGGTTGATAGCAGTGGCTCCGAATCCAATCAGACAAGCAAAATGATGGACTTCCCAAACATCACCTGCTTCTACAATGATACCAACTTTGCCGCGGTAGCCTTTTCTAATCAAGTGATGGTGAATGGCAGCGGTCGATAACAAAGAAGGTATTGGCGCATGATCAGAATCGATTGCTCGATCTTGTAAAATCAAGACTTCAAATCCATCTTCCACTGCATCCACAGCATACCTGCAAATTCGATCCAATGCTTTTTTCAATGCACCAGCACTTCCGTCTGCTCTGAAATAACATTGCAAAGTTTTGGCCTGAAAAATTCCAGTATCTATGCTTCGAATTTTTTCAAGATCATGGTTGGTTAAAACAGGATGTTTTAGTGCAACTGTGTGGCAGCTCAATGGATCTTCAATCAGCATATTACCATTGTTCCCTACAAACGTTGCAAGTGACATCACAAGTCGCTCTCTTATAGGATCAATAGGAGGGTTTGTTACCTGTGCAAATAATTGTTTGAAATAACTGCTTAAATGCTGTGGCTGATCACTTAAAATGGCCAATGGAATGTCTGTTCCCATTGATCCAATGGGTTCTTTACCATCCAGAGCCATTGGTGCGATGATGTTTTCTAAATCTTCTGCACTGTATCCAAATGCTTTTTGATACTTGAAAACCTGGTCTGGTTGAAGATGGGTAAAAGTTACGCGTGGCTCTGGTAATTCATTTAACCTGATTTTGTACTTGTTTAAATAATCAGCATAAGGTTTTTGTCCGCATATATTCTTCTTCACTTCTTCGTCACTTAT
>CAZVYI010000006.1:0-10418 GCA_964631755.1 uncultured Sphingobacterium sp. | reverse complement strand
GATGCATGAAATTCATAAAACGCTTTTTTTACAGGATCCATCATGTCATCTCCATCCCATGCCTCAGGAATCAACATCATCATCACATGAGGGAGTGACCGGCCAGTCATGGTGAGCAGCTCAATCATGTTGTCTAAACTAGCAGAATCACTTTGACTACCAGAGACCAACGGTAGAATCATTTCCATTTCTTCCTTCGTAAAAAAGGGTGATGTATATCCTTTTTCATTGGTCTTGATCCAATTCAAATTACCTTGTAAGGTGTTGATTTCACCGTTATGCGCTATGTAACGAAATGGCTGTGCCAGCTTCCAGGAAGGAAAAGTATTGGTGGCAAATCTGGAGTGGACAAGCCCGAGCGCACTGGCTAATTTTTTATTTTGAAGATCAGGGAAATAATTTCGTACCTGACCACTGGTTAACTGGCCCTTGTAGATTACAACTTTATAGGATAGTGAAGCAAGGAAAAACCCAATCGCATCTTTTTTTACACTATTGTTGATCAGGTGGCTGGCATAATTTCTTAATACAAAAAGCTTTCTTTCAAAAGCCATAGAATCAGTAATATGATCTGGACAAGAAATGAAAACTTGTTCAATTTCTGGTTCAACTGACCTTGCCGTAAATCCAATATCTTCTGGGTTTACAGGTACTTTTCGCCAGGCCAATACCTCCATGCCCAATTCTTCTGTTGTTCTCGTAAATATTTCTCTGCACTCTTCTCTTAATCTAAGCTCTTTTGGAAAAAAAACCATCCCCACACCATACCTGCCAAAAGCAGGGAGGTGTACACCCAATTTCAAACATTCATCAAAGAAAAATGCGTGAGGAGTTTGAATTAATATACCCGCACCATCTCCAGTATTGTTTTCGCAGCCACAGGCCCCCCTGTGTTCCATGTTCTCCAAGATAGTCAGCGCATCAGATATGATCTGATGGCTTTTATTTCCTTTGATATTTGCTACAAAACCAATTCCACAAGCATCTCTCTCGAATTCAGGGCGGTATAATCCCAGATTTCTTGCCATAAGAAAACCAATTTTAAATAAATTCTAATAATTCGATTTCATGGATAGAAAAAATCCAATATATCGGCAAGCGTTCGTCTGAAAATAAGGAAAAGACGTGAATGCTTGAAAAAAAATTCAAGAATTTAATTAAAAAGTTTTCAACGTGTTTTTTTATTCTGCGTAGCTGCTAACAGGTTCACAGGTACATACCAAGTTTCGGTCGCCATAAGTATTGTTCACCCTGCCAACAGTTGGCCAGAATTTACTGATATGAAGACGATCGACAGGGAAGGCAGCCTTTTGTCTTGTATAAGGTCTGTCCCATTCATTGGTACAAATATTCTGCTGTGTATGTGGAGCTCGTTTTAGTACGTTATCTTTTTTGTCTGCACTTCCATTTTCGATTTCTCTGATTTCATTTCTGATGGAGATGAGGGCATCACAAAAACGATCCAGTTCTCCTTTGTCTTCACTTTCGGTTGGTTCAATCATGATGGTACCTGGAACTGGAAAACTCATCGTAGGTGCATGGAATCCATAATCCATCAAACGCTTTGCCACATCCTCTGCTTCTATATCTGCAGATTTTTTAAATGGTCTTAAATCGACTATAAACTCATGTGCACAAGTGTTGTTGCTTCCCAGATAGAGTACATCATAATGGCCAGTTAACCTGCATCTCATGTAATTGGCATTGAGAATAGCATATTCAGTAGATGCTTTTAAACCTTTACTACCAAGCATTCTGATGTAACCATAACTGATCAACAAAATACTAGCACTTCCATACGGAGCAGCACTCACTGCTGTATTTCCTTTGGTAAGATCAAGCTCATTGCTGTTGTTGAAACTATGTCCTGGTAGGAATGGAGCCAAATGTGATTTCACACAGATTGGACCCATACCAGGTCCACCACCACCATGTGGAATTGCAAAAGTTTTATGAAGATTTAGGTGGCAAACATCTGCACCAATTAAACCAGGAGCAGTAAGCCCAACTTGCGCATTCATATTTGCGCCATCCATATATACCTGTCCTCCATGCTCATGGATGATTTGTGTGATATCTTTTACAGTCTCTTCATAAACTCCAAATGTACTTGGGTAGGTAATCATGATTCCTGCAAGAACATCACTGTATTGGTTTGCTTTTTCTTTTAAATCATTTACATCGATATAGCCATTTTCAAGGGCTTTTACCACGACCACTTTCATTCCTGCCATCACAGCAGAAGCGGGGTTGGTTCCGTGAGCAGAAATTGGAATCAGCATTACATTACGGTGATGATCTCCTCTTGATAAATGATAACCTCTGATGGCAAGAAGCCCGGCATACTCACCCTGAGCACCACTATTGGGTTGAAGGCTACAGGCATCAAATCCTGTGACTTCATTTAAGTACTTGGAAAGCTCATCAACAAGGTATTGATAGCCTTTTGTTTGTTCAGCTGGTGCGAAAGGATGGATACTGCTCCAGCATGGCCAACTCAATGGCATCATCTCACTAGCAGCGTTGAGTTTCATGGTGCAGCTACCTAATGAAATCATTGATGTGTTCAAGGAAAGATCTTTGTTTTCCAAAAACTTGATGTAGCGCATCATCTTACTTTCACTGTGATATGTATTGAACACCGCTTGTTCTAAAAAAACAGAAGTTCTGGTAAGTGCAGTTGGAATATTTTTGAGGTAATCCTCCTGTAATAACGCTTCGCTGATTTTTTCGCTGATACCAAAGCAAGCTAACAAATCAGCAAGATTTTCAATAGTTGTTGTTTCATCAAAGCTGATGCCAATTTGATTTTGGTTGATCAGGCGAAGATTAATGTGTTTTGCTGCAGCATCTGCTACAAGTTGTTTTGCGTTATTTGTGTTGACAACAATGGTGTCAAAATAATGTGATGATGCCAGCTGGAAACCTTTCTCAACCAGAACTTTAGCTGCAGTTTGTGCGAATAAAGAAGTTCTTGTTGCAATTTTTTTGAGACCATTTGGACCATGATAGACTGCATACATGGCCGCCATGTTGGCCAACAATGCTTGTGCAGTACAAATATTAGATGTTGCTTTTTCTCTTTTGATATGCTGTTCTCGTGTTTGCAGGGCCATACGCAAAGCCCTGTTACCATCTGCATCAATACTTACGCCAATGATTCTTCCTGGAATACTGCGTTTGAAATCATCTTTGGTAGCAAAGAATGCAGCATGAGGTCCGCCAAAACCCAATGGCACGCCAAATCTTTGTGCTGAACCACAAGCGGCATCTGCACCCAACTCACCTGGAGGCGTAAGTAAAGTGAGCGACAGTAAATCAGTTGTCATCACCACATAACCGCCAATTGCATGCACTTTGTCGATAAATGATTTTGGATCTTTTACTGCACCAAGATTATCAGGATATTGAACAAGTGCACCAAAATAACTGCTATCCAGTTCAGCTGTTTCAATCCTGCCTTTGATGATTTCTATTCCTATTGGAAGTGCTCTGGTAATCAGCAAATCCAATGTTTGGGGGAAGCAGTGTTCATCAACAAAGAAACGCGGGCGATCGATGCTGTCTTGTTTATTGAGTGCGTTGAAGAACATGGTCATGGCTTCAGCTGCAGCAGTTGCTTCATCAAGCAAAGATGCATTTGCAATGGGTAAGCCAGTAAGATCAGTGACCATGGTCTGAAAATTCAAAAGACTCTCTAGTCTTCCTTGGGCAATTTCTGCCTGATAAGGAGTGTATTGTGTGTACCACCCTGGGTTTTCAAAAATATTTCTAAGTATTACACTTGGAGTATGTGTGCCATAATAACCCTGACCAATAAAATTTTTTGCAACAACATTGTGTTCGCCAATCTTCTTGATGTGATTTAAATAAGCTGCTTCGCTCATTGCAGGGGGTGTATCAAGCTCATGCTGCATTCTGATATTACCCGGGACAGTTTTATCAATCAAAGCTGCCAAACTGGGTTCGCCAATAACATGTAGCATTTGGGATTCTTCTGCTGGAGAAGGTCCGATATGTCTGCTTCTGAATTCATTGTCCTGCTGCTCAAAAAGATTCATGGCTCATTTATTATTAGTGATGGAATTTCTTTACTAACGGGAGTGCAAATTTAATCAGATCAATGCACTATTTGTATACTTTGTATATCCTGGAAGTCAATTGTGGATTAAATGGTGAAACAGGGGTATAATAATGGTTTTCCTTTATTTTTGGGTCATGGCAAATGAGCTATTGAACAATTGGGAGAAAAAGTCGGCCGAGCACGAAAAGTCCTATAAAAGCTATTTAAAGAAAGTCGATAAAAACAAGGTCTTAAAACAGTTGCCAGACCTTCATGAAGAGGCGTTTGAAAAAGTAGATTGTTTGACCTGTGCCAATTGTTGCAAGAATTACTCACCTCGCTTCAAGACTCCAGATATTAAACGAATCAGCAAGGTTTTAGGTCTGAAAGAAAGTAAGTTTATTGATACCTATCTGGATATTGATACAGAGGGTGATTATGTGCTGAAGACCAAGCCCTGTCCTTTTTTAGGTAGTGATAATTTTTGTTCAATTTATGAGGAGAGGCCTTCTGATTGCAGGCGTTTTCCCTACACAGATGAAGATGTGTTTTTCAAGCGACCTGCAATTACGCTCAAGAACACCTCGTTTTGTCCCGCTGCCTATTATGTTATTGAAAAGTTACTCGAGGCTGAAAAATAGCATTTAATAGCTCAGTTTCTTGATGGTTGGATTTTTGATCCAGTTGTAAGCTACAATTCCAACGGTCATTACGCCACCAAAAACAACAGCAGGGACAACACCTAATAACCTGGATGCAAATCCGCTTTCAAATGCTCCCAGTTCATTTGAAGAAATGATGAAAATGCTGTTTAATGAGGAAACTCTGCCTTTCATGGCTTCTGGTGTTTTGAGTTGAAGTACAGTCGATCTTACAATTACACTTATTCCGTCTAAAATACCTGAGATTAACAGAGCTGCAAATGAAAGCCAAAAAAAGGTTGATAATCCAAATATGATCATCATTAGGCCAAACCCTGCCACACAAAACAACATGATTCTACCTTGTCGTTTTTTTAAAGGGATAAAATTGATGATTAACATTACTAAGATGGCTCCAATGCCAGGTGCTGATCTTAATATACCTAAACCTTCTGCACCTGTTTTCAAGATCTGGTCAGAAAAATAGGGGAGTAGGGCAGTTGCACCTCCAAAAAAAACGGCAAAAAGATCAAGGCTAAGCACGCCCAATATCTCTTTTGATTGCCAGACAAATCTGAACCCTTCCTGAATGCTTTTCAACATCGGTTCTTTGTTCAAAACAACCAATGGGGGCTTGGGTTTGATAAAGAACATAACCAGTACGGCAACCGACAGCATGATGATCATGATGATGAAGGCAAAAGTAATTCCCTTTTCCCCATACAAAAGTCCACCTATAGCGGGACCAGATACTGCTGCAATTTGCCAGGAACTGCTGTGCCAGCTCGTTGCATTGGGGAGCTCTTCTTTAGGCACCAACATGCTGACCAAAGCAAAGGAGGTAGGGCCACTAAAGGCTCTTGCTATACCAGTAAGGAAAGCAATTGTGTAAACCGCAAACAAGACGGTTGTCTTACTGATTATTTGCAATACATGTTCACTTGTAATGTATGCGAAAAGTATAGTGAGTACAAGGTTAGCAGCAAGACTATAATGCAGTAGTTTTTTCTTATCGCTTTTGTCTATGATATAGCCTGAATAAATGGCCATGATTACAGCAGGAACAAACTCCACCAATCCAATCAGACCAATACTGAATGGGTCTTTTGTAATGGCAAAAACTTCCCAACTGATGAGAGTTGCCTGCATGGTAAGTACCATGATAAATAAAAATCTAGCAGTAATATAAACTCGAAATTCAGCATACCGTAATGCTGCAAAACTCTTGTGTCTGAATAAACTCGACATGCATGCAAATGTCGCTTTTTATCTTCAAACCTGCTATGGAAATGTAATGACATGTTGACCTTCTTCGTAATCTCTTTCAAGTGCTTCCAAAATGATATTCAAGTGCTTTTCATTGTGGAGAAAATCTACATTGCTGGCATCAACAAATAATGTTCTTAGCGGATGTTGTTTGATATAATGCGTATAAGTCTGTTGTATTTCAAATAAGTAATCGTCTTTAATGTTCTGTTCGTAAGACCTGTTTCTCTTTTTGATATTTTCTTGCAGTTTGTTTACTGGAGCATGCAAATAAATCAACAGGTCCGGTTGAATCAACTGAGGTTGCATCATTTCAAACAAGCGTTGAAATAACCTGAATTCATCGTCAGGCAAATTTACCTTAGCAAATAATAAACACTTGGTAAACAGGTAATCAGAAACAGTTGTGGTTTGAAAAAGATCTTGCTGACTCAACAGGTCTTTTAGTTGCTTAAATCTTTCCGCCATGAAGAAAAGCTCTACAGAAAATGCATATTGGGAAGGATTTTCATAAAATTTGGCAAGAAAGGGATTGTCTGCAAATTCCTCTAGTACAAGTCGCGCATTCAGTTTTTCAGACAACAAACCAGCCAGCGTGGTCTTCCCCGCACCAATATTTCCCTCAATGGTGATGAACTTGTACTTCATTTTGTCAAACTTACAGCAGGTAAACTAAACCTTGGTTTTTTATTTACTGGTTTTTTTCATAAACATTTACAGTTAATTCATCCTCACAGTCATTGAGCATTTCTGCTATTGTTTTATTAGTCTTCGGATCCAGGTATCCGGGATTCAATTCAAATAAAGGAATCAGGACAAATTTTCTAATGGGTATCCGTTCATGGGGGATTTTTATTCCAGGTAAGCTGATAATTTCATTTCCAAAATAAAGAATGTCAATATCGATGGTTCTGGCTCCATTTTTTTCTACTCTAACCCTTCCAAGGCTTTTTTCTATGGATAATAACTCCTCCAGTAATTTGACTGCGGTTTCAGTTGTTTCTATTTCCAGTACCTGGTTCAAAAAAGAAGGCTGATCAGTGATTCCCCAGGCAGCTGTTTCATACACAGAGGATTTCCTGAGGATACTTACTCCTTTTTGTTGAATCTTTTTGCATGCCGCCTCTAAGTATGCTAAACGGTCTCCTAAATTGCCACCTATCAATAAATATGCAGCTTTCATAAATATGCCCATTTGAAGGCGCGCAAAGTTCTTTAATTTCGTAATCTAAACGATAAGCAATTGAAAAGTTTTTTTAAGAGTTTCTTTGCCAGCCTACTTGCGCTCCTTGTATTTTTTACATTGATATTTATTTTATTTTTTGGAATAGCTGGAGCCTTGCTAGCTGATGAACAGGTAAAGATAGATTCAAAGTCAGTATTGGTTATTGATCTTTCAAAAAGATTAAGCGATCGTAAAATAGATGATCCATTTGCAGAGTTATCAGGTGAAGAAGCCTATCCAGATCTTTTTTCTGCAGTAAAGTTGATAAAACATGCTGCAAAGGATAGTTTAATAAAAGGTATTTATCTCATTGCCAAAGACAATGGTAATGGAGCTGCTAGTTCTACTGAATTGAGATTGGCTTTGAATGAATTTAAGCAATCAAAAAAATTCATTGTTGCATATGGTGATTATATTTCGCAGTCTGCTTACAGTGTGGCAGTATTAGCAGATAAAATTTATTGTCACCCTAAAGGAGTTTTTGAATGGCAGGGGATGTCTGTAGAATATGTTTTCTTTAAAAGCTTATTAGATCGTTTGGAAATCAAGCCTCAAATTTTTTATGCGGGTAAATTTAAGAGCGCAACCGAGCCTTTCAGAGAAACCAGCATGACACCTGCTAACAAAGAACAGACACAGGTATGGCTAAATGATCTATATAATGAAATGCTTTCAACTGTTGCTGTACACCGCAAGCTTTCAGTTGATTCTCTAAAGTTGTATGCAGAACAATTTGCAATTGATGCTCCAGAAAAGGCCGTGAAATACAATTTAATAGATGGAGTAAAATATGACGATGAACTCAAGCAGGAGATCAAAAATTTATTGAAATTACCTCAGTCAGATAAAATTAATTTTATTAGTCTACCCGACTATGAAAAAGGGGCTGATCTGTCAGAAGGTTATTCAAAAGATAAAATAGCAGTCGTTTATGCAGAAGGAGATATCATGTATAGTAAGCCTTCTCCTGAAACAATTACCTCAGATGAGTATCTATCTTTGTTAAGGACCATCAGAAATGACAAATCAATTAAAGCAGTTGTTCTTCGTGTGAATTCACCCGGCGGAAGCAGTTTGGCAAGTGAAATCATTTGGCGTGAAATAGAAATGATAAAGAAAGAAGGTAAGAAGGTAATCGTATCAATGGGAAATGTTGCAGCAAGTGGTGGATACTATATCGCGTGCAATGCTGATAAAATATTTGTTCAGCCCAATACAATAACTGGTTCAATTGGTGTTTTTTCAGTTGTACCTGATTTTTCATCATTCATGAAAACTAAACTTGGTATCACCTTTGATGGCGTATCCACTTCTAAGTACGCAGATGCACCTAGTGTGACCAGGCCAATGACTGAGGAAGAGAAGAAAATCATACAAAATGAGGTCGATAAGATTTATTTTACTTTTAAGTCGAGGGTAGCAGAAGGCAGAAAGTTGAAAATGGACTATGTTGATAGTATTGCGCAGGGAAGAGTTTGGACTGGTAAAAGAGCTATTGAATTAAAATTAGCTGATCAGTTGGGTGGACTTGAAGCAGCCATTGCAGAGGCTGTAAAGTTGGCTGGCGTAAAGGAATACCGTGTAAAATCTTATCCAGAACCTAAGTCATTTTTTGAGTATATCATGAATTCCTATCCAGACCAGTTTACCAGGTCTTCTTTGAAAAAAGAGCTAGGTGCAGAAGAATATGAAATATACCTCCGCTTAAAAGAATTGAAAAATGATAGAGGAGAAGTGAAGGCAAGAATGCCATTCGAGCTCTCAATTCACTAATTTTGCTGCATGCCTGAAAATCCTCATCAGTATCGTCAGTTCGTGGCCATGCTGGCAATAGCCAAAGCAAGTCTGAAATCAATTTTTAGAAGCCCATCTGCAGTGATATTCAGTTTTTTATTTCCGATTATTTTCATCCTTGTCTTTGGTTTTCTGAGTTCCACTACACCTGTTATTAAAGTGGCTTTTGCTGAGCAGTCCTCCACTCAAAATGAGTTGTACACCAAACTGCTCGAAAAAAGTAATCTTAAAATCAAAGCCCAGCCTGAAAAGATCTCCAGGCAGGAATTGGAAAAGGGGCATATTACTGCGATTCTGAATATAAAAGAAGTTGCTCCAGCGGCGTATCCTAAATATGTAATTGAAATCACTACTTCAACTGCAGCTGCTGATCGTATAGGTTTGTTGCAATCCATTTTACAGCAGGTTATTACTGAGTTGGATCTTGCCAATTTCCCTAATCGTCCTACGTATGCATTCATGCAAAAAGAGACTTTGCCTGGTAGGGAGTACAGGACAATTGATTTTATTTTACCCGGACAATTAGGTTTTTCCTTGTTGAGTGCAGGAGTTTTTGGTGTGGCTTTCATTTTTTTCAATCTAAGGCAAACGCTGGTATTGAAAAGGTTTTTTGCTACTCCAATAAAACGAACCTACATCGTGTTTGGGGAAGGTTTGGGAAGAATAGCTTTTCAAATGATTACTGCAGTAGTTATTCTATCTATTGGACATTTTGCATTTAAGTTCACTTTGGTCAATCAGTGGGTTACTTTCATTGAGTTAATGGTATTGAGTTTAATCGGATTGATTGTATTTATGGGTTTTGGGTTTATTGTAAGTGGGTTGGCCTCAAGTGAAAGTACCATCCCGCCTTTTGCCAATCTGGTTACCCTGCCTCAGTTTTTGTTGGCTGGAACTTTTTTCCCGGTAGAAAATTTTCCTACATGGCTTCAACCACTTTGTAATATATTGCCATTGACGCATTTGAATCAGGCTATGAGAAATGTAGCTTTTGAAGGCGCTCATTTAACCGATTGCGGTCCTCAGTTGCAATACCTCTTGATCTGGGGTATTGTTTTATATGCTGTCGCTATACGTGTTTTTCGCTGGGAGTAATGCTCAGTTGATAATTTTTTAAATTGCGCTGTATTCCCTCCCATTTGGAACGCCTGATTGGCGAATCTCTGAACAATTGATTAAATATGTTTTTATCGGTATTGATCCAGTCTTGGATATTGAAGTTTAGTATTGAGTTCAATGGTTCAAATAGAGGTTCCTGATGTGGTTGGCTGAACCTGTTCCAGGGACAAACATCCTGACAGATGTCACAACCAAAAATCCATTCGTCAGATTTTCCTTTATACTGATCTGGCAGCTGAGATTGCTTTAATTCAATTGTGAAATAAGAAATACATTGACTGGCCTCAATTTCTTTGTTGGGAAGAATGGC
>CAZVYI010000005.1:0-38485 GCA_964631755.1 uncultured Sphingobacterium sp. | reverse complement strand
AGGGCATCTTTAACTGCTTCAACCACCTTTAACTTTTTCGCTATAGAATCTACCAGATGAAACTTCACATCAGGAAAAAAAATAGCCAAAGGGACACCCGGAAATCCTCCACCCGTTCCAATGTCAATAATTTCTAAACCTGGTACAAACGGATACTGTGCGGCTATTGAAAGCGAGTGCAAAACATGCCTTTCATACAATGCATCTATATCCTTTCTTGATATAACATTGATCTTCTGATTCCAATCAGCATAAATTGGTCCCAGTTGTTTGAATTGCTCAATTTGCCTGGGTGTGAAATCTGAAAAATAACTTGTAATCAGTTCCAATGTGTCTTTGGAGTTTTCCATAATGATGACATAAAAAACAGGTAATAAAAAAACATCCATATATCCCACAATGGGAAAAGAAAAAACAAATCAGATTCGCCTAGTTTTTTCATTGACTTAAAGAAAACGAGTCCCTGTACAAGCAATTTCAGCCCCAATACACCCAATACCCATCTCCAGTCGAATGTAAGCAGTGCAACAACAAACAACGGGTAAAAAAGAAACTGACTTAACATATAAGCACCTAACACCCACTTGTGTTGCGTCTTATAATATTTACCCGTTGCGTTATGTCTTTCTTTTTGAGAAAGCCATTCAGACCACCCTTTTGCAGGAGTTGAATAGGTAAATGCATCCCGGTCAATTACAACTGCAGTATTATATTTATTTGCGCAACCATTGATGAACAAATCATCATCTCCACCCGGTAAATGATGATGCGCAGCAAACCCTTTTTGTTTATAAAACAATTCTTTTTTGTAAGCTAGATTTCTACCCACTCCCATATAAGGCATCCCGCCTAATGCAAAAGATAAATATTGCAATGCAGTATGAAAAGTATCAAATCGAATGATTTTATTGAGTAAACCACCTTCTTTCTTATACGCACCATATCCGAGAACGATTTCAATACCTGAATGAAAAGCAGCTTGCATTTTCTTTATCCAGTGTTCAGAAGACGGTATACAGTCGGCATCCGTTAACAAGAGCACCTCATGTTTAGCTGATTTGATACCCATCGATAAAGGGAATTTTTTACCAGGAATATGCACAGCCTCTTGTTTGAGTTCGACAATATGCAATTGTTTAAAGTCCTTATATAAACCTTCCAGTAAAAATTTCGTGTCATCCTGAGAATTATCGTTTACCACAACAATTTCGTGTGTACTTCGGTAATGCTGAGCCAAAACACCAGGTAGATTTGTCTCAATTTCATCTGCCTCATCCCTTGCACAGATCACTACGCTAACGGCATGCTCAAAAGAGAACTCTTTTTCTACTGGTCGGTGAAAGGCCAGTAAACGGAAATACCTCAGGTAGTAAAACAACAGAATTAAAGTAACCAATAAAAAAGCCGACATTGGCAGCCACATGAACATACTCATGGTTTCGAAGATACAATATCTTTGCAGCATGAACTACAAAGCTTCTATTGATTATCTCTATACCAAGCTTCCCATGTTTAGCAAATCTGGGGTAGCTGCATTAAAAATGGATCTGGCCAATACCCTGACAATTTGTTCTTTTTTAAATAACCCTGAGAAAAGATTTAAAACAATACATGTAGCCGGAACCAATGGAAAGGGTTCTGTTAGCCACCTCATTGCTTCTATTCTACAGGAACAGGGCTATAGAACAGGCCTCTATACTTCACCTCACCTCGAAGATTTCAGAGAAAGGATAAAAGTGAATGGAGAAATGATTTCTGAAACATTTGTTGTTGATTTTACAGCTAAAATCAAACCACTGATAGAAGAAATTTCTCCTTCCTTTTTTGAGGTGACAGTTGGTATGGCTTTTGAATATTTTGAAAATGAAAAAGTAGATATTGCGGTAATTGAAACAGGATTAGGTGGTCGGCTAGACAGCACCAATGTTATCCATCCCGTTTTATCCATCATTACCAATATCAGTTATGATCATGTGCAAATTCTTGGTGACACGCTTGATAAAATAGCAGGTGAAAAAGCTGGTATTATTAAGTTGAACACACCGACTGTCATTGGAAAAACACAACCACAAACAGCATTTGTTTTTAAAGAAAAAGCTGCTTCGTTACAAGCCCCAATTTGCTTTGCAGATCAACACTGGTCATCTGAAATCACTGAAGACAGTCCAAGTTCTCTATCTATTCAACTAACCGCAATCGATCAATCTCGCCAATACAACTATACTTGTCCACTTGCAGGAAGTTACCAGCAAGAAAATATTATAACAGTCAGGGTAGCCATAGACCAACTCCGCAAACTTGATTGGGAGATTAATGAAGATTCAATTCAAAAAGGTATTTTAAACGTAATCTCGAATACAGGTCTGCATGGCAGGTGGGAAACGATTTCTTATTCACCATTGATCATATTAGATGTTGCACACAATGCTGATGGTGTAAAGAAAATGCTCGAACAACTAAAAAGATTCAATTTTAATCAGCTGTATCTAGTACTTGGTATTTCAGCCGATAAAGATGTAAATGAGGTGCTATCGCTTTTACCAAAGGAGGCTGAGTATGCATTCACCAAAGCACAGCTCCCAAGGGCATTAGACCCTCTGCAACTCAAAGCAATGGCAGCAACTCATCAATTAAATGGACAAATCTTTGAAAATGTAAATGATGGTATTCAGTATTTTAAAAATAAGGCCAATAACAATGATCTCATACTGGTATGCGGAAGCATTTTTGTTGTAGGTGAAGTGAACCGCAAACAGTTTTTCAATAATTAATTGCTCCCATTTTATTCAAAGCATAAAACAATGCTGTAACGTGCATGCTTTGTAAAACTTCCTGATTGTGCAAAAGAGCTTTCACCTCTTCTAAACTGAGCAAGACCAATTCGATTTCCTCATTTTGGTCAAGGTTTTGTTCACTCATTTTTTCACCTTCTGTTGCAAGAAAGAAATGCATCCAATTGTTGTGGGTGGAAGGATTAGCAGATGTTTTACCCAAATAGGTATATTCTTTAAAAGTATATCCTGTCTCTTCTTTAAGCTCTCTCGCAATAGCATCTTGCAAACTTGCATCTTCAGGGTCAACACATCCTCCTGGTATTTCCAGCATGGTTAAACCTGCCGCATGCCTATACTGACGTTCAAAAATAAATTTGCCTTCCTTTGTTATTGCAACTGCCGTAACCCATTCTGGAAATTCATAAACGTAATAGGGATCCACTATTTGTCCACCCGACCGCTCACAAGTGTCTTTTCTAACCGTAAACCAAAGGTCTTTAAATAAATACTCAGACTTAAGGAGTTTCCAATTCATTACACATTTTTTGTTGCCCTGATCAAGGCCCTGCGAATATAAGGTGCCTTAAGTTTTTTATCATAGTGGAAGATCATGTATCCAGTTGAAGGCTTAACATTGTAATTTTTACTTTTTAGCCAACTACTAAACTCCTGTTCATCATCATGTTGGTGATAAGTACATAGCGCAATCTTCATTGGCTTGGCAGTCGCAATTGTATGCTCAAAGCCTTTCAATAAAGAACGTTCGCCTCCATCCACATCTATCTTTAAAAAACTAATTGACTTATCCTTGAAAAAAACATCACCTGAACAATGCTTAGAATCGTTTTTATCAGAGACAAATTTAGGAATGATTTCAACTTTATCCTTCCAAGGCTTGAAAGTCATTTGTAATGCTTCAATCCATTCTGGATCATATTCAAATAAATAAGCTTTTTTGATATGCTCAATTACAGAGAGAGTAAAGTTTCCCTCTGCAGCACCAAAATCTGCCACCACATCATTTTCATCCAAATTAAAGTTTTCTGATAAATAACGATGTGGGCTCATATCATCTTGTTCCAGGGTTAAATCGTGAAATGATTTTTGTATACGTTTAGTTGACCATTTCCGCTTAAAGTACAAACGCTTCTCATTGAATAATACATATTTCATTCCACATGCTACATCATGAAAAACCTCTATTGAATCTTGCTTGTATTTTTCAGTAAAAGTGTATGGAAATATCTGAACACCATTGTTGCGTACATAATTTACAACCTCTTTTCTTTCTTCATCTGATGCATAATCCGCAGAAGCTTCATGATAGGCCGGGATTTCTTTTTGGAGACGGGATAACAAAATTTTTGTCCGTATAGGCTTGGGCACTAGTATTCGATACAGCTGAAAAGCAAATGACATAAATATGTTTTAACGTGACGAGCCAAGGTCATTTAAAGTAAATGATACCTACTGGCTTATTTATACCATACTAGTGTAAGTGCCCCAGAAGGCTCTACACCCAAGGCATTCGCTGCAGCATTACTTAATCTAAGCACCAATCCCTCACTTTCTTTACCAGGAGGAACAGCACCCAAAACTTTAGCATAAACAACTTTGCCTGTTGCAATTGCACTTACTTTTACAATAGTACCTGGAACAACATCATTGATAAGTATATAATATTTCCCATCTTGCCAGCCACTCGAGCTCTTGAAAATACCATAGGTTGCATTTTCGATTCGTTGTTCCTTCCCATCTTTTGTTTGCTGACTAAACCCAGTAGCAAAATAGTTTGTAGTAGTGGAGTTTGTCAACTTTGTTTCTGCAGCTGGCACCTGAGGTTGATTAACTGGCGCAGGACTTTTCACTGCGGGTTTAGAAGCAGGTTCTTTTGGCTGCTCTAAAGCACTATTTGGCTTGGTCTGTGTAGGAGCAACTGCTGCTTTATTATTTTGCACTGGTGGTGTAACGACAGGCGCAGGTACTGATGCTTGCGCAGCTGGTGTATTTGGAACAGCGTTGTTTGTGGACTGATTTACAGCACCGATATAACCCACTATTAAATTGTTGCCCGTGTTTATCTGATCCGAGTTCAATCCATTTAAGTTTTTGATTGCAGTTAGCGTCAACCCATAGATAGATGCAACTTTCAAAAGACCTTCTTTGGCTTGAACTGTATGATAAACTGGAATACCAGCAGCTGAAACTGATTGAACAAAATTTACTGAATTCAAAGGAACTTTAAGCGATTGTCCAATTGACAATCCTTTGTCCATTGTCAGACCATTGAAAACAGCAATTTCTTTGGGACTGATAGCATATAATCTTCCGACACTGTACCAATTCTCTTTGGGTTGCACTTTGTGTTCAACAAAAATACCTTTCTCATTTTTATCAGCATACAACTTAGGCTGCTGTGCCTGAGCAACAAATGAGATCAAAAACAAAATAGAAAATAGAATTGCTTTCATGTCAGAGTCTTACAATTAAATTTAGCACAATGAAACCAAAGATAACAAAAAGCCATTTGAGCGATTTGATAAAGTTGAATTTTAACATATGTTCAACCACGCATCAAAATACGCCAGTTCAAGGGATAATGGTTTTTGGCTTTACCCTGAACCTGTTTGATCCAACCTAAGGATATTCCTTTATATTGAACAAGGGACCATCCCTTTTGTGCAACAGCAGAATCAATTGTTTCTCGTCTTAAATATTGTAAGGAAGTTTTATGATCAAGCTGTATGCTTGAAATATCATCACTCTGAAGTGTTGACATTGCCAATTCATGATTGGGCACAAAATCACCTCTAATAATTTCCCCTAAACGGAGTCCAGATTTTCTCAATTTTAAGACAGATGAGATTAAATTTAAATCTGATAAAAACTCAGAATCAAATGCAAAGACATCATCCGCTTTTTGAAAATAATACAATGCCTCAGCATCAGTCACCCAATCTTTCAATTGACTATCCAGTGGCAAAGTTTTTACTGAATGAGGATATACGATTGTGTTGATATTAGCAGATGACACCTTTTTCAAAACACCACAAAAAAATCCTTCTCCCATAATCTTACCAGGATAAAAGCGAAATCCTCTGGCACCATGCTTCTTTGAACTCGATGAAACAATATTCCATGAAGGATCTGTAAGAATATCAACAGATTCAAACATGCCTGTATCGATTAAAAAATCCAGATTGTCTTCATTTTCTTCCTCAGAAAAAGAACAGGTTGAATAAAATAAATACCCTCCTTCTGCAACTGTTTCAATAGCTCCATGCAATACTCTTTTTTGTCTTGCAGCACAGAAATCAACAAGTTCAGGATTCCATTCATTCATGGCTTTTTCATCTTTCCTAAAAAGTCCGCTTCCACTGCATGGTGCATCTACCATTACAAAATCAAAATAACCAGGTAACTTTTTGAAATCAGACGGATCATTATTGGACACCAAAACTTTCATTTGGCCCCATTTAATGATATTTTCCTGAAGTACAGCAACACGTGACTGTATGATTTCATTTGAAACAATCAGACCAAATTGTTGCATCCCAGCCATTAAAGTTGATTTACCTCCTGGTGCCGCACATAAATCCAATGCCTTATATCCACGACCTTCCTGAAACAAATGATTTGCGACATGTTGCAAAAACATACTTGAAGCCTCCTGAACATAAAAAGCACCTGCATGAAATAAAGGGTCAAGTGTGAATGAAGGTCGATCTTTTAAAACATAGGCTTCATCACACCAAGGAACTTTTGCCAAAAGATTTTCATCATCCAGAACAACGGTTCGCTCTAGAATTTTTGATTGATTGATTCTAATTGAAACAACAGGTGTTTGCTGATGTGCTTCGATAAAAGCTTCTTTATCAAAACCCTGACAGCTTTCAATTGTATTTAGAAATTCTGTTTTTAGTTTCAT
Organism: uncultured Sphingobacterium sp.; assembly: GCA_964631755.1. Lineage (GTDB taxonomy): Bacteria > Bacteroidota > Bacteroidia > Chitinophagales > Chitinophagaceae > Pollutibacter. The sequence continues at coordinate 31,783 of CAZVYI010000005.1, read as the reverse complement.
TTACTCAGGATAGAAATCGCGTTTCGCATTACAGCTTCAAAATTCATCAGTGTTGATGACAATACACCAATTCGATCTTGAGCCTCTTTCCAATTTTTCTCTTCAATTCCCTCTCTTACACCAGGTAAAGTTTTTACACCATATCCAGTATAAAATCCTGGAGCATATACCTGATGCTTGTACCATGGCCTGCGAGGTAACCCTTTTTCATTGAGCAGGCTTTGTTCTGCTGTAAACAAAATATTATTGAGTTTGGCCAAATCAGTTGCATTCAACTGGTCGGCTTTTCCAAGCAAGTTTTTCAGTTGTTGCGTGGATTGTGTTAAAGCATGCATGGCGTTTTCAAGACTACCAAATTCAAGGTAAGGTACCGATGATTGAGCCACAGGTAATGCACGTTTATTTTTTGGATCAGCTGCCAAGAGAAATATTTTTTCTGCAATCATTTTATTTTCAACCTCAACATCATTCCTCATTTGATCAATCAAACCTTTAACGTCAGCGAGGTATCCAGCAATGGTATTGGTAAGCGTATTGTAATCAAAAGGCAATACATCCGCATTAGCAAGTCGCAACATAGACCTGCCTGCTGTTTTAGCCAATGCAACTCCATATTGAAAACCGGGATCTTTGAACCTAACAAAATGATCATATGAATCATAAATAGAATGATATTCTCCCCCACTTCCTTCACCACCATATCCAATGTTGGCAGATGGAATTCCCAAATGTTGAAAGAACGGTGAGTAATCTGAACCAGCTCCAAGTGCTTCAATTTTCATATACTTGTTACCAACCATTCTTGCACGTGCATTGCGATCAGCAGTAGCAAGCATTCTTGCATAACGTCTGTCGCGTACACTTACTCCTGTTTGTGGATCTATAACATCTGCAGCAATTTCATTGAAGAATCCTTCTAATGCATGTGAACCACCAATACCAATAAAACCCCTGCTGTTACCATCTGAATTAAGATAGGCGACTGTCTTTTGCTTGAGTTCCTGAGCATGATCTTCCACCCATTCAGTTGAACCCAACAAGGCTGGCTCTTCACCATCCCATGCTGCAAAAACGACTGTCCGCTTTGGTTTATATCCTTGCCTAGCCAATTCTGCAATAGCCCTTGCTTCATCCATTTCAGCAACCATACCACTGATAGGATCTGCTGCACCTAAATTCCATCCATCATGATGATTACCTCTAATCACCCATTCATCAGGATAAAGACTACCCTTCATTTTTGCGATAACATTGTACAATGGTTTAATATCCCAATTGAATTGAAGTTGAAGTCTTACTTTTTGGGTACTGGGACCAGCATGATAGGTTATCGGCAAACCTCCCTTCCATGCATCAGGTACAACTGGACCAGCCAATGACTGCAATAAAGGAAGTGCATCTTCATACGAAATAGGGAGTACTGGAATTTTCATAATGGTTGTCACTTCCTCTCTCTGCAAACGCTTCGCATCGGCAGTCGACCCATACCCAGGAGTAGTCGGATCACCAGGATATACTGGCATATCCATGACTGAACCTCTTTGTACACCTTGTTGCGGACGATAAGGACCATTAGGATAAACATCTCCAGCAACGTATCCATCGTCCTTTGGATCTGAATAAATAATACATCCTATTGCACCATGTTCTGCTGCTACTTTAGGCTTGATTCCTCTCCATGAACCACCATATTTTGCAATCACAATTTTCCCTTTAACACTGATGCCCATCCTTTCCAATTCTTCATAATCTGCAGGTATACCTCTGTTTACAAAAACAAGTTCAGCTGTTACATCTCCATCAGCAGAATAGGCATTATAAGGAGGAAGTTGATCTTCTTTTATTCCTGATGTTGCATCTTCTTTTAAAGCGGATTCTTCCAGCCTGGCTTTATAAGGCTTTGTTCCAAGCAATTCTAGAGAACGAAATTTAGGTGTTGGGAAAAGTACATGATAGACTGCAATTTCTGTTTCATATCCCCACTGTCTAAATAAACCAGCCATGTATTCTGCATTGGCTTTACCATGTGCAGACCCAATATGGTGTGGCTTTGAAGTGAGGAACTTCATCCATTTGTCTTGGTCGGCCGCATTCAACAATCCGTCAAACTTCTTTTCCAGCTCATACTGAGCAGCACTGTTGTCGTGTAAAAAACCAGTAATTTTTTTTTGAGCAGTCGCTGAGAAAAAACCTAATACAAACAAGGATAAAAAAAGAATTCGCATAGTCAGGTATTTAGAAGCTTAAAAATAAGCATTCCCATCCTGAAATTGTAGATAACAGCTATCGATTATATGCTTCTGATTTCAGCAAGCAAATCCTGTAACGCTTTCTTAGCATCACCGAAAAGCATTGATGTTTTGGGCTGGAAGAAAAGCTGATTTTCAATACCAGCATAGCCTGGTTTCATGCTTCGTTTGTTAACGATTACATGCTTAGCTTCTTCAACTTCGAGAATAGGCATACCATAAATAGGAGAAGCAGGATCTGATTTGGCAGCAGGATTCACAACGTCGTTCGCTCCAAGGATGAGTACCACATCTGTATTTTTAAATTCTTCATTGGCTTCTTCCATTTCCAATAATTTATCATAACTCACATCAGCCTCTGCCAATAAAACGTTCATGTGACCGGGCATTCTACCAGCAACCGGATGAATGGCATATTTTACTTCAACACCTTTCGCTTCCAATGCTTTTTCCAATTCATGACAAACATGTTGGGCCTGTGCAACAGCAAGACCATATCCAGGTACAATCATGACTTTACTTGCATAACTCATTACTACAGCTGCATCACTAAGCGTCACTTCTTTATAAGTACCCCCTGCTGCACCACCAGAACCGGCAGCACCAGCTTTATTTCCACCAAATGAACCAATCAATACATTCAAAAGCGACCTGTTCATGGCATTACACATCAAGATAGTAAGCAAGGTTCCAGCAGCACCTACAAGAATACCACCGGTAAGCATTACTTTATTGTCGTATAAAAATCCACCACATGCAGCAGCAACTCCAGTAAACGAGTTGAGCAAAGAAATCACTACAGGCATATCCGCACCTCCAATTGGAAGCACAAAGAAAACACCATACAAAATAGACAAAGCAACAACCACATAGAATAAAAGATGAGTTTGCTCGGGCCTTACTGTAATCATGTATGTTGCAATGGCAACATTCAACAACAAAATAACTTGGTTGATGATGTGTTGTCCGCCAAAAGCAAAATCTTTTATTTTCCCATTGAGTTTACCCCAGGCAATCATACTACCTGAAAAAGAAACAGCACCAATGATCAATCCCAGTAAAATGATCAACAATTTAGTTGCATCCAAAGAAGCCAAATCACTTGTATTGTGCAGCAGATGATTGAATTCAATAACTGATATCAAAGCTGCACATGCCCCGCCCATACCATTAAACAAACTCACCATTTCTGGCATGGCAGTCATTTGTACTTTCTTCGCCATTAAAGTACCAACAACAGTCCCAATAAATAACGCAGCAAAAATCCATGCATAGTTACCGAGTTTTTTACCTTCACTTTCATAAAGAAAAATAGTACCCAGGATAGCTACAAGCATTCCAGCTGCAGCAACTAAATTTCCCCTCCTTGCTGAAGCAGGATTTGATAGCATTTTCAACCCCACAATAAATGTAACAGAGCCGATGAGATAGAGAAGGACAAGCAAGTTAATTTCCATTGCGTGCTATTTTGGAAGATTATTTTTTCTTTTTAAACATTTCAAGCATTCTGTCGGTCACCACAAACCCACCAACTACATTCAATGTACCGAGAATAACAGCAATGAAGCCTAGAATCAAGGACAAGACATCACCTTCTTCAGCCTGACCCATTACAATAATGGCTCCAATGATTACTACTCCATGAATAGCATTGGCACCACTCATTAAAGGGGTATGCAATACAGATGGGACGCGACCAATTACTTCAATACCTACAAAGATCATGAGGAAAACCACATAAAACATTTCCTCGTGTGCGCTGATCCAATTCAAGACTTGATCCATATACTTGAAATTTAATACCTGATTATAGAACCTGTGCTCTTGCACCTTTAACAAGATCATCTTCCATATTCAAATGAAGATTTCCTTCCTTATCGATGATCAAAAGCAAAAAATTAATGATGTTTTTGCCATACAATTTACTGGCATCAGAAGGCATTGTTGCTGGCAAATTACTATCACCAATAATTTTAACGCCATTGAACACAACCGTCTCACGGTTTTTGGTGTGTGGAGTGTTGCCGCCTGTGGATGCTGCGAGATCTACAATAACACTTCCATCTCTCATGGTTTTAAGCATTTCCTCTGTAACCAGAATGGGTGCTTTTTTACCGGGGATCTGTGCGGTTGTAATTACTATATCTGCCTTAGCAATACTCTCTGCAATTTTTTGTTGTTGATTTCGCTTGTATTCCTCAGACTGTTCTACTGCATAACCACCAGCAGATGAAGCATCAGCTGCTCCTGGGATTTCAATAAACTTTGCACCCAAACTTTGTACTTCTTCTTTTACTGCTGGTCGGGTATCAAATACCTCAACAACTGAACCCAATCGTTTGGCAGTTGCAATAGCTTGTAAACCTGCGACACCTGCGCCAAGTATGAGGACTTTCGCAGGAGCAATGCTACCAGCTGCTGTCATGAACATGGGGAAATAACGACCGTATGCATTTGCAGCTGTAAGTACTGCTTTGTAACCAGCAATGTTTGCCTGACTGGATAAGATGTCCATGCTCTGTGCCCTGGTGGTTCTGGGCAAGAGTTCCATACTGAATACCACAGCACCTTTGTCTGTCCAGCTTTTAATAAGTTCAGTCTGGAAACGCGCCTGATACATTCCAATGAGCACAACACCATTACGAATGTCAATCGTAGGCGGGTGAATAGAAAGTACTACATCAGCACCAGCTGCAATTTCAGCTGCAGATTTGATTTCAGCACCTGCATTGCGGTAATCAGCATCAGAACAATAAGCTTGTTCACCAGCTCCACTTTCTACCCAAACAGTCAGCTTCTTCTTGGTTAATTGCGCAACGCCGTCTGCGATGAGAGAGACCCTTGTTTCAGGGAGTAATTCTTTTAAAACACCAATGATCATGGGGTTTGATTGAGGACGTGAAGGTAAAGAAATTAGTTTTCCCAAAGGGATGAAAAAATTAGAACCGAATCGTAAAATCAAGCTTTTCCTTGAATTCTTTTCTAAGAAAGACGATTCCTATAAAAAATAAATCTACTGAACAGGTAACTCTTTCATTTTTCTTAATTTCTTGCCATGCTTTTTCCATTCCACTACTCCAGTGGATATCATCAAAAACAAGTACATCATCTTCCTGACAATTTAAAAGAACCTGTTCAAAGTAGCATTTAGTAGGTTCATACTGATGATTTCCATCAAAAAATATCAGTTTTCTTCCTTTTATCTGTTCCAAGACCTTGGGCAGTTCATTCTTGAAATCACCAACATGTATTTGCACATTGGATACTCCTTCGTTTTCAAGTGACTGCCTTGTAAATTCTGCTATACCTGGCGCACCTTCAATCGTATGAACAGTAACTTGACTCCCTACAAGTGCCATATACCTAGTTGTGAGACCAAGTGATGTTCCCAACTCAATTACAGAAGAAACCCCATAATACTTAACCATGCTATGAAGCAACCTGGCAAATTTAGGATGCTTGGCAGCACCATTTGCGATTTGGGCAACAGATCTTTTTGATCCTGCCTTTGAAAAAGACCCTGCTCCTAAATCTTCAACTTCAAGAAAAGATAGATTGTCTTTTAGATATTCTTTCCTCAGCTTTTCAATCTGTAGAAAATTATTTTTTTGCTGCTTTGATGGTATTAAAACATGTTCAACAAAATCAAAAACAAAGGGAGAGTGAATACCATGTCCCCTACCGTTGGATGCAGTAATAAAATACTGCAGATACTTCATCCCCAATTGAAAATGATTGTACATCATCATTTACTTGTTACGCTCTTTCCCAGATTTGGAAAGTATATGCAAATGCATGCTTTTTATCAGCTTCCATAGGTATTTCCTCTGTTAATTTGAAAACAGTCGTATCCAAAGGAAAGAAAAAAGTATCGGCATTAGGAAAATTGGTGTGCACGCGTGTCAGGTATATCTTGTCTGCAATCGGCAAGACTTGTCGGTAGATCTCACCACCACCAATTACAAAAACTTCATTACAATCAGATGATTTTGCAAGCTCAATTGCATGCTCAACACTTTTTGCAGCTAAAACACCTTCTTGTTCATTAAAGGAATGCTGATTACGAGATATAACGATATTGAGTCTGCCATTCAAAGGCTTTGATGACATTGATTCAAAAGTTTTTCTTCCCATGATGACAGGCATGCCCCATGTAGTATTCTTAAAAAACTTCATGTCGTTCGGCAGCTTCCACAACAGGGCATTCCCTTCACCAATAGCATGGTCTTCTGCAGCTGCAACAACAATTGATATGATCATTTTTTTCATTTAAACTGCTACGGGTGCTTTTATTGCTGGGTGACTTTGATAACCCTCCAAAACGAAATCTTCAAACTTAAACCCTAAGATATTTTTTACTTCAGGATTGATTTTCATTTTTGGCAATGGAAAAGGAGTCCTGCTCAATTGTTCACGTGCCTGATCAAAATGATTGTTATACAAATGAACATCTCCAAAAGTATGAACAAAGTCACCTAGTTGTAAGTCACAAACCTGTGCCACCATCATGGTGAGCAATGCATAAGAAGCGATATTAAATGGCACACCAAGAAATACATCTGCAGAACGTTGATAGAGCTGACAGGAAAGCTTTCCATCTGCAACATAAAATTGAAACAAAGTATGACAAGGCATTAAAGCCATCTTGGGCAACTCAGCCACATTCCATGCACTCACAATCAAACGCCTGCTATCAGGATTCTTTTTCAATTGCTCGATTAGTTCAATTATTTGATCATGTGTTTTCCCATCAGCGCCTGTCCAGCTCCTCCATTGCTTTCCATAAACGGGACCAAGTTCCCCATTTTCATCAGCCCACTCATTCCAAATGCTCACACCGTTCTCTTTCAAATACTGAATATTGGTTTCACCTTTCAAAAACCACAGCAATTCATGTATGATACTTTTTAAATGAAGCTTTTTGGTAGTTACCATAGGAAAGCCTTCATTTAAATCAAAACGCATTTGGTATCCAAATATGCTTCGCGTTCCCGTTCCTGTTCTATCACTTTTATCGGTTCCGTTTTCTAAAATATGTTTTACTAAATCTAAATATGCTTCCATAGCATTATAATTTACTTTATCAATTCATGAATTACAGTCCCAACATTAGCATTTGGCATTTGAATTTTCAACAAGGCCGCAATTGTGCCCGCAATATCACTCATATAAACTTTACGGTGTGATAACCCTTGCTTAACTCCCCATCCCATCCACAACAAAGGAATATGAGCATCATATGGATACATGGAGCCATGTGTAGTACCATTGACATTGTAACTAAAAAAATAACCAGGTTTGTAAATCAACTGTACATCACCTGCAAGTTTATGGTTATATCCTTTTTGAAACATTTCCTTATATTCCTCGGGAAGATTGGCAAGGCTGATACTTTCATTGTCGAATGCAAGCAATATATTGTCTTGCTTGTTCAGTTGATCAATATAGAAAGATTTGACAGCCTTATAATCCTTCCCCATTGAATCGATATAGGCTTTATCAAGATAAATCTGGTAATTGGCGGATGCTTCTACCAACCTTTGTAAGCCAAACTTTGCCATGGTTGCATTTTCTGCTTCTTTGCCAGGCTTCATCCCTTTTGCAGGAATTTTATTTGCCTCCAAAAACGCAGGAACATGTGCTACTCCATGATCAGCTGTCATGAAAAATAAATATTGCCCCTTACCTACTTTTTGATCCAGGTAGTTTAAGAAATCTGCTATTTCTCTATCCAACTTGATGTAGGTGTCTTCAATTTCGACTGAATTAGGGCCAAAAGAGTGACCAATATAATCCGGAGAAGAAAGACTGATCGCCAGAAAATCTGTAACCTCATCTTTACCCAATTCTTCAGCTTCCAGCGCAGCTTTTGAAAAACCCAAAGTGAGTGTATTGCCCCAAGGTGTAGAAGAAATAGGGCCAAAGTTCTTTCCAATATTGTTTTCTAGTTTTCGTGGAAACGGATTCTTTTGATATACGGGATTATCTTTATCGCTTTGCACATAAGTTTCAAGTGGGTGGCTTAATGCCCAATTCATTTTATAAAAAGAATCTACTACCCTTCTTTGGTTAAAGGCGACTGCCCAATTGGGTAAAGCCGACATGTACCATGTGCTTGAAACAAAGTTTCCAGAATTGGGCTCATACCAATATGCTGCATCTCCTGCATGACCGGCTGGCAAAATACTACCCCTGTCTTTTATAGCTACACCAACTACTTTAGACTTAAAATTGGTAGCCAGTTCGAGTTCGTCCGTAATGGTAGTTGAAATTAAATTCTTAGGTGACATGGGTTCGCCTTTGCCTGACCCACCAACAATTTTGACTGAATCATCTTCTACACAATATACATCTCGCTTCAGCGATCTGTCGTACCACTCATTGCCCATAATACCATTGAGGGCCGGAACGGAACCAGTATACACTGAGGCGTGCCCTGCAGCGGTAACAGTTTGAGCATAGGGTATAAATGTATTTTCACAACTAAATCCTTCTCTTAAAATACGCTTGAACCCACCATCGCCATAGCGACTTTGATAGCGGTAAATGAAATCCCATCTCATTTGGTCAACCATAACTCCTACAACTAATTTTGGTCTACCAACCTGATTAGAAACGGACTTCTGACCAATTACAGATCCTGAAATCAGCAATACTAAAAAGAGCGAACATAGATTCTTCATTACTCTCAATTTGAACTGTACACAAAGTTATGGCAATGAAAGTCTTTTCCTCTGACGAGTTTTAAACACTATGTTATGTAAAGGTTATTTCTAAAAATTTTATCTTTGCATCATAAACCATTATAACCTTTCCATCATGGCAGACATCTTTGAAAGACTAATCAAAAACTACGGACCGCTTGGACAACACCGCGAGAGAGCCCATGGCTATTTTGCTTTCCCAAAGTTAGAAGGTGATATTGGGAATCGCATGATTTTCAGAGGCAAGGAAAAGATTGTGTGGAGCTTAAACAATTATCTTGGATTGGCCAACCACCCAGAGGTGAGAAAAGCAGATACAGATGCTTCACAAGCTTATGGACTAGCCTACCCAATGGGTGCCCGCATGATGAGTGGAAACAGCAACCATCATGAGCAACTGGAAAGAGAATTGGCTGCATTTGAACATAAGGAAGATTCAATCTTACTCAATTTTGGATACCAGGGTATCATGAGCTTGATTGATTTACTCTGTAGCAGACATGATGTGATTGTTTATGATGCAGAAAGTCATGCTTGTATCATTGATGGACTTCGCCTTCACCCAGGTCAACGTTTTGTATTCAAACACAATGATGTTGCAGATTGTGAAAAGCAATTGCAGAGAGCAACCGCCCTTATTGAAAAAAACCAGAATGGTGGGATTTTGCTTATCACAGAAGGTGTTTTTGGTATGGCAGGTGACCAAGGTAAATTAAAAGAAATAGCAGCATTAAGACCGAAATACCAGTTTAGATTACTCGTTGATGATGCACATGGATTTGGCACTTTAGGTAAAACTGGTGCTGGTGCCGGGGAAGAGCAAGGTGTTCAAGACGAAATAGATCTATACTTCTCCACTTTTGCAAAATCAATGGCTTCAATTGGAGCATTCATTGCAGGTCCAAAACAAATCATTGATTACGTGCGCTACAATATCAGAAGTCAGATATTTGCTAAATCCCTCCCCATGCCAATTGTAATTGGGAACCTGAAAAGACTAGAGCTCTTGAGAACCCAGCCACAACTCAAGGAAAAACTTTGGGAAAACGCACTAAAGCTACAAAACGGGTTAAAAGAAAAAGGATTTGATATTGGCAAAACAGATTCTGTGGTTACCCCTGTATACATGAAAGGTGGTGTGGAAGAAGCAACACACATGGTGACCGACCTCAGAGAAAACTACAATATTTTTTGTTCAATTGTGGTCTATCCGGTAATTCCGAAAGGACATATCATTTACAGACTTATTCCAACAGCCGCACATACAGATGAAGACATTCAACTTACTTTGAAGGCATTTGAAGAGACAAAGAAGAAACTTGACGAAGGGGCCTACAAAAGCGAGTCGATCGCTCAAATGGCAGAAGTTTAATTGAAATGAAAGTCCCTGCTTCGGCAGGGATTTTTTTTGCAGATGAAGTAGGCACAAAAAAAAAGGGCCCGGATAGAAATCCAGCCCGTTTTAAATCCAATATCCTATGAAAAACCAAGGTATTAACGTGGTTTTACTTATTTATATTGCGTAGAAGCTTGGGTATTTTTATGTTTTTTTTAAGAATTATAACAATACCCTTAAAAATCAACGAGTTACTTAACTTTTAGGAACAAACTTTGTTATAGTAAAAAAGATTGAAATGCGAAAAGTGGTTATAGCTGTTACCGGTGCGAGTGGATCGATATATGCAGACTTGTTGCTGAGAAAATTTAAAACCATTGAAAACCAATGGAATGAGTTAGCAGTTGTGTTTTCAGATAATGCAAAAGAGGTATGGTCCACCGAATTGGGCAACAACGACTACAACAACCTAAACCTTCCTGTTTACAGTAAATACGACTTTTCAGCACCTTTTGCCTCAGGTTCAGGGAAATTTGATACCATGATCATTATTCCATGTTCCATGGGGACGTTGGGAAGAATTGCAACAGGAACATCAAGTGACCTGATAACCAGAGCTGCAGATGTAGTTTTAAAAGAAAGAAGAAAATTGATTTGTGTGGCGCGTGAAACTCCATACAACCTGATTCATATTAAAAATATGGAAACGATAACTCTTGCAGGCGGAATTGTTTGTCCCGCTACCCCCTCTTTTTACAGCCAGCCTAAAACAATTGAGGAAGTTGCATCAACAGTAGTAGATCGTGTATTAGATCTTGCAGGTTTTGAAATCAAGAGTTTCAGATGGGGAAACTAAACTTAACGTAAATCAATAACCTCTACACCAGGATATTTTTTGGGACTGAAAACAAAACTATCATCCGCTATCACCGAAGAAGTAGACATGTCATTGATGGCATAAAGATAACGGTTACCATTTTTCTCAAATACACGGGTTGACATGATTACTTTAGTAGCCTTATCGACTTCTAACACGACCTTAAAAAATGGCTTTGTCTTATCAAGAGGCGTAAGCTCAACTACCTGATATGTTTTACCGTTGCGCTTAACATCTTCATTCAACAAGAAAAGAAAATCCTTATCATAAAAATTAGTAAACAGCTTTTGAGGTGTAATCGATCCACTTGAATTATCTAGCGTAGCAACTTGTACTTCCTTGGCAGCCATATCATAGGTCCAAATAGTTGCCCCATCGCAAAAAATATCCTGCCCGGTAATGGATACTCTATACTTCATTCCTTTCATTAATACTGTTCCGGTTTTTGTGCCCTGTACTTTTCCTGCGGCATTTTCAATTTTTAAAGTGAAAGAAGCTTTTACACTTTTAAATGTTTTGAATTTCGCACTAACAGCATCCAAAACCTTTTTTGCCTCCGGGTCACTTTTCCCATTCCCCTTTGTCAACTGAGCAAACAAGTCACCTGTACCCATTGTAAAAACAAGGACCAAAGAAAGAATAGATTTCAACATATAACTTGTTTGATTTACTTCAATTATTGATTACAAAGAAAGGACTATTCCATTGATTTAAGAAACTGATCAAGCTCGTATTCGGTCTTAAAAAGCACTTCTCTGACCTTACTTCCTTTACTTGGACCAACGATACCTGCTGCTTCAAGCTGATCCATCAAACGTCCTGCTCTATTATATCCAAGCTTTAACCTGCGCTGTATCAACGAAGTAGACCCCATTCCACTTTGTACAATCAATTGTGCGGCATCATTAAAAAGTGGATCCTTGCTCAACAAGTCAACTTCTCGGTCCTCCATGTCTTTTTCATCAACCACTTCAGGAAGTTCAAATGCTGAAGGATAGCCTTGTTGTGCACCAATGAATTCAGCTACTTTTTCTACCTCAGGTGTATCAACAAAGGCACATTGAACCCTAGTTACTTCACCCTGATAGGAAACAAGCATATCACCGCGACCAATCAATTGTTCTGCTCCACCAATATCCAAAATGGTTCGGCTATCCACTTTAGATGAAACCTTGAAAGCAATACGAGCCGGGAAATTAGCTTTAATCGTACCGGTAATAATGTTTACTGAAGGACGTTGAGTTGCAACAATCAAATGAATACCTATAGCACGTGCCAATTGAGCCAAACGCGCGATTGGTGTTTCAATCTCCTTTCCGGCAGTCATGATCAAATCGGCAAACTCATCTATGACCAATACAATGAAAGGCAAAAATTTGTGCCCTTTTTCAGGATTCAATTTTCTTGAAGCAAACTTCTCGTTGTACTCTCTGATATTTCTACAACCAGCATCTTTAAGCAAATCATAACGCTCATCCATTTCAATACAAAGTGCATTGAGGGTGTTTACAACTTTTCTTGTATCTGTTATGATTGCATCATCTTCTCCAGGCAGTTTGGCAAGAAAATGTTTTTCAATGATCCTGTATAAACTCAACTCTACTTTCTTAGGATCTACCAACACAAACTTTAATTGAGAAGGATGTTTCTTGTAGAGCAAGGAAACAAGAATTGCGTTGAGCCCAACTGATTTACCTTGACCCGTTGCACCTGCCATCAACAAGTGAGGCATCGTTGCTAAATCTACAATGAAATTCTCATTGTCGATTTTCTTTCCCAAAGCAATAGGTAAGGCATAATCATTCTTTTGAAACTTATCGCTCGACAATAAAGAGCGCATCCCTACTACACTTTTTTTCACATTAGGCACTTCGATACCTATTGTTCCTTTCCCTGGAATGGGCGCGATGATCCTGATGCCTAAGGCGGATAAACTCAATGCAATATCATCTTCCAGGTTCTTTATTCTAGAAATGCGCACACCAGCTGCCGGAACGATTTCATACAAAGTAACAGTAGGACCTACAGTTGCAAATATTTTCTGAATATCAATATCATAATTCTGAAGTGTTTTTATAATCTGAGTCTTGTTCGCTTCCAGCTCACTTTGATCCATTACTATTTTCTCACCAGCATGTTGCGCCATCAACTCCAATGAAGGATATTTATAACCTTTTAAATCTGCAATTGGGTCAAATTTTGGAGAAGCCAAAACTGCAGCCGCTCTTGCAGAAATTTTTTCTTCTGCAACTGGCTTGATCTCCAAATCTGGTTCAGCATCTGATTGAATGACCTCATCAACCGCTTTGATCAAAACCGGTTCTTCAACAGGCGCTGTAATCAAAACTGCAGGTTCAGTATGCAAAGGTTTTTCTTCCTTAAGTTTATTTGACGCTTCTTCTACAACCTCTAAATTCAATGTGGCATCCTGCTGCTTAAGTGAATTTCCCTCTGTAAGATCTAATCGAGGTTGAATTATTTCTGGCTCTGGATCAACTTCAGCTTGAAGATCATCCAACTTAACATCGCCATCCTGTGACAATTTGTTAAACACCGGCATCTTAAATACTGGATTGAACCTCCATATAAAATAAGAGAAGAGTGCAAGTGTTATGATTGAAAAAGTACCCCACCATCCAAACACACCTTTCATCCAGTAAGATGAAAACTTCCCTACAGCACCGCCCCAATTGAAAACTGCTTCTGGCATGAAGAAAGAGGCGCTAACACTAATGACAACAAGTCCCATTAGTATGTACCGGATATTTCTAATGATAGAAAAAACCTTTCTGCCAAACAACACATTTATCCCAATAACAAAGAACAAAGAACAAAAAAGAAAAGAAGCGATACCAAAACCATATTCAAAGAAAACATATGCCGTATAGGCACCTAAACTTCCTAATTGATTGCTGATCTCCAGTTCGTTGGGCATCAAAATTTTTGCCCCCATGTTTCTTACTTTATCCTGATCCTCATTCCAAGTAAATAAATAGGAAGCAAAAGAAACAAAAAGAAAGAAGCTTATAAACAACAAAACGGATCCTAGAATTTTATGGGTGCGCTCATCCTTAACCAGCGCTTTTATTTCGACTGTTTCTTCTTTTTCTTCTATCAACACCTCTTCATCTACTTTCTGTTTTGGAGGTTTCAATCGATTGGCCATTGTATGTACTACTAATTAGATAAGCAATCCTCCATCAGGAGTTTTTCAAAATTACATTTTTATTTCTCTTGAATTTCAACAAGTTCTGCTTTAACTTTCTCCATTCACCTACTCATTATTGGGCTGCTTCTCTCCATGCTTAGAAGAAATGGAAAGCAAAAGCCACAACCACCCCAAGATAAACAAAACCCCTCCCAATGGAGTAACAAGGTTAAACATTCCCAAACTGGTATATCCCGCAAAACTCAAGACTACCCTAATGTAAATGGAACCAGAAAAACAAATTATTCCAAATAAAAATAATTGTCCCGCTACCCACATCTTCTTGTTATGGTATTGTTTGTAAAGAAACCCTGCAATAAAAATACCTATCGCGTGAATCATTTGATAATAGGTTGCAGTCTGATAGCCTTCCAGTAAAGATGGTGTCAAAAGTTTTTTCAACAAGTGGGCACCAAATGCTCCTAACGCAACGGCCAATGCCATAAGGAATGCTGCAATCCTAAACAACTTTCTATGCATCTTGTATTTTTTGAATCAATGAGTTCACATCCACACTTTCAACAATTTCTAAATTCGCTTTACTGTAAAACGGTTTTCTACCTTCAATTTTCTTTGCAATAAACCCTATCAATTCTTCTTCTTTGATTTCAGCAATCAATGGACGCTTTGCTTTTTCGCCCTTTAATCTTTCTGCTAAAACAGCAATAGGCAAATTCAACCAAATGGTGATTCCATGATCATTCATCCAATCCATATTCCCATGAAAACAAGGCGTACCACCACCAGTAGCAATAATACCTTTCATTCGATTATTGCCAACATGAATGGAGATGTCTTCAGAAAAACTGGCACAAGCCAATTGCAACTGTGTTGCTTCTATATTTCTAAAATAGCCCTCTCCATCAGTATTGAAAATCTCTGTAATACTTCTACCTTCTTTTTCTTGAATCCATTCGTCCAAATCAATAAAAGGTAAACCGGTTTGCTGAGAAAGGAGTCGACCTTCATGTGATTTTCCAGACCCCATGAAGCCAATTAGAAAAATTACTTTAGCAAACTGTTTTGTCATGAAAATGCATTGAAACCAGTAATATCCATTCCGGTTATCAGCAAATGAATATCATGAGTACCTTCATAGGTAATTACGCTTTCCAGATTCATCATATGACGCATAACTGAATACTCGTCAGTAATCCCCATCCCTCCAAGAATTTGTCTGGCATCTCTACATACATCTTGTGCAATTGCACATGAATTTCTTTTGCACATGCTCACCTGAGCAGGTGTACCCTTACCCTCATCCATCAAAACTGCCATTCTCCAATTCAAGAGTTGAGCTTTAGTGATTTCAGTAAGCATCTCAGCCAACTTCTTTTGTTGCAATTGAAATGCCCCTATTGGCTTACCAAACTGAGAACGCTCTTTTGCATAACGCAGAGCTGTATCATAACAATCCATTGCCAAGCCGATAGCGCCCCAAGCAATTCCGAATCTTGCTTTGGTCAAACAAGACAAAGGACCTTTTAATCCCTTCACGCCGGGTAAGATATTTTCTTTAGGAATTTTTACATCTTCAAAAACCAGTTCTCCAGTTGCTGATGCTCTTAAGCTCCATTTCCCATGCATCTCTGGTGCTTTAAACCCTTCCATCCCCTTTTCAACAATCACACCAACTATATCCCCCTGATCATCCTTCGCCCAAACTACTGCCACATCTGAATAGGGTGCGTTGCTGATCCACATTTTACTTCCATTGAGCACATAATGATCTCCATCGCTTTTCAATCTGGTTAGCATTCCTGCTGGATTACTTCCATGATCCGCTTCGGTGAGTCCAAAACAACCTAGCCATTCTCCAGATGCCAACTTAGGAAGGAATTTATTCTTTTGCTCTTCACTTCCATATTTGTAAATGGGATACATCACCAAAGAACCCTGAACACTTGCTGTAGATCTAACTCCACTATCTCCTCTCTCCAGTTCTTGCATCATGAGGCCGTAACTGATATGGTCCAAACCTCCTCCGCCATATTGCGTAGAAACTGTCGGACCAAAACAACCCAAGGCACCCATCTCTTTTACAATCTGTGATGGGAACCTGGCCTGCTGGGCCGCCTCTTCAATAATTGGTGAAATAGATTGCTTGACATAATCACGAACTGCAGACCTGATCATCAAATGCTCTTCAGTTAGCAGCGCATCGAGTGCGAAATAATCAGGTGATTCAAAAAGATCTTGTCTGGGCATGGCAAATGTTTGTACAAAATTAGTCAAAAATGCTGCTCAATAGATGGGCTTTTCGCTCTCTTTAAGTTAATATTGAAACGTAGAAAACTATGTTTAATTTAGCGAAAATTTGAACCATGACACAGGTTGTGAACAACCTCAGCATACAAGAGCAATTTGAGCTCATCCTGGCGGATGAGAACAAGATGCGTATGCATGAGTTTTTGAACAACCTGAACATCAGTGATGTGGCTTTACTGATAGAGGAATTTGAAGAACAAGCGACTGAAATCGTTGCAGCATTATCTGTGCACAGGGCCGCAAGCACCTTCAAAATCCTTGAACTTAGCGCACAAAAAACAATTATTCAGGAATTACAGCCATTAAAGACAGCAGCCTTACTGAATGAACTCCCAGCGGATGACCGTACTTCTTTTCTTGAAGAATTACCAACAAGTGTTGTAAGGGAATTGATCAAGTTGTTGAATCCGGAAGAGAGAAAGATTACCTTATCACTGCTGGGTTACCCTGAAGACAGTGTGGGGCGCTTGATGACGCCTGATTACATTGCTGTTCAAGCGGACTGGACCATTTCAGAGGTATTGGAGCATATCAGAGAGGTTGGACAAGAATCTGAGACCATTGATGTAATCTATGTGATCAATGATCAGGGACAGCTTGTTGATGACGTTAGAATCAGAGAATTTTTATTGTCGCCACCCGACCGGTTAGTAAGTGAACTTACAGATGGCAGGTATATAGAATTGAATGTATATGACGACCAGGAAAAAGCCAACCAGGTATTCAAAATGAATAACCGTGTGGCACTTCCGGTAGTAGATAACAATAACTTCCTATTGGGTATCGTAACCATCGACGACGTGCTCTGGGTAGCCAATGAAGAATTCAGCGAGGATATGCAAAAGATGGGAGGTACCGAAGCCTTGGAAGAGCCTTATCTTGAAATATCCATCTTCAAACTTTTTAAAAAAAGAGTCGGCTGGCTGATTGTACTCTTCCTTGGCGAAATGCTTACTGCTACCGCCATGGCCAATTATGAACTGGCATTGGATAAAGCGCTCATTCTTTCCTTATTTATTCCCTTGATTATTTCCAGCGGAGGAAATACCGGTTCACAGGCTTCTTCCCTAATTATTCAAGCATTAACAGTTGGAGAAGTTACAATAGCCGATTGGTGGAGTGTGATGAGACGGGAAATAATTTCCGGATTATTATTAGGCACAGTATTGGGTTTGATTGGTTTCTTAAGGGTTGTTTTGTGGTCGCAAATTTTTCCAGAAGTCTATGGCGTACATTATATGTTAATTGCATCAGTTGTAGGTGTATCACTAATAGGAGTTGTAATGTTTGGTACCATCTCAGGCTCCATGTTGCCAATTGCATTAAAAAAACTAGGAGCAGATCCTGCGGTATCATCTGCTCCTTTTGTCGCAACACTTGTAGATGTTACTGGTGTAATTATCTATTTCAATTGTGCCTACCTTTTCCTAAAAGGCACCATGCTTTAATATTTAAATAGCCTGGTGATTAAATGGCTGTAAAACCATTTCGCTAACAACACCACTTGCGGGCTGCTGGCATAGGAACCAAATCGACCTTGCGGCTTCTTCCTCTCTGATCATTTTATCCTTTTGCACTTTCAAATCGATGGTATCCCAAAATGGAGAATCTACTCCACCTAAAAACAAATTGGTAATCCTGATTTCTGTTCGCTTTAACTCTTCTCTAATGCTTTGCATCATGCCTACAATTCCATATTTAGATGCTGAATAAGCAGCTGCTCCTGCCATAGGCACCTTTCCCAAAACTCCTGGAACATTTACAATCAACCCTTTTTTACTTTCTTTCATAGCTGGCAAAAAGATCTTTACAAACAAAAACGATCCCACTAAATTGGTGTGCAAACTTTGAGTGAACTCAGCTGCGGTGAGGTGATCCATCGATTTAATGATACCGATACCTGCAAGATTAATTAGAATATCAGGCGTTCCCATCTCTGCTGAAACACGTGACCCAAGTATTTGCATATCTGCTTCACTTGATATATCAGCTGCCAACGCATGTGTAGGTTTTAACCCTAAATCTGTGACCAAAGCGTTCAACTTAACCTGATTCCTGCCAGTAACAAATACTTCTGCACCGCTCTGTTGTAACAATTTCACCAATTGTCTTCCTATACCTCCTGTTGCACCTGCTACTACAACCTTCTTTGCTGTCAACTTTTCCATTTGTATCATTTTCGAATTAAACATTACAAAAGAAAAATTGTTTTCAAAAACATGACCATCAGCCTGATTTTTCCACACCAACTCTTCCAAAACAATCCAGCAATTGATAACAAGAGCCTTATTTATATAATTGAAGATGAACTCTTCTTCAACCAATTTCTGTTTCACAAACAAAAAATCATATTGCATAAAGCAAGTATGAATGCTTATGCAGCTGAATTAAAGCTAAAAGGATATACCGTAAAATACATCGCCTCTCAAGATAAATTATCAAAACTCGATTACCTCTTCAAGCACTTGAACCAACTGGGTGTTACAACAATAAAAGTCTGCTTTCCAAGTGATGATTGGTTGAAAAAACGGGTTGAAAACACTTCTCTCCCATTTAAAATAAAGGTTCAATGGATAGAGGGCCCCGACTTCTTAACCAGTCTGAAAGAAATTGATATCTTCTTCAAAGGGAAGAAACACTACCATCAAACCGACTTCTATATTTACCAGCGAAAGAAATTGAATATCCTCATCGATGAAGACCAAACACCATTGGGTGGAAAATGGACCTTCGACTCAGAAAACAGAAAGAAACTTCCAAAGGAAATCAACCTACCAAAATTACAATTTCCTGAAGCTGACAACTTTTTGAAAAAAGCCATTGAAGAAGTCGATACATACTTCAAAGATTTACCAGGATCTCCAACATTCGTAAATGGAATATATCCTTGGGCTTGGACAAGAGAACAAGCAAAAATAAACCTGCATCATTTTCTACATTACCGTTTTTCCCATTTTGGAGAATATGAAGATGCCATTGCTAAAGATGAACATTTCATTTTCCATAGCCTGCTTTCTCCTAGCATTAACATTGGACTGATCACGCCAAAAGAAATAATTGATGCGACGCTTGATTTTGCTTCAAAACATGAAGTCCCCATAAACTCTTTGGAAGGATTTATTCGACAGGTGATTGGATGGAGAGAATTTATGCGAGCGACCTATCTGCTGAATGGCAGCTTCCAAAGAACAAGGAACTATTGGGGCTTCAAAAGAAAAATCCCAAAATCATTTTATACAGGAGAAACCGGAATTATACCAATTGATCAAACCATTAAAAAAGTTCTGGCAACTGGATATGCACATCATATTGAGCGCCTCATGGTTCTTGGGAATTTCTTTCTGCTCTGTGAATTCGATCCAAATGAAGTATACCGTTGGTTTATGGAAATGTTTATTGATGCCTACGACTGGGTTATGGTCCCTAATGTTTATGCAATGACGCAATTTGCAGACGGAGGAACACTTACAACTAAACCTTATATAAGTGGTAGCAACTATTTATTCAAAATGAGTGACTACAAAAAAGAAAAAAACGACAACCCTACAAACTGGCATTACATATGGGATAGTCTATTCTGGCATTTCATGCACAAACAAAGAAAATTTTTCTTGAGTAATCCCAGGTTAGGGATGCTGGTTCACACCTTTGATAAAATGGCAATACAAAAACAACAAGACCATATCAACTGCGCCATGGTATTTCTCAAAAAGCTGGATACTGAACTGGAAACTGTAACTTAGCAAAAGATTTACGTAACCAGAAATGAAAATAAGTTCCATAGAATTATACCGTCTAACCATACCCATGGAACCTTTTGTCATTGCGACAGAAACATGTTATGCAGCAGAAAACATTTACCTGCGTATGCATACTGATGAAGGTATTACAGGAGTTGGCGAGTGCAGTCCATTTCCCATGCTTGTAGGGGAAACACAAGATACTTGCTTCTACGTTGGTAAAGATTTAGCCAAGCTGCTCATCGGAAAGAATCCGCTTCAAATTGAAAATCGTTTAAATGAATTAGATGCCTATATCGCTTTTAACAAAACGATTAAAAGCGCTTTTGATATGGCCATGCATGATATAGCAGCAAAAAAAGCTGAGCAACCCTTATATGCTTTTTTAGGAGGCAAAAAGAAAGTTATTCAAACAGATCTGACTATTGGCATCAACACACCAGATCAAATGGCTGCAACTGCAATACAGTTCGTTGAACAAGGAGTTAAAATCATCAAAGTAAAACTCGGAAAGAATGGAGCTGAAGATATCATCAGAATTCAAAAAATCAGAGGGGCAGTCGGACCAGATATCCAACTCAGAGTAGATGCCAATCAAGGCTGGGATTATCCTACTGCGCTTACTACGCTGAATGCTATAGCCGAATATGGTATTGAATTCTGTGAACAGCCAATGCACAAAAGATTTGATCCGTTGTTGCCAGAATTAAAATCAAAAGTGAGCATACCCATTATGGCGGATGAAAGTGTATTCGACCATTATGATGCAGAACGATTGATCAAGAACAATAGTTGCGACTATATCAACATCAAGCTGGCGAAGTCTGGCGGAATTTTAGAAGCCCAAAAAATAGCAGACACTGCTGCGAAATATAAGATGCCTTGTATGCTCGGTGGAATGGTAGAAAGCAGATTAGCTTTAACCGCTAAGGTGCATTTAGCGATGGCGCATGACAATCTACATTTCTACGACCTAGATACTTGTCTGCTTGGACATTTAACAGATCCAGTTTTGAATGGAGCTCGTTACAACAATTATTTTTTAGAACTAGATGATCTTCCTGGCATAGGCGCAGATATTGATCCGGCATTTATTGCTAAAGCTGAAAAAATTGTGATTTAAAAATTGAATATGAAACAGAAAAAAGGTTCAGAAACAAAAGTCACCATGTCGGAATTGGTGCTCCCCAACGATACCAATTTTCATGGCAACTTAATGGGTGGCAGATTGATGTATTGGATGGATATTGCAGCTGGTATTTCTGCAGGAAAACATTGTAATGTTGCCTGTGTTACTGTATCGGTCGACAATATATCGTTTGAAGCAGCCATCAAACTTGGACATGTAGTACACATAGAAGCACAGGTATCAAGAGCATTCAAAACATCAATGGAAATCCACATTAAAGTTTGGGGCGAGGATCTCACACAGCAATACAAATACAAAAGCAACGAGGCATACTTAACATTTGTTGCCATTGATGCCAATGGTAACCCCAGACCAGTACCAGAACTTATTCCAGAAAATGATGAAGAAAGAAAACTCTATGATGGAGCATTGAGAAGAAGACAACTTCGCCTTATTCTTGCAAAGAAGATGAAACCAGAAGAAGCTACAGAATTGAAAGCGTTGTTCACCAACGAATAAAGATTATGCAGGGCTAATTTGCTGATGATGTTTACCCCGCATCATAAATTGAGTACTTTGCTCAATAGCATCCATTACTTGATTCAAAATCTCATCAACAGAGAGGGAGGAATCAAAATGAATGGGTTCTTTAAACTGAACAGAAAGGAGTGTACCTTTTTTCTTAAACTTTAATCCTTTACGATTGAAAGCTCGCCAAAAACCATTGATCACTACTGGAACAACCACAGGATTCATTTCTTTGATGATATGAGCAGTGCCTTTTCGACCTGGCGCAAACGGCTTGGTTGTCCCTTGCGGAAAAGTGATGACCCATCTTTTCTTCAATGCTTCATAAATCTTAGTGTAATCATTAGAATCTACTTCTCTTTTGATATCCTTTCCGCCAGCTCGCCAAGTTCTTTTGATGGTTATGGCACCAGCCAGTGTAAACAATTTAGTCAATAGGTTGTCTTTCATGGTTTCTTCTGCAGCAACAAAGTTGACATTGACAAATGGATTAAGCAGGTAATAAGGGAGGCCAAGCTTATTAACCTTTCTCCATTTAACTGCACAAAAGATATGCAGGAACGCCATCACATCAGCAAAATAAGTCTGATGATTACTTACAAATAACACGTTTTGCTTAGGCAACTGCCTTAGGTATTCAGCACCTGAGATCTTTATCTTATTCACAATAGCGAGTCCTGGATAAGTAAGAATCCCCACAACTGCATAAAACAGTTTTCTGACCAGCTTCACCTTCTTAAGTTTATCCACCAACATGATATCAAGATAAGGATAAATTCAATTCACAATACATTTTGATTGACGGACAAGCCCATTACCAATAAACAAAAAAATGGATGTATTATTGGATAAATTTTCAAAAAAAACAGATGCAAATCACCACAGCAATTTTTGATATGGATGGTTTACTGATTGATTCAGAACCCCTTTGGTATGAGGCCGCTTTGGAAAGTTTGAGTAAATTCAATATTCACATCAACCATCAGGAATATTATTCATCAACTGGTTTAAGAACAAAAGAATTTCTTGAGTATTGGCTTGGAAAATTCAATATCGATCTTTCACATCTCGCCGAAACAGAAACAGACATCACCAATAGGGTTATTCGAAAGGTTTTTGAAAAAGGAGAAATGATGCAAGGTGTTGATAATGCTATACAACTGTTACAACAGCATCAGTTAAAAATTGGACTTGCAAGCTCTTCCCCTTTGTCGTTAATCAATGCCGTTTTGGAAAAAACAGGATTAACAGAAGTCTTCACAGTTACCTGTTCAGCAGAACATCTTCCTTTTGGGAAGCCCCATCCGCAAGTTTTTATTGATTGTGCTCATGCGCTTGGCAGTAAGCCTGTTGACTGTATTTGTCTTGAAGATTCATTTAATGGACTTCTTGCTGCAAAAGCGGCGAGAATGAAATGCATAGTAGTCCCACACCCCGATCATCTGCATGCTGAAAAATGGATGCTGGCAGATTTAACCTTAGCGAGTCTTGAAAAACTTTCTGCTGCAGACTTAAAAAATTTGTTATAAAAAAAGTCCCAATTATAAAATTGGGACTTTCTATTTTCAGGAAAGAAGAATTACTCTCCGCCTTCCATTTTCTTTTTGAGTTCAGCGAGTACACCAAGGTCTCCAAGAGTTGATTTCTCAACCTTGTTCTGAATGTCTTTTACAGCTTTTTTAGTTTTTGCTGCATCAGCTTTCTTTTCCTTGACAACTGCTTCTTTCTCTTCAGCAATCACTTGCTCCCAAATGCGAGCGTGACTGAGAACGATTCTCTTTTCATTGCGATCAAATTCAATCACAACAAATTGAGTAGTTTCGTCTGCACCGACAGTTTTACCATCTTCTTTTGCAAGATGACGTGCAGGAGCGAATCCTTCAAGACCATAAGGTAACTGAACTACAGCACCTTTATCATCCTTCTTGGTTACAGTTCCTTCGTGGATAGAACCAAGAGCGAATGTCTCTTGAAGAGCATTCCAAGGATCTTCTTCCAACTGTTTGTGTCCGAGTTGAAGCTTTCTGTTTTCTTTATCGATGTTCAAGATCATTACATCAATCTGGCTACCAGATTTTGTGAACTCAGAAGGATGGTTGAAACGCTTCAACCAGCTAAGATCACTGATGTGGATCATACCACCAATACCAGGTTGCAACTCAACGAATACACCATAAGGAGTAATGTTCTTTACAAGACCGCTGTGGCGACTGCTTACAGGGAACTTGTCTTCGATTTCACTCCAAGGATCTGAAGAAAGTTGCTTGATTGAAAGACTCATCTTTCTGCTGTCTTTATCAAGTGTAACCACCTTTGCTTCGTATTCATCTCCTAACTTGAAGAATTCCTTAGCATTGACAGGTGTGTTTGCCCATGTGATTTCACTCACGTGTACAAGACCTTCAACACCAGGTGTGATTTCTAAGAAAGCACCATAATCTTCAATATTTACTACCTTACCTTTTACGTTTGCACCTTCAACGATGTCTGTAGAAAGGGTATCCCATGGATGAGCAGTCAACTGCTTCAAACCAAGGCTGATTCTACGCTTCTCATCATCGAAATCAAGTACAACCACATTCAACTTCTGGTCGAGTTTCAACACCTCTGAAGGGTGATTGATACGTCCCCAGCTGATGTCAGTGATGTAAAGCAAACCATCTACACCACCAAGATCAAGGAATGCTCCAAAATCAGTGATGTTTTTGATGGTACCTTCAAGTACCTGACCTTTTTCAAGTTTACCCATGATTTCAGCACGCTGTGCTTCAATGTCGCTTTCAATAAGCGCCTTGTGAGACACAACAGCATTTTTAATCATTTCGTTGATCTTCACAACTTTGAATTCCATGGTCTTACCAACAAACTGATCGTAATCAGTTACAGGCTTAACGTCAATTTGTGAACCTGGCAAGAAAGTCTCCATACCAAGGATGTCCACAATAAGACCACCTTTTGTTTTGCTGGTAACATAACCAGTAACCACTTCACCAGTCTTGTGCATTTCAACGATACGCTCCCATGCACGTGTGATACGCGCTTGTTTGCGGCTCAAATGCAAATGACCTTCTCTGTCCTCTTTTTCAACCACCATTACCTCAACCACATCACCGGTTTTCAAACCATGTAAGTCCCTGAATTCGTTCAACGAAACAAGTCCATCACTTTTGAAACCAATGTTAATCACAACGTCTGTCTTGGTAAGGCCTACTACAGTACCTTGAACCATTTCACCGTCTGTGATCTGCTTAAATGTGCCTTCATACGCGGCATCAAATTTCTGTTGTTCCTCACTGTTGTAGCGGGATACATTTCTTTTGTCTACGCTCCAATCGAAATCATCGTGTGCGGAGACTGCTGGGCTGTTTAGTGTTTTGTTTTCTTCCACTATTATTGTCCTCCTTTTGTTTGTATTTCAAGCTGTTTTGTCAGCCTGATTTGGGGACGGCAAAGGTAGCGTAAATACCAATTACCTGCCAGAAAAATGATGGTTTTTTAGGCTAATACCCAATGAAATCAGGACCATATCGCCCAAATTAGGGAAGAAAGCCCCTAAATGGCCATTTTCTTAAGTGCTGATGCCAATTTATCCAGGTCCTTCAAGGATGTGTAGACATTGGGAGTGACCCTCACGCCATGGATGTTTTCCCAATTGATGGCTACCGTATGAATTTTGTGTTTTCCAAACAATTCACTGGAAATCTCTTCCGGTTTCTTTCCTTCTATTGCAACACTTGCAATGGCACAAGAAAGGTATTTCGATTTCGGCTGATTGAAACTAACCTTTGGTAAATCCTTGATTTGGTCGACCCAGTAATTTTTTAAAAACCTCAATCGTTCTTCTTTTCGTTTACTTCCCATAACATCGTGAAAATCTACTGCTGCACCAATGGCCATTTCTGAAGCAAAAGATCTGGTACCCAATGACTCAAATTTTCGAATATCAGTTCCATCGGGTTCATTATTAGATAACAATGCCCACACATTTTTAATCTTTTCCTTTTTGATATACAATAACCCACTACCAAAAGGAGCACTTAACCATTTGTGCAATGAAGCAGCATAATAATCACAACCTAAGTCGGGAATTTTAAAATCAAAATGCGCAAGCGTGTGTGCACCATCCGCAATAACTTCTATTCCTTTAGCATGTGCTGCATCAGCAATTTTTTTAACCGGCATAATTTGTCCAGTCCAATTGATCAGATGCGTTACCATCACCACTTTTGTTCTACTGGTAAATGCTTTGGTATAATAAGCAGCAATCTCATCTTCGTTTTCCATTGGCAATGGTAGATCTATCCAAACAAGCTTAACGCCATCTCTTTTTTCCCTTTGTTTCCATGCATTGATCATGTTGGGATAATCCTGTTTGGTAAGAACAACTTCATCTCCCGCTTTCAAGTTCAAACCAAAAATGACGGTATTCAATCCTTCAGTTGAATTTCTATTGATTGCAACCTCTTCTTTATCACACCCACATAGCAATGCGAGTTTTTCACGAAGTGGTTCTCGTCCCTGATCTAAGATCTGCCACATGTAGTATGAAGGCGCTTCGTTAGCGTATTGATAATACCGGATATGTGCGTCTTGTACCACTTTGGGCTGTGGTGCTACACCTCCATTGTTGAGGTTGATGATATTGGGACTAACCGTATATGCTTCTCGTATCCAAGCCCAAAAATCTTCATTATTCAAACTGGAGGGAGAAGCATCTAATTCTTTTTTTATTTTTTCAGCTGATTGACCAAAAGCGGGATCAGCTGCATATAAAAATGGTAAACTGGTTGCAGCACCTGAAAATAAACGAATGAAGTTTCTACGGGTGTTGGTCGACATAAAACAAGCGTTGGTTGTACTCCTAAGTTATGGAATTCGCTACAATCCACGCACTGGACCATGCATGCTGAAAATTATATCCCCCCGTTATACCATCCACATCCATCACCTCGCCAGCGAAAAACAAACCTTTTTGTTTTTTACTTTCCATGGTATTGGCGTCTATCTCTTGTAATGAAACACCTCCAGCAGTAACAAACTCTTCTTTAAATGTTGTCTTCCCCTCTGCATGATATACATCATTGCATAGCGTTTTTGAAAGTGCCACCAGCTGTACATTGGTTAATTCACCCCAATGTGTTTCTGCTGTAATACCTGAACGGTTGAGCAAATACAACCATAACCTCGATACGATACCTGCAAGTGGTTTAGCGCTTACAAGTCCTTTTGTATATTGTTTGGCAGATTTTAAATATTCTAACGCTGCGCTTTCATGATATTCAGGAAACCAATTTACCACTACATCAAATTTATATTCAAGTTGAAACAATTCTCTTGCACAACGAGATGATAATTTCAAAACAGCTGGACCGCTTAATCCCCAATGAGTAATCAACAATGGCCCTTCTTCCGTAGTTTTCAAAACTGGAATTTTAACTACCGCTTGCTTTACTGCAATACCCATCAGTGCATGCAAATTTTTATCGGGTATATTGAAGGTAAACAAAGAAGGTACCGGAGGAGCGATAGTATGACCCAATGAAGCAAGCCAATCAAAGCCGGATAGTTTAGGATACCCACCTGTTGCTACAACAACAACATCAGCAATTAGCATTTGGAATTCTTCCTGTCCCTTTTTCAATTGCAATTCAAAATGATTTTCAGAGTATTGCATAGATACAACCTCTGTAATTGTCTGGATCTTTACATTGAATTTTTCAGCTTCCTGCAGCAAACAATCAATGATACTTTGCGAACTATTGCTGACAGGAAACATTCTTCCATCTTCTTCAACTTTAAGCAGCACACCTCGTTCCTGAAACCATTCTATTGTTTCTCTTGGAGAAAACTGATGCAATGTTTTTTTCATTAGTCGCATACCTCTTGGATATGCATGCAACATATCCCCTACTTCTTCAGAATGATGGGTAACGTTGCACCTTCCGCCACCACTCACTTTCACTTTGGAAAGCAGCTTTGAAGTTTTTTCGAGAACAAGCACATCAAAATCTTGGTGCAATCGGGCAGCATTCACAGCACAAAAAAAACCTGAAGCACCGCCACCAATGACAATTAATTTTCTCTTTAGACTCATTTTGATAAAAGCATGATGGATGCAAAAATCTCTAACCCATCCCAAAGGTTCTGAATGCGGATGTTCTCATTTTCAGCGTGCTGGTTGTTGTCATAATTGGCAATAGGAATGGTAACTGGTTGTGCTTTTAGTTTTTGTTCAAATATGAACAAAGGCAGACTTCCTCCCAATGTTGGCATTTGTATTGGAAATTCAGGAAGTGCAGCTGCAACAGCTTTTACAATTCGTTGTGCCATAACATTATCCATTGGTGTTTTCTGCGCATTGTAACCATCAGATTTTTTTACCATACAAATTCGATCATAGCTGGAACGCTCTTGATCAGTTGGTTCGTTTTCGGTTACGTGAAAACCCATCGACTTGATATGGTCGATTACTTTTTGTTGTTGTCTTTCCCAATCATTACCTGCAACCAATCTTAAATCAATTGATGCAATTGCTTTTGTGGGTATCACATTGGCCGACTGCTTACCAACCCCAGCACTTTGAATTCCATTGATGTTGAGTGAAGGCAAATTGAGTGTTTCATTAAGTGGTTCCTTTCTTTCTGGTTTACGGATACCTAACTCTTTTTTTAATTGGTCTTCAACAGATGGAACTTTTGCGAGGGCTGCTTTTTCAGCAACACTCAAAGGCGTTACATCATCATAAAATCCTTTTATGGTTACCTCACCATTTTCATTTTTTATGCTTGCTAACAGACGCGACAATTCCATTGCCGGATTGGGAACCCAATTTCCATAGTGTCCAGAATGCAATGGACGCTTGGGACCAAATACAGTAAGTTCTAAATGCGTATCTCCACGAACACCAAAAACCACTTGCTTTTTACCCGATTGATGAACCGGTCCATCACAAATTACCCATACATCACTCTTCAATAAATCATAATGTTGTTCAAAGATTTCAGGTAAATGAGTTGAGCCTGCTTCCTCTTCTCCCTCAAAGAAAAACTTGATGTTTACCTTTGGCTGCATGTTCAATGATTTTAATGATGCATAGGCATTGATAATGGTGAATACCCCTGCTTTATCATCAGAAGTTCCCCTCCCATAAATTCTCCACTCCGGATCATAAGTTTTAATATCAGAAGGCCAATTGATGATTTTTGCACCATTGGCCAACGAACCATCAACGAGTTGCGGCTTAAATGGATGCAACCCTGTTTGCCATTTTGTAGAATCGACAGGTTGACCGTCGTAATGGGCATAGAATATAATCGTCTCCTTCGCTCCAGGAACATTCACTTCACCGTATACCGAAGGTGGCTTATCCTTTGTTTTTGGATGGAGTAATTGCACATGATCAATTCCTTTCGAGATCATATGATTCATTATCCACGAGGCATTGCGCCTGATGTTATCAATATCTGATGCCACGTTGGGGATGCTTAGAAAAGCACGATAGGTCTCAATGAATTCTGCTTCATTGGATTTTCTAAATTCCCTTACTTTGAGAACAGATTCAGATTGCGCAAAGCAAATGCTTGGAATGCATATAAGAATGAAAAGGAGTTTTCTCATCGGATAAAGTTAATATATCCGAAGGAAGTTGATTACAAAAGATCAGTAATCGCTGAACAAATAAGAATTGCTTTTCTCATTTTTGATGATCTCATCAAAACTGGAAAGAATATCTACTTTACCACGTTTTACACAAACATCATGTTCGTAGTGCGCGGAAAATTTACCGTCTTTGGTGCGAACCGTCCATCCATCAGCATCATAGATGACATCCCGTGTGCCTACATTTGTCATGGGTTCTATTGCAATAACCATATTTTCACGCAGCTTGGGTCCAGTACCCTTTTTGCCATAATTAGGAACCTGAGGATCTTCGTGCAGTTGTCTGCCTAATCCATGACCAACCAACTCCCTGACCACTCCAAAATGATGTTTCCTTTCAGTAAATTCCTGTATTGCAAATGATATATCACCTACTCTGTTTCCAGCGATAGCTTTTTCAACACCCAAGTAAAGGGATTCACGAGTAACACGCATCAACAGTTGATGTTCCTCTAAAACTGGAGCCAAGCCAAATGTGTAGGCGCTATCGCCATGAAAACCATTTTTATATACGCCAACATCAATTGAAACGAGATCCCCTTCTTTCAAAGGAATATCATTAGGAAATCCATGTACTACAGCATCATTTACTGAAATGCAGGTCGCGAAAGGATAACCTCTGTAATTTTTAAACGATGGTGTAGCTTGATGATCTTGAATGAATTCTTCAGCACGCTTATCTAGCATAGCTGTAGTGATCCCCGGCTTGAGAATAGTTGCTAGTTCAGCGAGTGTGCTACTCACCAAAAGAGCACTTTCACGCATCAGTTCGACTTCCGCGTTGGTCTTGATGCGGATCATCTTAAATAGAAGTAGATGTTGCTGTCTGTCTGCCTTGAATTCTTCCACCAGACATCAAACCATCATATTGACGCATCAAAAGATGGGTTTCAATCTGCTGTAGTGTGTCCAGAATTACACCAACCATAATGAGCAATGAGGTACCTCCAAAGAAGGAAGCAAATGATTGCGTAACACCAAATTGTTGTGCGATTCCTGGAAGAATACCAATGATGGCAAGGAAAATGGCACCTGGCAAAGTAATGCGATCCATTACCTGACCAATATAATCAGCTGTAGGCTGCCCAGGTTTTACACCAGGTATGAAGCCGTTATTTTGCTTCAAGCTATCGGCCATTTGCTTTGGATTAAAAATCAAAGCAGTATAAAGGAAGGTAAAGGCAATTACCATTACCACATAAATAAGCATGTACCAAACGTTACTAGGGTCATTGAAGATTCTTGCAATACCTTTTCCAGACTCAATGTTTGTAAAAGAGAAAAGTGTAGGCAAGAACATGATTGCTTGTGCAAAGATGATTGGCATTACACCAGATGCATTCACTTTTAAGGGGAGGAATTGTCTTTCACCGCCAACAGCTCTGTTTCCAACAAGTTGTTTTGCGTAGCTGATGGGCACTTTTCTAACACCTTGAACAAGTAGAATCAATCCCAATATGATGATAACTAAGAAAGCGATTTCAATAAGGAACATTAGTAGACCACCACCACCACGGGTTTGCTTTGCAGCAAATTCACCGAGGAAAGATTGTGGAAGACGAGCAAGGATACCCACCATGATGATGATTGAAGTACCATTACCTAATCCTTTATCTTGAATTTTTTCACCCAACCACATTACAAAAAGAGTACCCGCTGTAAGTACGATGACAGTCGACAACCAGAAATAAGGCTGATAAGCCTCAATCAAAGCATCTCTGCTAACATTTTTCAAGTAAGCCACGTATGCTGCAGCCTGAAAAAGAGTAACAATTGCAGTAAGGTATCTGGTCCACTGATTGATTTTCTTTCTACCGCTATCCCCTTCTTTTTGAATTTTCTGCATTTGAGGAACAAGAATAGTCATCAGCTGCATAAATATTGAGGCAGAGATATAAGGCATGATACCTAAAGCGAAGATGGATGCATTGGAAAATGAACCACCGGCAAATGTATCAAAAAGGCCAAGCAAACCAGATTTTGCACTTTGCAAATCAAGCTTGTTTGGATCAATTCCTGGCAATGCCACGTGGGCGCCAAAACGGTATACGAGAATGAGTAAAAGTGTGATGGTAATCTTCGACT
>CAZVYI010000004.1:0-48446 GCA_964631755.1 uncultured Sphingobacterium sp. | reverse complement strand
AAGTTTTTGAATACAATGAGGACTCGATAAAGAGTTTGGATTGGAAAGAGCATATACGGTTAAGACCGGGAATGTATATTGGTAAGTTGGGAGATGGAAGTAGTCAGGATGATGGAATTTATGTCCTGTTAAAAGAAGTGATGGACAACTGTATTGATGAGCACATGATGGGTCATGGTAAACAGATTGATCTGGTGTTGAACAACAAAGAGGTGATGATCAGGGATTACGGGCGTGGAATTCCATTGGGAAAGCTGGTGGATGTAGTGAGTAAGATCAATACTGGTGCAAAATATGACAGTAAAGTTTTTCAGAAGAGTGTGGGTTTGAATGGTGTGGGTACAAAGGCTGTAAATGCATTAAGTGAGTATTTTAAGGTGACGGCCTTTCGTGAGGGAAAGGAAAAAACTGCTGAATTCAAAAGAGGGGAGCTGATCAAGGAACACAAGGAGGTGAATTCAACCGAACAAAATGGAACGCAGGTAGTCTTCATTCCAGATGATTCAATATTCAGGAACTTTCATTTTATTTCTGATTATATCGACAAACAGCTTTGGAATTATTGTTACCTCAATGCAGGGCTGGTCATCAATTATAATGGGAGAAAGTTTGTTAGTAAAAATGGTTTGTTAGACCTGTTGCACAGAAATGCCAATGAGGATGAATTGAGGTATCCTGTAATTCATTTGAAAGGTGAAGATATCGAGGTAGCGATATCACATAATAATGAATATGGGGAAGATATTTACAGCTTTGTAAATGGTCAGTATACTACACAAGGTGGAACCCATGTGGTGGCATTCAGAGAGGCATTTGTAAAAACCATACGCGACTTCTTTAAAAAGGATTATGATACCTCTGATATCCGGCAAAGTATTGTTGCTGCTGTAGCTGTTCGTGTTCAAGAACCTGTTTTTGAGTCGCAAACCAAAACTAAATTAGGTTCACAGTATTTGTATGAAGGTGGTCCTTCCATGAAGAATTTCATGATTGATTTCTTTTCGAAGGAGCTGGATAATTTTTTGCATAAGAATTCAGCAGTAGCTGAAGCAATGAAGAAAAGGATTGAGCAAAGTGAACGTGAAAGAAAAGAGCTTGCTGGTATAAAAAAGCTGGCAAATGAGCGTGCAAAGAAAGCCAATCTGCACAATAGAAAATTGAGGGATTGCAGAATTCATCTGAATGCAGAACCTCCGGCAAAAGGCAAAGAAGAGTTTATCGCCAGACAGTTACAAAGTACAATCTTTATTACTGAGGGAGATTCTGCGAGTGGTTCTATAACCAAATCAAGAGATGTAGAAACACAGGCTGTATTTAGTTTGCGTGGTAAACCGCTAAACAGTTTTGGACTGACAAAAAAAGTGGTTTATGAAAACGAAGAATTCAATCTTCTTCAGCATGCATTAAATATTGAGGAGGGGATGGATGATTTGCGTTACAATAATATCATTATTGCAACAGACGCCGATGTGGATGGTATGCACATTCGATTGTTATTGATGACTTTCTTTTTGCAGTTCTTTCCTGATCTGGTTAGAGATGGGCATGTTTATATTCTTGAAACTCCTTTGTTCAGGGTAAGAAATAAACAAGAGACCATATATTGTTATTCAGACATTGAGCGTTCAGAGGCAATTAAGAAAATTGGGGCAAAAGCAGAGATAACACGTTTTAAAGGTTTAGGTGAAATTTCACCTGATGAGTTTAAAAGGTTTATTGGTCCAGATATGAGAAAAACTCCAGTTATTTTAGAGAGTCAGATTCATATTCAGCAGTTGCTGGAGTATTATATGGGAAAGAACACCCAGGAGAGACAAGATTTTATCGTTTCAAATCTTCGTGTTGAATTAGACACGGTAGATGATTCAATTTGATAGATATGATACATGTAGTTTTTAATGAACCCGATGTTGAGATTTTGAAACAGGCCATTGAGATGGACGAGTCCATGGCAGGTGAAGTAGTATTGGTTAGAGATGATTATGCTGTGGGACCATTAACAAATATTTATACGCCAGAAGGTCAAGAGCAAAGAAAAGACTGGTGGAGGATGGTTTTTCAAGGTGGGGACCATGAAAGTTTAGTAGATGAAGGCAAGGTGAATGACCCAGCTGTTGTAATAAAAATCAAGGAGGCACTTGCCAATGATGAAAATGAAGTTTTGTGGATCTGGGCTGCTCAAAATAAACACGATATTTGTGGTTATTATTGGCTGATTAGTCAGCTGGTGGATTATCAGGGCAGGGTTCATATATTATACCTGAATAACCTTCCTTTTATCAATGAGAAAGGGAATATTTTCTATCCCGATTGGTTGAGTCAGATTCAACCCAAAGAATTTTTAAAGGCGAAGAAGCTTGCCAGACCTGTTACGGTTAGTGAATTTGAAGTGGATAGTGATGAGTGGAATAAAATCACACAAGATGAAAGGTTAGTAAGATTGCTTGAAGGAGGAAAAAAGATCGTGCAAAAAGATGTTGTATTTTATGATAATGAGATTTCAAAATACATCACAAATGATTTTCAAAAAGCCAATAAAATTGTCAATGCATTCTTGACAAAAAGTAAAGAGACTACAGGCGATGGGTTCGTTTTCTGGCGATTGAAATTAATTGCACAAAATGAGCAATTTGAGTTTCAAGGTGAATTGAAAGGAATGAAAGATTTTGAAATTAAAAGAAAGTCGTCTGCAGCAGGAGCATAAAAAGTGAACAATGGCAAAATCAAAATTCAATGTAGAAACTGAAAGTGATGCTGGCGTTTCAGGACAGTATAAAAACTGGTTTCTCGACTATGCATCATATGTTATTCTTGAAAGAGCCGTACCGGATGTAGCAGATGGTTTAAAGCCAGTGCAAAGGAGAATTTTGCATGCAATGAAAGAAATGGATGATGGTCGTTTGAACAAGGCTGCTAATATCATCGGCCAAACTATGCAGTATCATCCACATGGTGATGCGAGTATTCAAGATGCTATGGTGAACCTGGGACAAAAAGATATCATGATTGATACCCAGGGTAACTGGGGTGATATCAGGACTGGTGATGATGCTGCTGCTGCCAGGTATATTGAAGCAAGACTAAGTAAGTTTGGTTTGGAAGTCGCGTTCAATGCAAAAACAACACAGTGGCAATTGAGTTATGACGGCAGAAAAAAAGAACCTGTTCATCTGCCGGTTAAGTTCCCATTGTTGCTGGCTCAAGGTGCGGAAGGCATCGCTGTTGGTTTGTCGACCAAAATTTTGCCACACAATTTTATTGAACTGATTGAGGCTTCTATTAAATATTTAAAAGGTAAAAAGTTTGAATTATTCCCTGATTTTCAAACAGGGGGAATGATAGATGTTTCAAATTATAACGATGGAAAGAGAGGGGGAAGAATCAGGTGCAGAGCCCATATACAGGAAGTTGATAAGAAATGTATTTCTATTAAAGATGTTCCATACGGTGTAACAACTACCCAATTAATGGAATCTATTGTTAAGGCAAACGACCAGGGTAAAATCAAGATTAAAAAAGTGACTGATAATACTGCTGCAGATGTAGAAATACTGGTTGAATTGGCAGCGGGTATTTCTGCAGACCTCACCATTGATGCCTTATATGCATTTACAGATTGTGAAGTGAGCATTGCGCCAAATGCATGTGTAATTGTTGACCATAAACCTCAGTTTATTGCTGTTTCTGATCTTTTAAAATTATCTACTGATAACACAAAAGATTTGCTAAAACAAGAGCTAGAAATAAGATTAAGTGAGTTGCAGGAAAAATGGCATTTTACATCTTTGGAAAGAATCTTTTTTGAAGAAAAAATATACAAAGAGTTAGAGAAAAAACATGAAGATTGGGAAAAGGTCCTTGTGGCCATACAAAAGGGATTTGATCCTTTCAAAAAATTGTTTAAAAGGGATATAACACGCGATGATATCATCAAACTGACAGAAAAGCCAGTTCGAAGAATTTACAAGCTTGACATTGATGAACTCAATATTCAGATCAAGAACATTGAATCTGAAATGAAGCAGGTCAATCACAATTTGGCCAATCTCAATGATTATGCTATTGCCTATTTCGAAGGATTAAAAGAGAAATACGGAAAGGATAAAGAAAGGAAGAGCGAGATCAAGCCTTTCGATGTAATTCAGGCCAGACAAGTAGCTATTGCTAATGTCAGGTTGTACATGAATCGTTCTGAAGGATTTATTGGAACCAGTTTGAAGAAGGATGAATTTATTACAGAATGTTCTGACCTGGATGATATTATTGTATTTACCAGAAGAGGAATCATGAAGGTGGTTAAGGTTGATGATAAAGTATATATTGGTAAAGACATTATTCATGCAGCCATCTTCCAAAAATCTGAAGAGCGACTTACCTATAACATGATATATACCGATGGAGAAACTGGTGTTTCTTATTCCAAGCGGTTTAACGTTACAGGTATTACACGTGACAAGGAATACGATTTAACCAAAGGTTCTGATAAGTCAAAAGTTAATTACTTTACTGCGAATGCCAACGGTGAAGCTGAGTCAGTTGTTGTTGTATTGAGCCCAAATTGTAGTGCCCGAATTAAGCAGATTGATTTTGATTTTGCAGAGCTTGACATTAAGGGCAGAAACTCTATCGGTAATCAGGTTACCAAGTACCCCATAAAAAATATAAAACTCAAAGAAGCAGGAAAGTCGACCTTAGGTGGCAGAACACTTTGGTTTGATGATGTTTTTGGCAGGTTAAACACAGAGGAAAAGGGTACTTATCTTGGGAGCTTTCAACCTGAGGATTTGATTTTTGTGGTGTATCAGGATGGTAGTTATCAAATTGCAACGACGGAACTGACACAGCGGTTTGATAGTGAATCTTTGATAAAAATTGAAAAATTCGATCCTAAAAGAATTGTAACAGCTATTTATTTGGATAACGAAAAACTGCAATTCAATGTAAAACGATTTAAAATTGAGACTACCACCCTCAATACTAAATTCAATTTTATCAAAGAGGGTGAGGGGAATTATTTGGAGGCTGTTAGTACTGATGAGAAGCCTATAGCTGTGATTACATCAGGCAGAGGTGCGCAGAGCAGAACATCTAAGGTAAAAGTAGCTGATTTTGTAGAGATTATGGGATGGAAGGCCATTGGTAATAAGCTGACAGATTACACAAAAAGTACTGAGATAGCCTGGCAGGAACAAGAAGGGGATAAAAAACAAGCACAACTTTTTTAATTGAGGAGAGACGGGTAATTCTGGTAGCAAAAAAATGATAATTTAAGAAGAGTTATATTTGCATCTGAACATTAATTCATCAAAATGCCTTTAAAACGAGAAGAAGATTTTAATAATCAGTTGTCTGGCTCCTTTCCTGAGCAAGAGTCTACTTCAAATAGTTGGTTCAAAAGGAGAAAAAAGGGCATTAATACCTCTACAGCTGAAAAGAAAGAAGTGCCAGATGGCCTTTGGACCATGTGCCCTTCTTGTAAGTATACCTGTACAACTGTAGAGCTTAAAGAAAATCTTTCTGTTTGTCCAAAATGCGATCATCATCATCGAATAGGGAGTACTGAGTATTTTGAAATACTTTTCGATGGACATGAATATACAGAGTTGTTTACCGAAGTTAAATCAATTGACTTTCTGGGATTCAACGACCTGAAACCATACAAAAAAAGGCTGGATGAAGCATATGCTAAAACCGGATTGAATGACTCCATTTCATCGGCAGTGGGTATGGTAGGGGGACAACCTTTATTGGTTTCGTGTATGGACTTTAATTTTATTGGTGGTTCCTTAGGAAGTGTGATGGGAGAAAAAATTGCCAGATCAGCAGACTACTGTCTAGAGCATAAGATTCCACTAATGATCATCAGTAAAAGTGGTGGTGCCAGAATGATGGAAAGTGCATTTTCATTGATGCAATTGCCCAAAACACTAGGTAAAATTGGCAAGTTGTCTGTTGCTGGTATTCCTTATATTTCACTTTGTACAGATCCTACATACGGTGGTACTACCGCTTCATTTGCTATGGTAGGTGACATCAATATTGGTGAGCCTGGGGCTATGATTGGTTTTGCAGGTCCACGTGTAATTAAAGAAACAATCAAAAAAGACCTTCCGGAAGGATTTCAAACTTCTGAATTCGTAATGGAACATGGGTTTTTAGACATGATTGTAAACAGGAAAATGCTCAAAGAAAGACTTTCTGTATTGTTGAGCTTGTTTGCAAGTTAGTTTGCAGGCAAATTCAATTGTCCTCATTTTTGTATCATGGAGATTAGAAACAAATCTGCTACGTTCGAGTATTTTATCGAAGAAAAGTTCGATGCAGGTATGGTTTTGACTGGTACAGAGGTAAAAGCATTGCGCTCGGGAAGTGCCAGCTTCAATGATAGTTATTGTTTATTGGATCATGGTGAGCTATACATCAAAGGACTGCATATCTCACATTATTCTTTTGGTAGCTACGCCAATCATGTGCCAACAAGAGATAGAAAACTTTTGTTGAAAAAAAAGGAATTAAACAGGCTTATACAAAAGTTAAAGGATAAAGGGTTTACAATTATTCCATTAAAAATCTATTTCAATGAACGTGGTTATGCAAAAATTCAAATTGGTCTGGGCAGGGGTAAAAAATTGCATGATAAACGTGAAACAATTAAGCAAAGAGAGTCTGATCGCGAGATAAAGCGATATCTTAAATAGGCTTAAAATTATTTTTGGTATTGTTGAAAGAATATTTGAATTTTGATCAAATGAGCAGAAATTATACAAATAACGGTTGGCATGTTATCCCTTCGCTGGGGTAGCTACCTTGTTGTTTGTCAGCATAGTTAAAGCCCCGAATATTCGGGGCTTTTTTTTTAAACTGATAGTGATTATGGAGAAAATTAAACTCAGTACAACAGTTAAGAAAATGTCTTCAGATCTGTACACCCCTGTAGGTATCTATTTGAGGTTGAGAGATAAATTCCGGGATACCATCTTGCTGGAAAGTACAGATCATCATACGGCTGAAAACAGCTTTTCATTTATTGCTATCAATGCAATCGGTGGTGTTGAAATTCTTGATCAAAATTATGTTGAATATAAATTGCCAGGAAAATTGCCTGTTCGTGAATCTCTGTCAGAACATGTAGTCTCCACTTTGCTATGGGAATATATGCAGGCATTTGAAGTTGAGGAAGCAGATCAGCAGATGAAGTTTGCACAAAGACTTTTTGGTTATACTGCATATGATGCAATTCCTTTTTTTGAAACAATTCCTTTTTCTCTAAAACCCTATAGTAAAGTATCTGATAAAAAGAATTATTTCGAGAGCTCATCTCAGGCTATTCCTTTAATGAGGTATCGTCTGTATCAATATGTAATTGCAATTGATCATTTTAGAGATGAGTTGTTCTTGATTGAAAATCATGTTGATGGAATTGAAGGGAATAAGCAAATTGTAGAAAATTTAATATATAGTCGAGATTTACCTCAGTTTCCGTTTGAATTGGATGGAGATGAAAAATCTAATTTAATTGATGAGGAATACCTGTCTATGGTAGGAAAAGGGATTTCCCATTGTTTTAGGGGAGATGTTTTTCAAATTGTATTGAGCAGGAGATTCGAGCAAAAATTCAAAGGGGATGAATTCAATGTTTACAGGGCACTTAGAATGGTTAACCCTTCTCCTTATTTGTTCTATTTTGATTATGGCGAATATAAATTAATGGGCTCCTCACCAGAAAGTCAGCTGATTGTTTCCAACGGGAAAGCTATTGTACATCCTATTGCAGGTACATTTAAAAGGACAGGAGATGATGTTACAGATGCTCTCGAAGCCGAACGGTTATTGCTTGATCCAAAAGAAAATGCAGAACACGTAATGCTTGTTGATTTAGCTAGAAATGATTTGAGTAGGGTATGTAAAAATGTTGGTGTAACTCAATATAGAAAAGTAAAGTACTTTTCTCATGTAATACACCTCGTAAGTGAAGTTACTGGCGAAGTAGAAGAAAATGCCAATCCCTTTTTGTTGATGGCGAAAACATTTCCAGCTGGAACATTAAGCGGTGCTCCAAAGTACAAAGCCATGCAACTGATTGAAACATATGAAAAAACCGCAAGATCCTTTTATGGCGGAGCAATTGGATATATTGGTTTTGATGGGAACTCCAATCAAGCGATTATGATCAGAAGTTTTTTAAGTAAAGGAAATACATTGTTTTACCAGGCGGGTGCTGGTATAGTTGCTTCAAGTGTTCCTGAGCTTGAATTACAGGAAGTTAACAATAAGCTTGGGGCATTGAAAAAGGCAGTGGCTTATGCTACAGTATTGAATAGAAAATAAAATCATTTACGTGAATAAAATATTGATACTTGATAACTATGATTCTTTTACCTACAACCTTGTTCAAATGGTAGAAGAAATTAGTAATAGAACTGTAGATGTGTGCAGAAATGATGAAATCAGTCTTGAACAGGTTGCAGCTTTTGATAAAATCATCTTGTCGCCCGGACCAGGAATACCGAGCGAAGCAGGAATTTTATTGCCTCTAATTAAGCACTATGCTTCAACAAAGTCAATTTTTGGCGTCTGTTTGGGGCATCAAGCAATTGGTGAGGTTTTTGGGGCTGAACTAATTAATCTTAGTCGTGTTTATCATGGTGTAAGCAACCAAATAAAACTGGTGCCATCTGTTGCACCTTCACATTTTCAAAACGATTGGTTTAAAAACTTAGATCATGAAATTGAGGTTGGTCGATACCATAGCTGGGTACTGAACGAAAAGTCTGTTCCAGCAGAAATCGAGGTGACTGCTGTTGATGAATCTAATTTAATAATGGCATTAAGACACCGACAGTATGATGTACAAGGCGTACAATTTCATCCTGAAAGTGTATTGACGCCCTTGGGGAGAAAAATGATGGAGAATTGGTTGGGAAAGTGAATAATAAAATGTAAACCTAATGAAACAGATTTTGAATTTCTTGTTTGAGCATCAGTCTTTATCTAAATCTATAGCTAAGCAGGTTTTACTGGATATTGGCAAAGGGATATACAATGATCATGAATTAAGCGCCTTCATGACTGTTTATTTGATGAGAACAATTACAATGGATGAGTTGATTGGGTTTCGTGAGGCACTACTTGAAATGTGTGTAAAAATTGATTTTGAAGAGCGTAAGGTGATGGATATTGTTGGTACTGGAGGTGATGGTAAAAACACTTTTAATATTTCTACCTTATCCTGCTTTATTGTTGCAGGCGCTGGTCAGCCTGTTGCCAAACACGGAAGTTATGGAGCAAGTTCTGTCAGTGGGGCCTCTAACCTCATGGAATCGCTAGGTTATCAATTTAAGTCAGATGCCAATCAATTAAAACTGGAATTGGATGAAACCAATATGTGTTTTCTGCATGCACCTGTATTTCACCCAGCATTGAAGACAGTAGCGCCTATTCGTAAGAATTTAGGTATTCGTACTTTCTTCAATTTGCTTGGACCTATGGTTAATCCTTCTGATCCTTCTTATCAATTGGTGGGAGTGTATAATCTTGAAGTTTCCAGATTTTATAATTATCTGCTTCAGCAGGAAAACAGGAAATATGCCATCGTGCATTCCATGGATGGATATGATGAAGTATCCCTTACTTCGGATGTTAAACTGATTACACGTGATGGTGAATCAATGCTGTCTCCACTGCAGTTGGGAGGAAACTATATTACACAGGCTGAAATATATGGTGGGGATACTGTTCAGTCTTCAGCAGAACTTTTCATGCGTATTTTAAGAGGGGAAGGCACAACTGCTCAACAAAATGTTGTTCTTGCAAATTCAGCGTTAGCTTTGTTGTTAACTGATGGATATAGCGATTACTCTTCTGCGTTTGACGCAGCAAAGGAAAGTTTGAAAAGCGGTAAGGCACTTAGTGTATTAAATAAATTAATCTCTCTACAAACAAAGTGATGAATATCCTTGAAAAAATAGTTCTAAGGAAGCGAGAATGGATTGCTCAACAAAAAGAAAAGAATCCATTAGAGAATCTAATGCAGAGATCTGATTATTGCCGTTCAACATTTTCTTTGTTAACGAAAGTAAGATCTTCAAATGCTGCTGCTATTATAGCAGAATTCAAAAGGAAGTCTCCTTCAAAAGGAAATATATTTGAACAGGCAGATGTTGTTCAAGTAACAACGTCCTATCAAAAATCCGGTGCTGCTGCAGTTTCTATTCTCACTGATCATGAATTTTTCGGAGGTTCTGATCAGGATTTAACTGATGCAAGAGCCCATTTATCAATTCCTATTCTAAGAAAGGATTTTATTATTGATGAATATCAAGTCCACGAAGCAAAAGCCTTGGGTGCTGATCTTATTTTGCTTATTGCAGCATGCCTTTCAGTTGAGGAAGTAAAATTATTTTCTAAATTGGCGAAGTCGCTTGGCTTAGAAGTTTTGCTTGAATTACATGATGAGGAAGAGATTGGGCATATTTGCAGCACTGTTGATTTTGTTGGCATCAACAATCGAAGTCTCAAAACCTTTGATGTTGATATAGCGAGAAGCTTAAAAATGGCTGCCGCAATCCCAGATTCATTCTGTAAAGTTGCTGAAAGTGGTATCAACGATCCTGAACAAATTAGGTTATTTAAATCTAATGGATTTGAAGTCTTTTTGATAGGAGAGTACTTTATGAAAACCCATCAACCAGGAGTTGCATTGGAAAAACTTATTCAACAAATTTAAATCAATGAAAGTCAAAGTTTGTGGGATAACAAGTGCTGAACAATTAAAAGAGCTTCAAGAGATTGGAGTTGATTATGCAGGATTTATATTTTATGAAAAATCACCAAGGTTTGTTGGGTCTCATTTAATGACGAGTGATCAAGTTAAAAAAGCTGGTTTGTCGATTCATAAGATTGGGGTATTTGTAAATGCTGGTGAAGAGCAAATTATTCAAATAGTTGATGAGTGGGGATTGGATATGGTGCAGTTGCATGGTGAGGAGTCTCCGGTTTTTTGTGAAAAAATCTCTAACCA
Source organism: uncultured Sphingobacterium sp. (assembly GCA_964631755.1). Taxonomy (GTDB): domain Bacteria; phylum Bacteroidota; class Bacteroidia; order Chitinophagales; family Chitinophagaceae; genus Pollutibacter. Next base: position 37,426 of record CAZVYI010000004.1, on the reverse strand, counting down.
TGTGAAGACAATTAAAGCATTTCGGGTGAGTGATCAGGAGTCGCTATCTTATAAGATCATACCTTATCAGAATGCTGTAGATTACTTTTTGTTTGATGCAATGGGGAAACAATATGGGGGTACGGGTAATCAATTTAATTGGGATGTAGTTGTTTCAGCAAATATTTCAAAACCCTTTTTTTTAAGTGGAGGTATTGGTCCAAATGACATCTCCTCAATTTTTTCTTTTGCGGCATTTAACAAGAATTGTTTTGCAGTGGACGTAAACAGTAAGTTTGAGTTAGAGCCAGGAAAGAAAGATATGAATTTGGTTAAGAGTTTCCATGGTAGTTTAATTAAATCAATGATGCGATGAAAAATTTTGCCACACCTAGTCTAGAGGGTTATTATGGTGATTTTGGGGGTGCATATATTCCTGAAATGCTCTACCAAAACGTAGAACAATTAAAAAGTGCATATTTAGAGATTTTTCATGATCCTGCTTTTCAGGATGAGTTCCAGCAATTGTTGTCGGATTATGTAGGAAGACCAACTCCACTCTTCTACGCCGAGCGTCTCAGTAAAAAGTTCAATACAAAAATATATTTGAAGCGTGAAGATCTTTGTCATACTGGTGCGCATAAAATCAACAATACAATTGGTCAAATCCTGTTGGCTATTCGATTAGGGAAAAAACGAATTATTGCTGAAACAGGTGCTGGTCAACATGGAGTAGCAACAGCAACTGTTTGTGCCTTGAAGGGGTTAGAGTGTATAGTGTACATGGGAGAGAAGGATATTGAAAGACAGGCTCCAAATGTGGCGAGGATGAAAATGTTAGGAGCAAAAGTTGTACCTGCTACAAGCGGTAGTAAAACACTTAAAGATGCTACCAATGAAGCAATACGAGATTGGATCAATAATCCTTCTGATACACATTATATCATTGGCTCTGTAGTTGGTCCACATCCATATCCAGATATGGTTGCGAGATTTCAGTCGGTCATCAGTCAGGAAATTAAAGTTCAATTGTTTGAAAAGGAAGGGGTAGAACTTCCTACTCGAGTCATAGCATGCGTAGGTGGTGGAAGCAATGCTGCAGGAGCCTATTTTCATTTTTTGAATGAACCAGATGTAGAGATTGTTGCAGTTGAGGCTGCTGGTCATGGCGTTAACAGTGGAATGAGTGCTGCTACTACTCAACTGGGTTTAACAGGTGTTTTGCATGGTAGCAAGAGTATTGTCATGCAAACTTCAGATGGACAAGTGGTTGAACCTCATAGTATCTCTGCAGGGTTAGATTATCCAGGCATTGGTCCGATGCATGCGCATTTATATAGTTCAGGGCGTGGGCGCTTTTTAAGCGCCACCGATGACGAAGCACTTGATGCTGCATTTGAACTTTCTAAAATTGAAGGTATAATTCCAGCTTTAGAAACTGCACATGCATTTGCAGTATTGCATCATATGAAATTTAATAAAGATGATATTAATGTGATTTGTCTAAGTGGGCGTGGAGATAAAGATCTTGGAACTTATATGAAAGTCATGGATAGTATTTAATGTGCTAATATGAAAAGAATAGAACAGTTGTTTGCTGGTAAAACTTCAGGAGTATTGAATGTTTATTTCACTGCAGGATACCCTAAGCGAGATAGTACGATTCCTATAATGGAAGGTATTCAAAGTGGAGGTGCAGATCTAATTGAAATTGGCATGCCTTATAGCGATCCTTTGGCAGATGGACCTGTTATACAAGAAAGCAGTGGGGTAGCTTTAAATAATGGAATGTCAATTGATTATTTATTTCATCAATTATCGGAATTTAGAAAATCAATTCATATACCAGTAGTATTGATGGGCTATATGAATCCTGTCTTACAATATGGATTTGAGCGTTTTTGTCAAAATGCTGCAGCAATTGGAATTGATGGATTAATTCTTCCTGATTTGCCTGTATATGAATTTGAAAATAAGTATGGAGAAATTTTAAAAAAATATGATCTTGATTTTATTTTTTTAGTTACACCAGAAACACCTGAGTCACGTGTAAAACAATTGGATAATCTCTCAAGTGGTTTCCTATATGCCGTTTCTTCTTCATCAACAACTGGAAAAGAAAAAGATTTTGACCAGGTGATTAAATATTTGAACAGGATAAAGTCGTATAATTTGAAAAATCCAATTTTGGTAGGTTTTGGTATAAACGATAAACAAACTTTTGAAACTGTTAGTCCCCATGCCAATGGCGCCATTATTGGTTCTGCATTTATAAAATCATTAGCAGGGTCTGAAGATGCAGGAGTTACTGCTTCAAATTTTGTAAAATCCGTGCTTAATTGAAGTCTATGAATGTTGCTATTTTAAAGTACAATGCTGGAAATGTGCGATCTGTTCAAATTGCACTCGAACGTATTGGTATCGATGCTGTTCTTACAGATGATCATGCTGCATTGTTGTCGGCCGACAGAATAATTTTTCCAGGCGTTGGCGAAGCAAGTTCTGCTATGGCATATCTCAGAGATAGAAATTTGGATAAGGTACTGCTTTCTTGTAAACAACCTGTTTTAGGAATTTGCCTGGGAATGCAATTGATGTGTGCTTACAGTGAAGAGAATAACACAAATTGTTTAGGAATTTTTAAAGAAAGGGTTAGGCGGTTTAATCCTACAGCAGCTAATGAAAAAATCCCTCAAATGGGTTGGAATAACATAACCGACTTAAATTCTTCTTTGTTTGATGGAATTCAATCTGGAGCTTATTGTTATTTTGTTCATGGCTATTATGCTGATAAGGGTGAACATACAGTAGCTGTTACATCCTATTGTGGAGAATATAGTTCAGCACTTCAGCGGAATCAATATTATGGTGTTCAATTTCATCCTGAAAAAAGTGCGGAGGTCGGCATGAGAATTTTAGAAAATTTTTTAAAATTAACTTGATAATGGAAATCATTCCAGCAATCGATATAATTGAAGGGAAATGTGTTCGTCTTACTGAAGGGGATTATTCCAGTAAAACTGAATATGCATTTAGTCCACTCGAAATGGCCAAACAATATGAAGAGCTCGGTTTTAAAAGAGTTCATCTGGTTGATTTAGATGGTGCAAAATCTGGAAGTGTTAAAAATTGGAAAATCGTTGAGGAAATTGCATCAGAAACTAATCTATCCATTGATTTTGGGGGAGGCGTAAAGACCATTGCTGAAGTACAACGAATTCTTGACCTTGGCGTATCATATGTAACTGTTGGCAGTATTGCTGCCAAGCAGCCTAATGAATTTAAAAGTTGGTTAGAAATATTTGGAGCTGAGAAGTTCTTTCTGGGAGCAGATGTGCGAGATCAAAAAATCATGACTGCTGGTTGGTTGGAACGTACAGATATAGATTTATCCGAATTCATAGAGCAATACATGAATTTGGGAGTCAATCATTTTTTTTGTACCGATATTAGTAAAGATGGTCAACTCATGGGACCTGCTACAGCATTGTACAAACAAATGATTGAATCTTTTCCTGACATCAATTTAGTTGCCAGTGGTGGAGTTTCGTCTTTAACAGATTTAAAGGAGTTAAAGGAGATTGGATGTTCAGGTGCAATAGTGGGAAAAGCAATTTATGAAGGGAAAATAGCTTTACAAGACCTTGTAAGGTTTGTCCAATAACAACTACAATTATGTTGGCAAAAAGAATAATACCTTGTTTGGATATTAAAGATGGGAGAACTGTAAAAGGCACAAATTTTGTAGATCTGCGTGATGCTGGTGATCCTGTTGCATTAGCATCATTGTATGCTCAACAAGGTGCTGATGAATTGGTGTTTTTGGATATTACAGCAACCAATGAAAAACGTAAAACACTAACTGCATTAGTAGAAAAAGTAGCTCATGAAATCAATATTCCCTTTACTGTGGGAGGGGGTATTTCTTCTGTTGAAGATGTAAGGCATTTACTGGATTGTGGAGCTGATAAAATATCAATCAATACAGCAGCCTTTAAAAATCCTCAGCTGGTTGATCAATTGGCTGCTGAATTTGGTAGCCAATGTATAGTTGTTGCAATTGATATAAAGCAACATGAAGATGGACAATGGTATGTTTATTTGAATGGTGGTAGAACGGCCACAGTTACAAAAGCAATTGATTGGTCAACAGAAGTTGTTAAAAGAGGAGCAGGTGAAATTCTACTTACTTCAATGGATAATGATGGTACAAAAGAAGGTTTTGCATTAGGAATAACAAAACAAATTACGAATGCAGTTTCTGTTCCAGTTATTGCCTCTGGTGGTGGTGGCTTGCCAGTGCATTTTTATGATGTTTTAAATGGGTGTGCAGATGCAGCGCTTGCGGCCAGTGTTTTTCATTTTGGAGAGATCAAAATACCGGAATTAAAGGCCTATTTACGCAGCCAGCATATTCCTGTCCGTTAGAAATCACTAATTTTACATCAATGAAAATTGCATTTGATAAGTTTGCAGATGGACTAGTTCCGGCTATTATTCAAGATCACTTGACGCAGAAAGTATTGATGTTAGGGTACATGAATCAAATGGCCTTTGATCAAACCCTGGAAACAGGAAAAGTGACTTTTTACAGCAGGTCTAAATCAAGGTTGTGGACCAAAGGAGAGGAGAGTGGGAACTTTTTGAATCTTGTGTCATATTCAGTGGATTGTGATAGTGACACTATTTTGTTCAAAGTAAATCCTGTTGGACCTGTTTGTCATACAGGTTCGGATACATGTTGGAACGAGGTCAATCAAAGTGAAAATTTCCTCAACTATTTAGAACGAATCATAGAAACGAGAAAATCCCTTCAGGAGGGCAATTCATATGTAAGATCTTTATTTGATAAGGGAATCAATAAAATAGCGCAAAAAGTTGGGGAAGAGGCAGTTGAATTAATTATTGAAGCTAAAGACAACGACAAGGATAAATTTTTAAACGAAGCAGCTGACCTTCTTTTTCATTATTTGCTTTTACTTAACAGTAAAGGCTATACTTTAGAAGAGGTTATTGCGATTTTAAAACAAAGACATCAAAAATGAAATATTTAATTGGACTATTGTTTGCCCTTCCGGTTTTGGCCTTTTCACAAGTACAAAATTTTAGTTTGAAGGGTAGTCTCAAAGGATTGAAGGATAAGTCGGAGATGGTATTAAAGAATGATGAAGTCAATCCAGAACCATTGGCCACCTTTATTTCTGTCGGTGATAAATTTGAAACCAAAGGGGAAATAGCTGAACCAGGTTTGTATCAACTTACAGTAAAAGGATCTCAACAAAAATTGATGATTTTTTTAGATGCTTCTGCTATTACAATTGAAGGTGATTTACAAACAATTCAAAATGCAAAAGTATCAGGATCTAAATCACATGATGATTTCGTAGCCTTCAACGCAACCTTTAATCCTCTTTTTGCAAAGCTTTCAGCTTTTGCGCAAAAACTAAATGGTGGTGATAAGGATACTGATGGCTCGATTCGTAAAGCATATAACGAGGTAGTAGCAGATGTTAATTTGAAGACTGATGAGTTTATTTCAAGTCATTCAAACTCTCCAGTTGCTCCTTTTGTATTGCTGGTGATGATGCAATTGAATGATGATCCTGCTGTGATGGAACAACGTTTATCAAAAATGACCGATCAGGCAAAAGCCAATTATTTTGGAAAGACCGCTTTGAAGCTTGTTGAAGATGCAAAGTTTGCAGCAATTGGAACTGAAGCACCAGATTTTGTTCAACAGGATCAAAATGGGAAGGATCTGAAGTTGTCATCTTTTCGTGGTAAATATGTTTTAGTTGATTTTTGGGCAAGCTGGTGTGGTCCTTGCCGACAGGAAAATCCTAATGTTGTAAATGCTTATAACAAGTTTAAGGATAAGAACTTTACTGTTTTTGGTGTATCGCTGGACAGGGCAAAAGAACCTTGGTTGAAAGCCATTAAAGATGATAATCTAACCTGGGCGCAAGTGAGTGATTTAAAGTTTTGGAACAATGCTGTTGCTGTTCAATATAAAATTCAAAGTATTCCTCAAAACTTCCTGATAGATCCAAATGGTATAATCATAGCTAAAAACCTTCGTGGGGAAGATTTACAAACTCGATTAGCTGCATTATTATCAAAGTAGTTTAAAAATATACATCCTCGATAAGGAAAAAGCTTGGATTATCATATTCATCAAGCGTGATGGCTAATATGTCAAATCTAATCCATCTGAAACCTTTGTTTTTTCTGATGTAGGCCGTGCCTGCAGATATAAAATACCGCAATTTGTTTTTGTCTACTAAATCTTCTGGGTAGCCATAATTACTATTTCTTCTTGTTTTTACTTCAATGAAATGAAGTTTATCCTCTTTCATGACTATGATATCAATTTCCCATTTTCCGTATCGCCAGTTGGTTTCAATAATGGTATAGTCTTTTTTGATAAACCATTCTCTTGCCAAAAATTCTCCGAGTTTTCCAGTTTCATTATGTCTTGCCATGAGCAATCAAATATTTAACTTTGAAAATATTCATGAGCTAGCATAAACACATGTGAAATGTACAGATTACAAGGGCGAATACAACACTATTCATGGGGAGGAAAAACTTTTCTTCCTGGGTTATTGAACCAGCTTAATACTGATGGGAATCCTTTTGCTGAATATTGGTTGGGAGTACATCCAGGCGGGCCAGGAGTTGTGCATTTAGGTAATGGTGCCTCTACTACATTGCTTAATCTTATTGGTTCAGATAAATTAAAGCACCTTGGACCTGAAACCACTAGAGCATTTAATGAGTTACCTTTTTTGCTTAAAATTCTTGATGTTAAGGATATGCTCAGCATACAGGTGCATCCTAGCAGAGAAATGGCAAAACTGGGATTCGCTGAAGAAGAAAAGAAAGGCATTTCTTTGTCAGCTCCCAATCGAAATTATAAAGATCAGAATCATAAGCCGGAAGTAATGATTGCATTGAGTGATTTTTGGTTGCTTCATGGGTTTTCGGCAGATATAGAAGAGCGACTAAATCGATTTTCATTCTTGAGCGCATTTCTTCCTCATTTTCAAAGTGGAGGTATCAAAGGCTTATTTGAGTTTTTATTGTCAATGCCACAAGAAAAGGTAAATGAGATTATTTCTGTTCAGGCCAAACAAATTGTTCCAATGTATCAGGCGGGTCAGCTGGAAAAAGATAGTCCCGATTTCTGGGCAGCCAGAGCCATATTGAACTTATGTAGTGAGGGACAATACGATAAAGGTATTTTTTCCATCTACCTCATGAACATCCTCAACTTGAAAAAAGGAGATGGAATTTTTCAGGGAGCAGGAATTCTACATGCTTACCTGGAAGGGCAGAATATAGAATTGATGGCCAATTCTGATAATGTCTTAAGGGCAGGATTGACGAATAAATATATTGACATCCCGGAACTACTAGCTCAAACTTCTTTTGTTATAACAAATCCTGTAATTGTACGGGAAATATTAAACAGTAATTGCTGCGACTACCCCTGTGATACAAATGACTTCCAAATTCAAAAAATGATCATTCGGGCAGGTGAAGAGAAAGCGTTGAGCTACAAAGGTCCTACCATTGCACTTGTTTTAACAGGGGAGGCAGATTGGGTGGGCGCTACCAAGTTTCATTCTGCTGGATTGGAATCAGTTTTTATTGATCCAATGGAGGAAGTATTGATCAAAGCGAAGACCACAATTGAAATATTTATTGCAACTGTACCAGTTTGAATGAAGCTATGCACATCATGAGGAAAACTGTTCTGCGTGAATCATGATTTGAACTGCTATAAATACCTATTTTTGTCCAAATTCTGATTATGAAGTTGAATAAATATACTTTGCTTTCGTTTTCCATGTTAGTCCTTCTCGCAGCATTGTATAGGGCAATACCCGGAAGACCATGGGGCTTTGCTCCTCAATTTGCCATGGCTATTTTTGGAGGTGCAGTTATTGCCGATAAAAAACTATCATTCGTTTTGCCATTACTTTCATTGTTGATATCAGATGTCATCTATGAGTTATTATACATCAATGGTCTCTTTGAAATAAAAGGTTTTTATGATGGAATGTGGGTGAACTATTTGTTGTTTGGCTCATTAACCATCATTGGTTTTTATATTCAACCAGGAAAAATTTCATCTATTGCTAAAGGAGTAATTGCAGCACCTACTTTGTTTTTCCTGACTTCAAACTTCATCACATGGGCAGGTAATGGTGGCTACCAACGAGGAATGACATTTAGTGGTTTAATTCAAACCTATATCGATGGTATTCCTTTTTACAACAACAGTTTAGTTGCAACCGCAGTATTTAGTTTATTCTTGTTTGGCACTTACAATCTATTGGTAAGTAAGCTGGTTAAAGCTAAGGCATAAATCCAGTATCTTCTATCAAATTATTTCCATCTGCTGCTGCAGTGGCTAACTCATCACATCTTTGGTTGTAAGGGTTACTTGCATGTCCTTTAACCCATATGAATTTTATTTGGTGGAGCTTGGCTAATTCATAATACCTTTTCCACAGGTCGCTATTCTTTTTACCTCCCTTAAAATCAGTTGCAATCCATTTGTCCAGCCATTTTTCCATTACTGCCTGAACCACATATTTACTGTCGGAATAAATTTCTATGTATAATCCAGGTCGCTTAAGATTTTCCAATGCAGCCAGGACAGACATAAGCTCCATCCTGTTATTGGTGGTGTACTTATAGCCTTGCGAGATTTCCCTGACTTCACCTTTCCACATGAGGATTGCACCATACCCACCTCTGCCAGGGTTGCCTCTGGAAGATCCGTCAGTATAGATGGTTAAGCCCTTGGTGTTGATCATTCAACTACTGAAACCTTTATGGTATTGGTTGGTAAATGAAGTTCTACTGGTGTACTACCAGTATTGACTACTACTTGTCCCTTTTTAATAAATCCTCTTTCTTGCAAAATCTTGATTTGATCTGCAATGATTTGATCGTATCCCTCTTCTTCATCATAATAGAAAGCCCTAACTCCCCAGCTTAGGCTGAGTTGATTAACAAGACTTCTTTCTTTTGTAAAGACGAATAGATTTGATTTTGGGCGATAACTACTGAGTACAAATCCTGTATAACCAGTTTGTGTCATTCCTATCAGCGCGTCTGCATTTGTGCTGTCAGCAAGTCTGCAAGCAGTTAAACAAACAGCATCGCTGATATAGGTTGCGGAATCAGGTAAAGGCCTAATGTCTTCCTCTCTGTTGTAGCGGTACTCAGTTCTTTCAGCTTCCATGATAATTTTACGCATGGTTTCAACCACCAAAGCGGGATGATTTCCAGTTGCAGTTTCACCACTGAGCATCACTGCATCTGTTCCCTCCAACACAGCGTTTGCAACGTCTGTGCTTTCGCTTCTGTTAGGCTTTACTTTATCAATCATGCTTTCCATCATTTGAGTAGCGACAATAACAGGCTTTCCTCTCTTCATGCACTCTCTGATGATTTGTCTTTGTATCAAGGGCACTCTTTCAATAGGTACTTCTACACCCAAGTCGCCTCTAGCAACCATCACACCATGTGAAGCAGCAATGATATCCTGAAGGTTATCTAATGCTTCTGGCATTTCAATTTTTGCAATAACCTTAGAAGTACTTTGGTTCTCTTGCAAAATTTGCTTGATACCAATGATGTCTGCAACTCTTCTCACAAATGATAAGGCAACCCAATCCAGATTTTCTTTCATGATGAAATCAAGATCATGTAAATCTTTTTCAGTCAGTGCTGGAAGAGAAATTTTTGTATCAGGTAAATTGAGTCCTTTTTTTGATGAAATGATACCTCCAAGCTTAACCTTTACTTTTACATCATTGGTTGGTGTTATTTCATCAACCATTACCTCAATCTTTCCGTCGTCGATCATAATGGTATTGCCTACCACTACATCTCCTGCAAGATTAGGGTAGGAGACATAAATCTTCTCCATTGTGCCTACGACTTTTTCATTTGTTAAGGTTAGGATGTCACCTTCCTTCACGTGTAAAGCATTATTTTCTATTTCTCCAACCCTGAGCTTTGGCCCCTGTAAATCTCCTAGAATGGCAATATTATAGGGCTCTGTTGAATTGATTTTTCTGATATGCTCAATTATTCTTTTCTTATCCTCATGTGAACCATGGGAGAAGTTTAACCTGAACACATTTACACCAGCTTTTACCAGTTCTAAAAGTTTTTCATAGGTGTCACAAGCTGGTCCAACAGTGGCCACAATTTTAGTTCTGTGGATAGCATGTTCATGTCCAGCATTATTATCCATTTGCTGATGCAGGTATTTATCTATTTTATTGCTCATTGTTTTAAGTTATGGTTAAAATAAAAAAGCAGATCTTACTCTGCTGTATGGTATAATTAGCTTGCCAAAATTTTTACAATTTTTAGCCATTCATCACTGATTTTTTGTTTTGCTTTTATGGCTTTGTCAAGTGGTGTATAATGCATTTTGTTGTTCATGATACCTACCATTTGGTTGTACCTGCCTTCTATAAGACATTCAACTGCAGAATATCCCATTCTACTTGCGATTAACCTGTCCATACTGCTAGGAGACCCACCTCGTTGAATATGACCAAGAATTGCTACTCGAATATCAAAATTTGGAATTCTTTCTTTAATCAAATTTGCCAAATCCGTTCCTCCTCCAAAATCATCTCCTTCGGCAACGACTACGATATTGACCAGTTTTTTTCTTTTTTCTTTTTCCTGAAGTGAAGCCAAAACGGCTTCAACATCGGTTTTGCGTTCAGGAATCAAAATGTGTTCAGCTCCTGTTCCAATTCCAGAGTGCAAGGCGATATATCCTGCATCTCTACCCATGACTTCTACAATAAACAACCTATCGTGTGCATCTGCAGTATCTCTTATCTTATCTATTGCTTCAATCGCAGTATTGACTGCTGTGTCAAAACCAATTGTAAAATCAGTACCTGCAATATCTTTATCAATAGTTCCCGGAATTCCAATGCAGGGGATATCAAATTCGTTAGAGAAAATTTGCGCACCTTTAAAAGATCCATCACCTCCAATGATTACCAATCCGTTGATGCCAAGTTTCTTGAGGTTATTGTAAGCCTTCTTTCTTCCTTCTGGCGTAAGAAATTCTTTACATCTTGCTGTTTTTAAAATGGTGCCACCTCTTTGAATGATGTTGGCAACACTTCTGGAATCCATTTTCTGGATATCATTGTCAATCAGCCCTGAATACCCTCTGGTAATCCCATAAACTTCAAGATTGTGAAAGATTCCTGTTCTTACAACGGCTCTAATGCAGGCATTCATGCCAGGGGCATCTCCACCCGAGGTCATTACACCAATTTTTGTTACTTTTTTTGGCATAGGGGGTTGTTGGTCTGGTTAATAATGTGCAATCTTTCGTTGAGGAATTCCATAGGGCGGCGGTCGCAAATTTAATAATTTAATGTTATATGAAGTGTAAATCGGGCCATGATTTGAGAAGTCTTTTCCACATTGTAAAGAGTATGATTTTCAAGGGTTTAGAAAATCAGCGACAGGGCATTTTTAAATGAAGTTGGTTGATATCCCAATTCCTCAATTGCCTTTTCAATTTTGAATCCAGTTTTTTGTGGCCTCTTTCCAATTTGTGTAAAAGTAGAAGCGTCCACTGGTTCCAAGAGATTTTTGTCCAGCTTTAAAAAATCAGCTACCTCAAGAGCCATTTGATAAGGAGTCATAATATCATTTCCTGAAATATGAAAAATACCTCTGGCGCCTTTTTCTGCAATAAGAGAAATGCCTTCCACCAGATCAGGAATAAAAGTGGGGGTCCGAATCTGATCATTGACAACCTTAATTTTTACTCCAGCTTCCAGGTTGTTTTTAACCCAATAAATGAAGTTTGATCTTTTACAGGGATCTGCTTTTCCATACAATAGAATTGTCCTTACAATGCTCCAATTAAGCCCAGAGGACATAACCTGCTGCTCTGCCAGTACTTTAGTCTCTCCATAATAATTGACAGGTCCTGTTAGGTCTGGTTCACTATATGGCCCTTCTTCTCCACTAAAAACAAAGTCTGTTGAAATCAGGCAAAATCTTGCATTTATCTCTTTTGCTGCAGCAATTAAATTATTGGTTCCATCTACATTAACACTATAGCAAAAACTTTTATTATACTCACAATCATCTACTTGCGTTATTGCAGCACCATGAATGATGAGATCTGGTTTGAATGAATGAATTAATTTAGAAGTCTTTTCGGAGTTGGTTATATCTAGACTATGGTAGATGAAATGATCATGGAAAAAATGGGAAGGAAGTCTGCATGTTGTTTGGCCGGTAGCCAAAGTTGTATGATTAGTGCTTGACAGCTTTTCAGACAAACTGGAACCCAGCATACCATTGCAGCCTGTAAGTAGAATTTTCATTTACGAGAGACTTTTTTGATTCGAATATTCTTCCAATAACTTGAAACGTAAAAACATTTCCTCGGCATACCATTTTTCTGACCTTGTTCTTTTTATTACTTCCTGGTGGGCCCTCATCTTGTAGGCATAGGATTTCATTTCAGCCTCTGATTCCCAAATACTAAATGTGGCTTGTTTGATCAAGGGGACTTCTCCAACTCCGATGGAATAGACGAATCCTGGTTGTTGATTCAGATGAAGGGAGGTTGAAGGGACAGCTTTCCAGAAGGGGATTAAGCCTTTAATGCTGATGGTTGCTCTAGTTAAAACTGCTATTTTCCCGACAGGCTCTTCTGGTGTTTTTCGTTGTGTAATGAAACTTCGCTTGTCCCAGGTACCATGACCTGCATAGGGTTCCAGGTGAAAAAATCTGGTATTTGCTCTAAATAACTTTAGCCAGGTTAAAATAAATCCCCCAAGTAATTTATGGGTAATCTTTTGAAAGTCAGTTGTCGAATAGTTGTCTTTTCTGTAGAAAACCATCACCGACCATTGCGATAAGTCTGGCCAGATATCAAAACTTCCATTTTTACCCGTTCCCATCAATTTATAAAAAGCAATATCCTTGTTCATAGCCAAGGGCAGGTGAAATAGAGCCATCGATAAAAACCCAAAAAACGAAAACAGCTTGGGATAACGAATAACAACCAGGAAACTTCTATAGGAAATATCCGGAGATTGGTTAGGGGTATTTGTGTTTAAAATTTGTTTTTCCACATCATGCTTTCAATTGGACGATCAGGTTGTCCACTGTACTTGGCATTTGACTTCTGGTTATACTTTACTTCAATTTCACCTTCGACAGGGAAATATATCAACTGTCCAATTGGCATACCATGATAAATTCTTACAGGCTGCTTTACGGAAATTTCCAGTGTCCAGTTGCCACAAAAACCCACATCACCTTTGCCTGCAGTTGCATGAATATCAATACCCAATCTGCCGGTAGAGGATTTACCTTCCAGGAAAGGTACATGTTCATGCGTTTCAGTATATTCTAGTGTTACACCCAAATAAAAGATATGCGGGTAAAGAACAAATCCTTCATCCGGGATGTCGAAATATTCAATTTGATTGTGTTCTTTGGCATCCAGGATATGGTTTTTGTAAGTAGCTAGACATTTTCCCAAATGCACATCATAGGAGTTGCTACCCAAACAAGATTTATCGAATGGAGTGATTTTTATACTCCCTTTTTCCATTTCTTCCAGAATGCGTTTATCAGATAAAATCATCACATGTATTTTGCGGATGTAAATTCGTCATAGCTTGTTAGTTGTGAAATATTTTTTTTCAACAAACTGTGAACAAGGGCAAGATTTGGTCATTCCCTTAACTTTACACAATGGGATTGTTGATGTTAAATGAAACAGCTGCATTTAAGTTAGCAGTATGGAAAATTGAAGAACAAGCCAGTTTTTTTGAAAATGCTATTCAATATACATCACCTGCATCGCATCCTGGAAGAAGGTTACAACAACTTGCGACTAGATTTCTGCTAAAACAGCTCAATCAAGATTTTCCAATTGAAGCAATAATTGCGCATGAAGGAGGAAAGCCTTTTCTTCCAGCTCATGATTTGCAGTTCAATATAACGCATACAACTGATTTGGCAGCAGCCATAATCAGTGATTTAAGTGGTGTGGGTATAGATGCTGAAAAAATTGATAAACGTGTTTTAAAAATTGAGCATAAGTTTTTAAATCATAAAGAAAGATCATCATTAACGGCATTGTCAGAAATCGAGAAAATATCCAGGCTGACTTTATATTGGACAATTAAAGAAGCAGTTTACAAATGGTGGGGAAGGGGTGGTATTGATTTTGCCAATGATATTTTGATTGTGCCCTCAAATCTCGACTTAGAAAATACAAGTGTACGATTTGCTCAAACAGGTGAGATTTTGAACGTTTCAAGTTTTCAGCTTCAGCAACATTGGATTACGTATATGGCCAAATAAAAACGCCCACTCGATTAGAGTGAGCGTTCGTAAATTATACGGTTGAATTTATTTTAAGCTTGACTGAAGTTTTTCATTCAGTGTTACATAATCTGGATTTTTACCTGCAATTGCCAGTTCCAATGATTTCTTTGAAGCTGTCATTGCTTCAGATTTCTTGCCTAATAGAGCAAGACATCTTGCTTTTTGGTACCATACCCAGTAGGCATTTGGGGATTGTGCTGTAGCTTTTTCAAGCCATTCAGCTGCTTTGTTCAAATCTTTGTTGTTGTCCAGGTAATACATTGCGGCATTGAAATAAGGTCTGTTATCGGCATTCATCAGATTATCAATCTGAGCCATGATCTTAGTTTCAATGTCGACTTTAATTGGAAGACTAACTGAAGTCTGTTCCCATACAATCATCAACTCTAGTGAGGTGCTGGTTACTTTGTCGAAAAGAATCATAAATGACTCAATTGAGAAGGGGAGCGCGACTGTTGGAACAGTTACCCTAACAACATCCATATCCTGCTTATATGCGGAAGGAGATGTTACATCGAGCTGTTTTGTAATGATGAGGGTCCACTCAGCTGCTCCTGGAATTGACAATAAACCATATTTACCGGCAGGTATTTTTTTGCCGCCAATAATTACTTCTTCAGAAAAAGCAAGTGTTGTGGCATTGTTGGCACCTGTACGCCAAACAGCACCAAAAGGGACTAAATCGCCAAAAATGGTTCTACCTTTAGTATTGGGTCTTGAGTAAGAAAGTTCAATACTGCCAAGCCCAAATTCCTGTTTAACTGATTGAGATGTAGAAGCAGAAGGTGTTTTTAATCCCTGCGCCTGAGTGAAGCTGATCATTGCCAATGTTGCAAGACCGAGTACAATTTTTTTCATTTTTATGTTTTTTGTAGTCTGTAAATGGATTGAATTATTTCTTAGATAAAATTTCCTGGTCTTTTTTGAGTCTGGCGTCAAAGAAAAAAGTACCTAATGGAAGCCAGGCTGCCCAAAAGGCCATGATAAATTTCTTGAATGGCCATTGATAAACCTCTTTTGCATAATAGGCCAATCCAATATAAAGTACAAAAAGCGCTCCATGAGCTGATCCTGTTATTTTGACTGCCATTGGCATACCCATGAAATATTTCAAGGGCATTGCAATTAGCAGAAGAATGAGGAAGGATAGACCTTCTGCAATTCCTACTTTTCTTAATAGACTCAACGTTGATGTATTCATACTTTTTGTATTTCGAATTGCGAAGTTATTTGTTTTTGAATCCTGGATGGTATCTGTTTAGGGTATCTCTTAAAAAATTTCTATCCAGATGGGTGTATATCTCTGTTGTAGTAATGCTTTCATGACCAAGCATTTCCTGTACTGCTCTGAGGTCTGCACCACCTTCTACCAAATGTGTGGCAAAAGAATGCCGGAAAGTATGTGGAGATATATTTTTTTTGAGATCTGCTTGAATAGTAAGGTCTTTTATGATGTAAAAAACCATTGTCCTTGATAACTTTCCACCTCTTCTGTTCAGAAAAGCAATGTCTTCATTGCCCTTCTTTTCGTTCATTTTAGATCGTATTTCCTGTAAGTAAATTTGAAGATGTTTAATGGCTTCAGCACCAATTGGTATCAGTCTTTCTTTATCGCCTTTTCCAATTACCCTAATGAATCCAATATCCAAGTAAAGGTGTGAACGTCTGATGTTGATGAGCTCGGAAACGCGTAAACCACAACTGTATAAGGTCTCAAGCATAGCTTTGTTTCTTGTGCCTTCTGGCTTGCTCAGATCAATTTGTGCAATCAGTAGTTCTATTTCTTCAAATGTTAGTGTATCAGGTAGTTTTTTCTTCAGTTTTGGTGCTACAAGCAATTCAGTAGGATCCTGTTGAACGATTTGCTCTTGCACACAATATTTGTAAAATGCTTTTATGCCTGATATAATTCTGGCTTGCGAGCGTTCACTCATTCCTAATTCAGCAATCCATTTGATGTATTCTTGTAGTAGTACTAAATTGATGTCATTTGGTCCATATTTCAATTCCTTGAACTGAAGAAATTGAATCAATTTATCTAAATCAAGTGTATAGGCCTCAATAGTATTAGGGGAAACCGATTTCTCCAATTGGAGATACATCAAAAAGCCTTTTTTATAGGGTTCCCACATGCATGTTTATTTTCAACTCATTCTGTTATGAATGATTTATTCCGTTAAATTCGTAACTCAAATTAGTGATAATTCAAGTTATTTATTGTATATAATGGAGAGAATAAATCTTAAAAGTTTCAAGAAGAAAGTCGACAAGAACAAAAGGAGATTAAGAATGGTTTTGACCAAGATTGAAAGAAAACCTCCACGTGGATTGGATCAACTTGCAAAAAAAATAGATCAAGAGGTGTGGAAGGAAGTAGGCTGCTTGACTTGTGCCAATTGCTGCAAAGTGATGACGCCAACATTTACAATGGAAGATGTTAAAAGAATTGCACCACATTTTGGACAAACTCCTAAGGAGTTTCGAGATCAGTGGTTGGTTAAAGACAAGAACGAGGACTGGACGAATAAAATCAATCCTTGTCAGTTTTTAGACCTCAAAACCAATATGTGTAAGATATATGAAATCCGTCCAGCCGATTGTAGTGGATTCCCACATTTAGCAAAAAAGAAAATGGTGGATTACTTACACGTGCACAAACAAAATATTGAGTATTGTCCTGCTACCTACACAATGGTAGAAAAATTGGATCAATTGCTCTTCAAATCAAATGCTTAGAATGGATAGCCAATAGCAAATTGAAAAACTGGCTTTGACCAATGGTTGTCAACAAACCATCCTCCAGGCCTGGGTGAATAAAAACGTTCAACATTGCTATTGCCCAAGTTAGAAGGTCCATACCGGGGATCTTTAATTGGAAACCCAAGATCAAATCTTAAAAGGAAATAGTTAAAGTCCACACGTGCACCAAATCCACTTGCAATTGCTAAGTCTCTACCCAATCTATTGAATTTAAATCCTGCATTTTTTAAAGTACCATCCAAATCATTTCTGAACCAAATGTTTCCAACATCAGTAAATACAGCACCTCTCATCCAAAAGCCATAGAATTGAAAGAGGTTGAAACGGTATTCCAGATTTGCTTCCAGCTGCATGTCAGCATATTTATCATTAAAGGTTCCTGCGGCAACTGTATCATAGAAAATATTTGAACCAATACCTAGTTTTCTCAGTGCCCAACCCCTCATGCTATTTGGACCACCAGCCATATAGCTTTTGAAAAAAGGTAAGGTTACTTGTCCTCTTCTAGAAGCAGTAGAAAGTGCTAGTCCAATTCCTGCAAATGCTCTGAAGTGTAAGCTGCTCTTTTTGAGATTGGCAATATGTTTAAATTCTGCATCGAGTTTCACAAAACGGTATAAGTTGCTGAGGTATTTTCCGTTTCTGGTTTGTTCATAAAATAAAGCACCTGTGACCAAGCCACTTTCTTCTGCATAAATTTTTAAAAGGCTTAAGTTTTTTGTACTGTTTGGTGTTAAATTCTTATTGTACAAAGCATTCATCCCTATGATCAGTCCATTGTTGTAGGTATATAACAACAATGGAAAATTTTTGATAGATTCAATAAATAAACTATCAGGTCTGAATTGAGTGAATTCAAGGTTTAAAGGTTTGAATTGCCAGGTGGTATGTGAATTGGGTTTCCATTCGTATCCTACAAATGTGTTGAATGTATTGAGCCTGAAGAAGCGGAAACGATCAATATAAGAGATATCAGCAGAGAAAACTGTTTTGGCTTGCTGAAATTTAGTTTTGAATTTATCGCTAACTGGTGCCACCATTCGTGGAAAAGTGAGTCGGTTGGTAAGTGTGATTTCACCCGACAGTATTTTCTGAAAATTGTTGAACTCGATTCCGGTTCGCAAACTGTTTTCCAGCTGAATACCTCGTTTACCAATATTTCTGTTCCTGAGTGTAAAGTTGTTGGCTATACCAACCCTGCCGCTCCCCACCTGAACCAATTGAGATGTATTGAGAATACTGCTGCCCTCAAGGTCAATACTAAAATACTGACGTTTTGCTGGCTGTAATTTTAAAACGTAGTCGATTTTTTTCTCTTTATCATTCGTTTCTGAAATCATATTAATGCTCTGCCAGGTCCCTAACTTGTTGAAATTGTTCAGGGTTTTATTGTAGTCTTCTCGTTTATACAAACTGCCAGGCTGTAATTGAATATTGTCCTTTATAAAATTTGTATTAAAGGTGTTATACAAAGAATGTATGGTGATTTTTGATGTATCCGATTCATTCAATTTAATTGTAGTATCTCTATCCTCAGATTTAAGATCTGAGTATATGGTTAATCTGCCAATTGTATATTGCTGCACATGCGTACTATCTCTGTTTGCCCTGAGTCTGAAATAAAGTTTTACAGCAGATTGTTTTTCCTTTGATTGCGCTTCTGCTAAAGTTGATGAGAATTGAAATGGGTTCTCTTTCCCGTTTAGTAATGCTGTATTAACTGTATCGACTTCAGCAATAATATCTTCTTTAGAAATTTTTACATATCCATTGTTTTGGTAGAGGTCAGTTATTCTATTGATCTCCTGATCAATTCTTTCATAGCTGAATGGGGCATGTTCAGATAGCAGAGATTTTTTTGATGAAGCAGATACAATAGATTGTAATACGCTATCTGAAAATAAATAGATGACGGTGTCAATTTTGTACAAAGGGCCTGTGTTGACCAGAAAATTGACTTTCACTCTTTGCTGTTCTTTTTTTACCTGTACTGTGGTATCATATCGTATTTCACTTTTTCTGTACCCCAGGCTGCTCAACATATTCCTCATATTCACTATTGACTGCTCAATGGGTTGGGCATTGTAAACAGTGGGATATTCCATTACTGAAGAGGGAATGAACCATGGAAATGAAGGCCAGGGAATTTTTGACGCCACCCTTATTTGGGCACTATCTTCTATCTGTGCGATAAGATTGGCTTTGATAGAAGACAATTTCTCTTTATTCTCCTCTCCAACGATTTTTATGTTATTTTCGAAATGGAATGGGGTGTTTTTGGGATATTTTCTAACTACTGTGCACGAAACAACCGATAGAAGAAATACAAAAAGTACAGCTGTTCTATGTGAAATAGTTTTGTGCAAATCGTTTAATCTTAAAAATGTAAAGCTTTGATCTCTAAATCAGATGTCAAATATATTCAAAGTTTAGCCCATAAAAAATTCAGGGAAGAAGAGGGGCTTTTTGTTGTTGAAGGTGTAAAAATGGTAGAGGAGCTTCTTGTTGAGTATCCTGAAAAAATTATTCACCTGTATGGAACCCAACCATGGATAGATCGTTTAACTCAGGATCGGACTTTTCAATGTCCTGTTTCTGTAATAGAAGAGAAGATGTTAAACAGGATATCACAGTTGAAAACCCCCAATGAAGTATTGGCTTTGGTTAAGTTGCCTCAGCAAATGGAAGTTGGGATGGTGAAAAATGGATTGACTGTAGTTTTGGATCAGTTGCAGGATCCTGGGAATCTTGGGACCATCATTAGGACCTGTGATTGGTTTGGAGTTGAAAATATTGTTTGTTCGTCTGATACAGTTAATGCATTTAATCATAAAACAGTCCAATCTGCAAAAGGAAGCTTACTTAGGGTTAATATTGGATATACTGATTTAAGTGCTTTTCTATCAATGCAAAATACTCTGCCTGTATATGCAGCCGTATTGGGGGGGAATTCTATGTATGAAGTCAGTTTTCAGCTACCTTCTTTACTTGTCATTGGTAATGAAGCAAATGGTATTTCTGAAACAGTAATGAATTTCGCTACTGAAAAAATTACCATACCCCAAAAAGGGAAGGCCGAATCATTAAATGCGGCTATTGCAACCTCAATTATTTTATCTTGGATGCTAAAATAGGTTACCTGAACTGCAAGGCTTTAGAGGGGTTTATTTTTCTGCTGATGATGGATGGCAATACTAGAATCAGCATAGAAAGAGCAAGTGTAGCCAATGCAATTAAAAATACTTGTGTATAATCAACGGCAACAGGAGCAGCATCAATATAATATGCTTCTTCATTTAATTTGATGAATTTGGTGTATTGCTGCAAATAACAAATACCAAGCCCCAAAATTGTACCATACCCAATACCTCTGAATGAAATCCAGGCTCCATAATAAATGAATATTTGCTGAATGGCATTTTCTTTTGCTCCCATTGCCTTGAGCATGGCAATCATATTTGTACGTTCTAGTATTAAAATCAATAAACAAGTGATAAGGTTAATGACTGCAATGACAATCATAACAATGATCAAGATTGCTTTATTGGTATTTTGCAGTTCCAGCCAGTCGAAAATTTCTGGCGAAAGTTGTTTGAGGGAAATGGCATTCCATCCTGAAGGAAGTTGATTGTAAATTTCTTCAGCCTTGTTTTCCATCTGCTGTACATCAAATAGATCAATTTCGTAGCCTCCAACTGTACTTGAATCCCAATCATTTAATTTTTGAATCATCGACAAATTACCAATCGCATACACTTTATCGTATACATCTATGCCTGTTTTAAATATTCCACTGATGGTAAGTTTTCGTGTTTTTGGAAGTTCCCCATTTTCTTGTATAAAGTAAATGAGAATCGATGCTCCAACATCGATGTTCAATTGATTTGCAGTAAATGAAGAAAGTGCTATTTCGTTGCTGGTATCATCTTGTATTAAAGAAGGCCATTTTCCTTTAACAAGAAATCGGTCAATTTTCTGCAGTGGATAGGAAGGATCTATACCTTTTACCAAAACACCCTCAATCAATCCTCCATTTTTTAAGATTGCAGATTTATTTGCATAAGGTGCAAATGATTTAATTGATTTATTTTTCCTTAGATTATTTTCAACTGAATCTACGCGGTAAATAGGGGATGCTTCTGCTATAGTGGACTTAAGAGGTTCGTAGTGCTGTACCCTGATATGTCCCCAAAAATGAAATATCTTTTCAGCTACTACTTGCTGAAATCCATTGATAAATGAAAGGGCTATTATCATTGCAGCAACACTAATCGTGGTTGCAAGTATGGATACGCGCAAAATGAAGGTGGAAAATGCTTTTTTATTCCCCTTGATCAGATTTTTAGCTATATATACAGGAAGGTTCAACTAGATTTCTTGTTGGGTAAAATTACAAATCAATATTTGATTAATTTCGGTAATCATTACTTGAAATGAATAAGCTTATTTTCTTTTTACTTTTCTTAGGCCTTTTTGTATCAGAACTCTTTGCACAAAGAGAACCAGATATGATTTACAATCAAGCTATTAAATCTGTTAAACTTACAAAATTTGGTGATCAGCTCTCATATCCCGTTATATCTTTAAATTCTAGCGATCTACTAGAGCTGCATTTTGATGATATGGAGGGGGGTGTTAAGAACTATTTCTATTCAATTGTTCTCTGTAATGCCGATTGGAAGCCCGCGCAAATGAGTTATTTTGATTTTGCCAAAGGATTTACACAAGTTAGAATTTCTACTTACCGTAATTCAGCAATAGCATTAACCCGTTACACGCATTATCAGGCAAGTTTCCCTGATCGCAATTTACAGCCTACCAAATCGGGTAATTACATGCTCAAAGTTTTTGTAAATGGGGATACCAGTAAGCTGGTATTTACAAAGCGTTTTTTAGTAGTTGATGCGAAACTTTCTATGTCTGCTCAGGTTTTACAACCCAGTAATCAGCAATTGTTTTTAACCCATCATCGTTTGCAATTTCAACTGGATACAAGAAATTTTGATGTGCGTTATCCTCAACAACAAATAAAAATCAGGGTACTTCAAAATTTGCGCTGGGATAATTCATTGTTTTTAAACAACCCGACATTTATTCGCCAGGATCAGCTTCAATTCAGCAATGAGACTGAAATGACAATGCCTGCAGGTAAAGAGTACAGGTGGTTGAATCTCCGCAGTTTCAGGCTGCTGGGGGATAGAGTGCAGCGGCAGGAAAATACAGATAAAGGTTTTGAGCTTTTTGTGAAAGAAGATGTACCAAGACTACCTCGCCAGTATTTTTATTACCGTGATTTAAATGGTTTGTTTATCAATGAAACAATTGAGAATATAAATCCTTTTTGGAATGCGGATTATGCTAAAGTGCATTTTAGGTTCAAGCCTCCTGGTTCAATGGTTTATCCAGATGCAGAACTTGTGATCATGGGTGAAATGACAAATTATGGTAAAGATCCTGACGCGAAAATGGTTTTTAATGCTGAAAAGGGTATTTATGAGACTACACTTTTTTTAAAACAAGGCTATTATGATTATCAGTATAGCCTGAATAAATATTTTGCAGGAAAAGAATTATTTGATGAAACCCTTACAGAACAAAATGCATGGGAGACAGAAAACCAGTATTTGATTTTAGTTTACTATAGACCATTGGGAGGACGTTATGATGAACTTGTAGCAGTCCGACAAATTAGCAGCCAATTCAATTCTTCTCTTCGTTAATTTCTATTATCTTTGCGCCGGCAGGTCTTACACGACCAGCTCCTGCTGAACTCCCCCAGGACCGGAAGGTAGCAAGGGTAGGCGGTTGAGCGGTGCGATGTAAGCAACCTGCCATTTTTTATGTGAATAATTCGGTAATTCCTTTTCTTCTCTTTTAATTACCTTGCTGCCTCAAATTCAATCACATGAAATTTTTTATTGATACCGCCAATCTCGCACACATTAAAGAAGCAGCTGATCTTGGAATCCTTGACGGAGTTACCACCAATCCCTCGTTGATGGCAAAAGAAGGTATAAAAGGAAATGATAATATTCTTAAACATTATGCTGATATATGTGCTATTGTTGATGGTGATGTGAGTGCAGAGGTATTGTCGACTGATTTTGAGTCAATGGTTAAAGAAGGTAAAGCTTTATCTGAAATTCATCCAAATATTGTGGTTAAAGTGCCAATGATAAAAGATGGTATCAAGGCAATTAAATGGTTTACCGATCATGGCATCCGTACCAATTGTACTTTAATATTTTCTGCGGGTCAAGCGATACTTGCTGCTAAAGCTGGCGCTGCTTATGTTTCACCTTTTATTGGAAGAATAGATGATAGCAGCTGGGATGGTATTGAATTGATTGCTCAAATCGCCCATATTTATCAGGTTCAAGGTTTCAAGACTGAAATTCTTGCAGCATCCATCAGAAATCCACTTCATATTGTTCGTTCTGCTGAAGCTGGTGCTGATATTTGTACTTGCCCATTAGATTCAATTCTTGGTTTGCTGAAGCATCCATTAACTGATCTTGGGTTGGCCAAATTTATTGAGGACGCTAAAAAAATGTAATTTAAAATTACAAGTTCCACCAATAATTGAACTTCAATACAACAGCCCTGTTTTTAACATTAAATGGGGCGGGGAAGTAGTTATCAGTATAAACGATGAATAAGTCGGATGCTGGCTTATAACGCCATTGTAATCTTGAGTTGATATTGATGTTGTTTTGCTGATTGTTGTATTGAGCAAAGGTGGTAAGGAACAAATTATTCGTGAATGTAATATCCAGTCTTGGTCCAACTAACCAGAATGTCGTTTGATTCCATGGGCTTGGTAAAGAAATATGATTCATACTAGCGGCCATGGTTAAGCTCACATAAGGCTGATAACGGTATCCAATTTCAGCACTGATAAAACTCCTTTTGCCATTGTTGTAATAACCGCCAAATCTGGTTGAAATGCTATAGGTGAATAGTTGTTGAGGTTTAGAGTTATAGGTTGTGCCAATTGCACTCCATTGGTGCTTGGTTCCTCTTCCCAATGTGTCCTTTCCAAAATTTGTTGGATCAAATGGTTGCAGTAATAAAATGTTGTCTCGTGCGATCCATTGTGTAAAAGTGGACTGATCTCTGAGTGATAAAGTATAGGCGAGATAAGTGGTGTTTTCAGTGAAGTTGAAATTTTTATCGAAGAAATTAAATGATTCCAGTTTAAGTGAATGTGATGCGATTTTCGGATTCTTAACAAAGAATAATCGGGTTATACCCGGCGCCAATCGGAAATAATCTTTGCGAGGAACAAATCCCACATCTGCAGTATAATTCTTTCCAACATATTCCTGTTGCCATGAAATCAACCATTTTCTTGTAGCATATTGAAGGTTGGCTGCATGCACCCAATCTTCGCTTGAGGTTTGTTTTGAAAATGATTTTAGTAAAATTGCTTTGCCTGTCCAATGATTATTTGCTGAAGCAAGATTATATTCAACTCCAATATTTCTGTTGTAGGGATTTGTAAAATAGGAAGCATCTTTTTCATCTGGTCTCAGTACCTGATCGCGGTTAACAAAAATGAGTCCAATATTTGATCTTGAAAACACCCTTCTTTGCAACGCAAAAACGGTATAGTTTTGAGAAGCTGTTTTTGTATCAAGTACCCTGTCGGTCTGCATATTCATAAAACCGATTCGCCAATCCTTGTTTAATTTTCCGCTCAGTCGCGCACCAAATTGAATAGGGGCGTTTAAACCAATTCTTCTTGAAAAAAATGGTCTTATGTTGTTGTATCCAAAGTTGTTTACCTGGTCTCCATTTTCCAGAAAAAATTGCCTTCTTTCAGGAAAAAAAAGTTCAAAGCGATCCAGATTGGTAACTTGTCGGTCAACTTCTACCTGTGAGAAGTCGGGATTAACAGTAAGGTCTAGATTGAGCGAAGAAGTGACAGCTACTTTTGCTTCAAGTCCAACTTGTTGTTTTGTTGATGCTGGTGTTCCGGCAAGATGGTTTTTGGAAATTCCTCCCAGTACATAAGGAATGATTGAAACATTTGTTCCTGCTTTTGGTGGGGGTTGGTCCCATATCAACTGACCCGTATAAGCAAGTGAGGCAGTTGGAAACTGACGGGGTACAGGTGCCCAGCTAGATTTTTCAGCAACAGAAATATCCAGTCTGCTGAAATTAATCCCCCAGGTGGTAATCCCATTTTTATACCTGATTGTTTTAAATGGAATGGATGCTTCCCATATCCATTTGTCTTTGTAGGTTTTCACGTGGGATGTCCATTTATTATCCCAATTCAAATCCGCCTTTCCTCCGTCAAAAAGTAGTCCATCCCATTGAGCACCTGCTGCATTGGATCCGAAGGTAAACCCATTGATCTGATCATCAAAGGGGTCCATAAACAGGAGGAAATTATCGTTCTTTCCAAAGTTAAAATCCCTTTTAAGTGATTCAACCATATAAGGTTGATCCTCTTTGAAATAACAGATAGCAATAATATAGAGATGGTTATTGTCGTATGACATCTTGACTTCAGTCTTCACCATGGCTTTGCTGGTATCCATGGGAAGCACCATATTGAAATCAGTAGCTGTCTCAGTATCTAGCCAAGCGTCTTCAATAACTCCATCAACCAAAATAGGAGCACTAGCCTTTTTGATATTGTATCTGAAATCAAGATTTTTTCTTTGCGCCAGTAGTAATGAAGGTGCAATTAGAAAAAGAACAAGCAATAATTTATATGGTGATATCAAGAAGTGAAAGTTTCTATCAATTAAGCTACAGCTTTTTTAACTAAATCAGCAGCTTCACTTAAAAGAATAGCACTTTGAACTTTTAATCCACTTTCATCAATTAATTTTTTGGCTTCTACTGCATTGGTGCCCTGTAATCTAACAATAATAGGGATGTTGATATTGCCCAGATTTTTGTAAGCTTCAATTACACCAGCAGCTACTCTGTCGCATCGTACAATGCCACCAAAAATGTTAATGAGAATTGCTTTTACATTTGGATCTTGCATGATGATTTTAAATCCAGCTTCTACTGTTTGTGCATTTGCAGTTCCACCAACATCTAGGAAGTTAGCAGGCTCGCCACCACTTAACTTGATCATATCCATCGTTGCCATGGCCAAACCAGCGCCGTTTACCATGCATCCTACGTTTCCATCGAGCTTTACAAAGTTTAAGTTGTATTTTCCAGCTTCAACTTCAGTTGGATCCTCTTCAGTAAGGTCACGCATAGCAGCTAAATCTGGATGTCTGCCTAAAGCGTTTTCATCCAAATTCATTTTGCAGTCGACTGCAATGATTTTATCATCAGCTGCTTTGAACAATGGATTGATCTCAAGCATAGAGCAATCAAGACCAACGTATGCATTATAAAGATTGGTAACAAATTTTACCATGTTTTTGAAAGCATCACCAGACAACCCCAAATTGAAAGCAATTTTCCTTGCCTGGAAAGGAAGTAATCCACCTGAAGGGTGAACCAATTCTCTGTGTATTTTTTCAGGTGTATCATGCGCCACATCTTCAATGTTCATACCACCTTCTGTGCTATACATGATTACATTTTGTCCCTTTGACCTGTCTAACAAAATGGATAAATAGAATTCTTTTCTTTCTGTTGGTCCATCGTAGTACATGTCTTG
Source organism: uncultured Sphingobacterium sp. (assembly GCA_964631755.1). GTDB lineage: Bacteria > Bacteroidota > Bacteroidia > Chitinophagales > Chitinophagaceae > Pollutibacter. The sequence goes on along the minus strand of CAZVYI010000004.1, from coordinate 10,620 downwards.
TGCTACTAGTATTTTATTCACTACTTTACCGGATGGTCCCGTTTGAATGGTAACAAGCGTTCCACCCAAAATTTTTTGAGCATATTCTTGAATATCTTCTGAACTCTTTCCAACTTTAACGCCATTGATGCCAGTTTCTTTAACTGATCCCTTACCTCTTCCACCTGCATGAATTTGCGCTTTTACAACTGCAAATTTGCTACCTGATTTCTCTTTGATTTGTTCGTAAGCAGCCAATGCTTCTTCAACTGTGCTGCAAGCAAATCCTTCCTGTACTGGAACATTGTATTTTTTGAGCAATTCTTTAGCTTGGTATTCGTGCAGATTCATCTGATAAAAATTTACGCAAATATAGTGCAGCTGTTCGATTTTTAGGCATAAAAAAAGAGCAGTAATTTCTTACTGCTCAGGAGGCTATAAGGGTTAATCAAAAAGCTTATTTTCCCTGGTTTTCAGGTCTTAGGCTACGCACAGTTTTACCTGCTTGCCACATTTCGCTCTCTCTCAATTCTTTTAGCTCAACTTCAAGTTTCTCTCTGTAGTCGGGCTGTGAATTGCTGTCAATACTTCTCTGACTTTCTTTACCTGCGGCAACACTATCGTACAAGTCATTAAAAACTGGAAGGGTAGCGTCTTTGAACTTTTTCCACCAATCCAAAGCACCTCTTTGAGCTGTTGTAGAGCAGTTGGCATACATCCAATCCATACCATTTTCAGCAACCAATGGCATGAGTGATTGTGTTAATTCTTCAACAGTTTCATTGAAGGCTTCAGAAGGAGAGTGGCCTCTTTCTCTTAGTACCTGATATTGCGCTGCGAAAATACCCTGAATGGCACCCATCAAAGTTCCTCTTTCGCCAGTAAGATCACTAAATACTTCTTTTTTGAAATCAGTTTCAAATAAGTAGCCACTTCCAATTGCAATTCCAAGTGCGACAACTCTTTCTTTTGCTCTGCCAGTAGCATCCTGGAAGATGGCATAACTGGAGTTGAGTCCTCTACCTTGTAAGAACATTCTTCTTAGTGATGTTCCTGATCCTTTTGGAGCAACAAGAAAAACATCTACATCTGCAGGTGGGATGATACCTGTTTGATTATTATAGGTGATACCAAAGCCATGAGAAAAGTACAATGCTTTTCCGGGTGTTAAATGCTTCTTTACAGTTGGCCACATAGCAATCTGTGCAGCATCACTCAGCAGGTAGCAAATGATTGTTCCTCTTTCCAATGCTTCTTCAATTTCAAAAAGTGTTTCTCCTGGTACAAAACCGTCTGCTATTGCTTTGTCCCATGTCTTTGAATTTTTGCGCTGACCAACAATAACATTGATTCCATTTTCTTTTTGGTTCAATGCTTGGCCAGGTCCTTGAACGCCATATCCTATTACTGCCACAATTTCATCTTTGAGTACCCGCTGTGCTTTTGCCAGTGGAAATTCTTCACGCGTGACTACATTTTCTTCTGTGCCTCCAAAATTTAATTTTGCCATAACTTTTGTTTAGTTGTTTTAATTGTATTTTTTTGGTTGTTATACGATTTTTGAATTTGCTTCTTCTGCTGAAATGGGTTCGTCAATGATATGTTCCTGATGTTCAGTTATTTCAAATTCTTTTAGCTTTTCATGAAAGCCTTTGCTGTCTTTGATGATTGCAACTCTTGCACTTCTTACAAATTCAATTAAGCCATAGGGTTCTAAAACTTTTATTAACCTGTCGGTTTCCTCTCTTTGTCCAGTTGTTTCAAAAATGGTATAATCTTTTCGAATAGCAACAACTCTTGCACCATAGGTTCTTAATAACCTCTCCACTTTTACTTTTTCTGCAATAATATCGGTAGGTACTTTGTATAAGGCAAGTTCCTGCCAAATAATATTTTCATTGGTATTGAAATAGGCTTTCAATACATCTACTTGCTTTTCTATTTGCCTTACGATTTTTCTAACAGTTTCTTCTGTTTCATTGATGACAATGTTAAATCGGTGTATTCCTTCAACTTCTGATGGGGAGGTATTGAGGCTTTCAATATTTATTTTTCTTCTCGAGAACATGATGGCGATTCTATTTAATAGACCCACCTGGTGTTCTGTATAAATGGTCAGTGTATATTCCTGTTTCATCGTCATTTATTTAAGTCTGATTTCGCCAACACCACAACCTTGGGGAACCATTGGGAAAACATTGTTTTCTTTTCCTACAAAGACTTCCAGCAAGTATGGCCCATCATGATTGAGCATGGTTTCCAATGCACTGAAAAGGTCTTTTCTTTTCTCTACGGAATTTCCTTCAATCTTATATCCTTTTGCTACAGTTACATAGTCAGGACTGGCAATGTCTACAAAAGAGTATCTTTTTTCATGGAACAGATCCTGCCATTGCCTTACCATACCCAAGAAACGGTTGTTCAGGATGAGGATTTTTACGTTGATGTTGTTCTGCATAATGGTCCCCAATTCCTGAATGGTCATTTGAATACCGCCATCGCCTATAACCGCAATAACAGTTCTGTCTTTGGCACCATATTTTGCGCCAATCGCAGCAGGCAAAGCAAAGCCCATTGTACCTAAGCCGCCAGAAGTAACATTACTCTTGGACTGGTTAAATTTTGAATAGCGACAGGCTACCATTTGGTGTTGACCTACATCGGTAACGATAACGGCATCCCCTTTAGTGAGCAGATTAAGCTGCTCGATGACCTCTCCCATGGTAAGTATATCGGTTGACGGGTGAAGTTCTTCATTAATGACCGCCTCCATCTCTTTTTGTGTACACTCGTTGAATTTTTGTAACCATTGGCTGTGGTCTTTTTTCTCCAGTAAATCCGTAATCATGGGAAGTGTTTCTTTACAGTCTCCCCAAACTGGCACATCTGCTTTTACGTTTTTGTCGATTTCTGAAGGGTCTATGTCCAGATGAATTACTTTAGCCTGTTTTGCATATCGGTCAAGTCTACCTGTAACGCGATCATCAAAACGCATTCCCACTGCAATCAACACATCACATTCGTTGGTGAGTACATTGGGGCCGTAATTACCATGCATACCCAGCATACCAACATTCAAAGGATGGTCTGTAGATAATGCACTCAAGCCCAGTATGGTCCAGGCTGCAGGCATGCCAGATTTTTCAATAAAGGCTTTGAATTCACTTTCAGCACGTCCAAGTATTACACCCTGCCCAAAAATGACTAGTGGTCGCTCTGCCTTGTTGATCATGGCTGCAGCAGCTTCAGTATATTCTTTTCTCACAACAGGCTTCGGTCTGTAGCTTCTGATGTGATTGCAAGTTGTGTATCCAGTAAAATTAAACTTTTGGAGTTGTGCGTTTTTGGTGATATCGATTAAAACCGGACCAGGTCTTCCGCTATTGGCAATGTAAAATGCCTTGGCAAGTGCTTCTGGAATTTCATTGGCATCTGTCACCTGATAATTCCATTTGGTTACGGGTGTGGTGATGTTGATTACATCAGTTTCCTGAAATGCATCAGTCCCCAATAAATGCGCGAACACCTGACCTGTGATGCATACCAATGGTGTTGAGTCAATTAATGCATCGGCAAGTCCAGTCACTAGATTGGTTGCACCAGGACCACTTGTGGCAAAAACAACACCTGTTCGGCCTGAGGTTCTTGCATAACCCTGACCGGCATGAATACCACCTTGTTCGTGTCTAACAAGAATATGTTCCAGCTGATCACGGTAATCGTAAAGAGCATCATAAATTGGCATAATGGCTCCTCCTGGGTATCCAAAAATGGTGTCAACACCCTCAGCTATACAAGCTTTTAATACTGCTTGAGCACCAGAAAGTTCTTGTATTTGAACATCGTCCGGATATCTATTGCTATCAATTTTTGATTGCTTATCAATTGTTGTATTCATACAAATAACTTATTATTTCAGGTTCTTGCCTTCCGGTAATGCATCCGTTACACATCCTTGAGCTGCCGTTGTGGTACGCTGTGCAAATTTGAAAAGCAATCCTTTCTTCGCATTTAGTGGTGGTTTTTTCCATGCTGCTTTTCGTTTTGCAAGTTCTTCATCAGCAACCTTAAGTGTTATGGTTCTTTCTTTAACATCTAATTCAATTGCATCACCATCCTGAACCATTGCAATTAAACCACCGTCATAGGCTTCTGGTGTGATATGTCCTACTACAAATCCATGTGTACCGCCGCTGAAACGTCCATCTGTGATCAAAGCAACAGATTTGCCCAATCCAGCTCCAATAATTGCTGATGTTGGCTTCAGCATTTCAGGCATGCCCGGACCTCCGCGTGGGCCAACATATCTGATTACAACAACATCTCCGGCCTTTACTCTGCCGTTTTGAATGCCTGCGATTAATTCTTGTTCTCCATCAAAAACACGAGCTGGTCCTTCAAAAAACTCTCCTTCTTTACCACTGATTTTTGCAACACTTCCTTTTTCAGCAAGGTTACCATATAATATCTGTAGATGCCCTGTTGCTTTGATAGGTTCTTGCAACGGATGAATGACTTTCTGATTTTCAAATTCAAGGTCCGGTACATCAGCTAAATTTTCGGCTATAGTCTTGCCCGTTACAGTTAAACAATCACCATGGATGAATCCATGTTTTAATAAATATTTCATTACAGCTGGTACGCCTCCAATCTTATGTACATCTTCCATTAAATATTTTCCACTGGGTTTTAAGTCAGCAAGTACTGGTACCTTATCGCTGATGCGCTGAATATCATCTTGGGTCCATGGTATATCGATACTCCACGCCATAGCAATTAAATGAAGAACAGCATTGGTTGACCCACCCAGGCTCATGATCACTGTTACTGCATTTTCAAATGCCTTGTAAGTCATGATGTCTGAAGGCTTGATATCTTTTTCCAGCAAAATTTTAATAGCTTCTCCCGCGCGCTTGCATTCGTGTTTTTTTTCATCACTCAACGCTGGATTGGATGATGAGTAGGGTAAACTCATTCCTAAGGCTTCGATTGCACTTGCCATTGTATTGGCAGTGTACATTCCACCACAAGCACCTGGTCCAGGGCAAGCGTTCATGATGATGCCTTTGAAATCTGCTTCATCCAAATTACCTGCAATTTTTTTACCCAGAGCTTCAAACGCTGATACAATATTGAGTTCCTCTCCTTTGTAATGACCTGGCGCGATTGTACCTCCGTATACCATGATAGACGGCCGGTTCAATCTTCCCATAGCAATGATTGAACCTGGCATATTTTTATCGCAACCTGGTACTGCAATAATGCCATCATAGTAGTGTGCACCACATACTGCTTCAATACTATCTGCAATTAAATCGCGGCTAACCAGTGAATATCTCATGCCGTCTGTCCCATTGCTTATTCCGTCGCTTACGCCTATCGTATTAAATATTAAACCCACCATCTCATTTGCCCAAACACTTTCTTTAACAATTTTTGCAAGATCGTTTAAGTGCATGTTGCAGGTGTTTCCATCATACCCCATACTACATACTCCAACCTGTGGTTTTTTCAAATCATCATCTGTTAAACCGATGCCATACAACATTGCTTGTGCAGCAGGTTGTGTCGGATCCTGGGTGATTGTTTTACTATATTTATTCAGTTCCATATTTTTAAATGATTGTTGATTTTCTGATTTGTATATTTTCTTTATTTATTGAAACATTGCTTTTGTTCATGATGTGGTCGCATATCAATTCGCCAATCGTTGAGGTAAAGTAAAAATTGACTGGATCCAGATCTTTTGTTACAAATGCATTTTCGATTGTCCAGGCAATTGCATCTTTCACATGATCAGCTTCATCGGTTAATCCAAAATGTGATAGCAGCATAGCTGCTGACAAAATTGCTCCAATGGGGTTGGCAAGATCTTTACCTTTTGCATCATTGAATGAGCCATGGATGGGCTCAAAAAGGGGAGGGCCTTCACCAAAAGATGCAGATGGCAGCAATCCTAGTGAACCAGCAAGAGCACTGGATTCATCGCTTAGTATATCGCCAAATAAATTTTCCGTAAGAATCACATCAAATTGCTTTGGATTAGTGATCAATTGAATTGCTGCGTTGTCGATGTACATGTATTCTAACTGTACCTCCGGATAGTTCAATGCAATTTCTCCAACAGTTTTTCTCCAGAGCCTTGATGTTTCCATCACATTGGCTTTGTCAACCAGTGTGAGTTTGCGTTTTCTTTGCAAAGCATATTTAAAAGCAATATGGGTAACACGAGTGATTTCATCTGTATTGTAGATGCAAACATCTGATGCTTCTTGCTTTTCATTACTCAATTCCTTTTTGCCAAAATATATTCCCCCGGTTAATTCCCTGAGAATCATGATATCTACATTTTCCAGGTTTTTTGATTTCAGTGGAGATAAATAATGAAGAGAGGGGTATGCTTTAACAGGACGAACATTGGCGAATAATCCGAGTGATTTTCTCAGCTTAAACAAGCCTTGTTCTGGTCTTATTGCAACATTAGGGTTCTGGTCGTATTGAGGTTCACCTACGGCTCCAAATAAAATTGCATCACTCTTCAAGCAGCTGTCCAATACTTCTTTCGTGAGCGGCTCACCATATTTTTCAATTGCTGCAGCTCCGATATCGCCAAATTCAAAATTGAATACATGGCCATATTTTTTAGCTACAGTATCTAGAACACGGGTTGTTTGATGGATAACTTCTGGTCCAATACCATCTCCGGGTAAAACTGCTATATTGAGGTTTACAATCATTAGGCGGATTTTTTATTGAGATACGTATTGGCCAGTTGACTGAGGTTTTCATCTTCCACGGCTTTTAATGAATCAGCCAGATTTAAAAATTGCTCATAGAGTTCATCAATATCATTTCTGTCGAATATAAATCCGAGATTTTTAAATCGATAGGCCAGCGCTGATCTTCCGCTTCTTGCTGTTAAAACAATTTTTGATGTTTCAGCACCAACTTCTTCTGGTCTGATGATTTCATAGGTTTGTGCATCTTTCAAAAATCCATCTTGGTGGATACCTGATGAATGTGAAAAGGCGTTGGCTCCAACGATTGCTTTATTCGGTTGGACTGGCATGCGCATGGTATCGGATACGAGCTGACTGACTGGGTTCAGTTTAGTTGCATCAATTCCTGTAGTTAAAGCAAGATGAGCGTGTTGTTTTAAAACCATAACTACTTCCTCCAAAGATGTATTACCAGCTCTTTCTCCTAAACCATTAATTGTGCATTCTATTTGCCTTGCACCATTGATAGCACCATAAATAGAATTTGCTGTTGCTAAACCAAGATCATTGTGACAATGACAGGATATAATTGCTTTATCTATATTCGGCACATTGTTCATTAAAAAGGCAATCTTCTCGCCATATTGTGTAGGCAGACAGTAGCCAGTTGTATCGGGTATATTAACTGTAGTTGCTCCTGCTGCTATCACTGCTTCTACAACACGGGCTAAATAATCATTGTCAGTTCTTCCTGCATCTTCAGCATAAAACTCAACATCATCTGTATAATTTCTGGCCCACTTTACAGCCTGTACAGCCCTGGTTAAGATGTCTTCTCTGTTGCTGTTGAATTTACTTTTGATATGAGAATCTGATGTACCTATTCCGGTATGAATTCTTCCCCTTTGTGCATGTTTTAGAGCTGCGCCAGCCACTTCAATATCTTTTTCTACGGCACGGCTCAATCCACAGACCGTCGCATTTTTAATAATTTTTGCGATGGCTTCCACTGATTCATAGTCACCCGGACTTGAAATGGGAAAGCCTGCTTCTATAATATCTACACCAAGGTCTTCCAATGCCAATGCCAATTCAATTTTTTCTTTTGTATTCAATTTGCATCCAGGTACTTGTTCTCCATCTCTGAGGGTAGTATCAAAAATGAAAATTCGGTTCTCAGCCATAAACAACTTTTTAAGGGATTGAATCTTAAACACATAAACCCCTAGGCTAATTTAAACCAATCATTTTTTCGGATTTACCCAAAATGGGTCGTAATTTACGCTTTGTAACCGCTTGTTATTTACATGAAATTCAGTGCTGTAGCGGTTTTTAAAGAAAGATAATTACGATGCCCAACAGAACTGCTGATGAATTGTTTCAACTGATAAAAACTCTTGAAAAAGGGGAAAAACGCAATTTTAAGCTGTATGTGAGTCGTAATGCAGGTGCAGAAGACCTCAAAATCACCTTGCTTTTTGATGCATTGGATAAAATGGAGGCTTATGATGAGGATGTGTTGCTGAAGAAAAATCCAGCTATTCAAAAACAGCAACTCTCTAACTTAAAAGCCCATTTGTATAAGCAAATTTTAGTCAGCCTGAGCCTCATCAAATCTGAACAGGCAGTCGACATACAATTGCACGAACAACTTGAACATGCCAGAATCCTCTACAACAAAGGTCTTTACCACCAAAGTCTTAAATTGTTGCAAAGGACAAAGGACCTAGCCAAGAGTTACAACCAAATTACTTTCTGGGTGCAGGCTCTTTTCTTTGAAAAGAAAATTGAAACACTTCATATTACCAGAAGTTTTGAACACCGAGCAGAAGAACTTGCAAATGAAGTCAATGAACTTAATGAGCGATTGACTATGGTTGGCAAGCTCAGTAACCTCGCTCTGCAATTGTATGGATGGTATATAAAAAATGGGCATGTTAGGGATGAAGAAGAAATTGTGGCGTTAAAGCAATTTTACAATGCCAATATGCCTTCAGAAGCCCAGGAATATTCAGGTTTTTATGAAAGACTTTATTACTATCAAAGTCAAGCCTGGTATGGATTTATTCTACAGGACTTCCTTACGTATTATCGAAACTGTCAGCGTTGGGTGGATTTGTTCGACAAAGAACCTCAAATGATCAAAGTTGAACCTCAACATTTTATCAAAGGAATGCACAATCTTTTGAATGCTCATTTCATGTTGAGGAACGATAAAAAATTTGTAAAAGACATTGAGCGTTTTGAAGCATTTTACACTTCTAAGGAGGGGATGGCCAATATCAATAATCAGGTACAGTCGTTTGTATACCTCTATTTGGCCAAGTTGAATCATCATTTTTTGGAAGGAAGTTTTTCTGAAGGACTGAAACTCATTCCTGAAATTGAAGAAAAACTTTCCAGTTTTGAAATGCAGCTGGATAGACACCGTACTTTAGTTTTTTACTACAAATTTGCTTGCCTGTTTTTTGGTTGCGGAGATTTTGATAATGCAGTTACTTATCTCAATAAAATCATCCATTGGAAAGCAGATTTACGATCTGATCTACAATGTTATGCGAGATTATTACACCTGATTTCCCATTATGAGCTTGGTAATGATGCAATTCTGGAAAGTCAGGTTAGGTCAGTTTACCGATTCATGTCTAAGCTCAAGAACCTGACAACAGTGGAAAATGAGATTTTTGCATTTATCAAAAGCTCTTTCAGCTATTCAAAAAAGGAAATAAGAGTTGGATTTGAGGCTCTTTTCGAGAAATTGAAAAAGTTAGAGGGTAGCCCAACAGAAAGTCGCTCATTCATGTACCTGGACATCCTTTCCTGGCTTGAAAGCAAAATAAAAGGGGTGCCTGTTCAGGAAATCATAGCGGCTCACTTTCGCAACAGAATGCCAGAGGAAACGGAAGGGTGAAGTACTCTCATTTCTAAGAAGAAATTTATTGTAAATTCAGCCATTTTGACTACCTTTGCCATCCTTAAATTTGGCATGCCCGTATTTTTCCAAATCTGTTCTAATATAAGTTATTGATATTCAATAACATTTATCCGTCGATAGAGTCGGACAGATAGGTATTTGCGGCGCTAGAAAATTGTAAAAACAGATAACTTATTATGGCTATCAAAAAAGACAATCGCCCGAAATCTTCATTTTCAAAGATTACCATCAGCCTTGCTTCTCCGGATTCTATCCTTGATAGATCTTTTGGTGAAGTGCTGAAACCAGAGACCATTAACTACAGAACATACAAGCCAGAGCGCGACGGTTTGTTCTGTGAAAAGATCTTTGGTCCGGTGAAAGATTATGAATGTGCTTGTGGAAAGTATAAAAGAATACGCTACAAAGGCATTGTCTGCGACAGATGCGGTGTAGAAGTAACTGAAAAGAAAGTAAGAAGAGAGAGAATGGGCCACATCAAGTTGGTGGTTCCCGTGGTACATATCTGGTACTTCAAGAGTCTGCCAAACAAGATTGGATACCTGTTGGGGATCAGTTCGAAGAAGCTGGAGAGCATAATTTACTATGAGCGTTTCGTAGTAATTCAACCAGGTATTGTTGAAGAGAAAGGAAAGAAGCAAGGTGACTTGCTTACTGAAGAAGAATATTTAGACTTGTTGGATACTCTTCCAAAAGAGAATCAGTATCTTCCTGATGAGGATCCAAATAAGTTCATCGCCAAGATGGGCGCTGAAGCTGTACATGATTTATTGCTCAGAATCGACTTAGATTCATTGAGTTATACACTTAGAAATGCTGCTGCTACTGAAACTTCTCAGCAACGTAAAGCGGATGCACTAAAGCGTTTGAGTGTAGTTGAATCTTTCCGTGATGCCAACAGCAGAATCAATAACCGCCCTGAGTGGATGGTTATGCAATATATCCCTGTTATTCCACCAGAATTGAGACCATTGGTTCCATTGGATG
>CAZVYI010000003.1:21582-48530 GCA_964631755.1 uncultured Sphingobacterium sp. | reverse complement strand
TTGAGTGATGAAGATAAGCTCACTGTATCTCGTGCAAGAAGGGTTCAGCGTTTCCTTAGTCAGCCTTTCCACGTAGCAGAGCAGTTCACTGGTTTGAAAGGTGTATTTGTGAGCATTGAAGATACTATTCGTGGTTTCAACATGATCATGGATGGTGAAGTGGATGAGTATCCAGAAGCGGCATTCAACCTTGTGGGAACTATTGAAGATGCAATTGAGAAAGGCAAGAAAATGATGGAAGCTGCTAAAGCCTAATCAAACAAAAGAGACGGAGAATGAAAATTGAAATTTTAACGCCAGAGAAGAAATTGTTTTCGGGGGATGCCTATGGTATACAGTTGCCTGGTATCAGCGGTTCTTTCGAAGTGTTGGAAAAGCACGCTCCTATGGTGAGTGCTTTAGGAACAGGCGTTGTAAAAATCCTATTGGATAAAACAGGGAAAAACAGCTCCTTCAAAATCAACAGCGGATTTGTAGAGGTCCTCAATAATCAAGTTTCAGTTTTGGTTGAGGGTGCAGTTGAAGCGTAAGCAGTAATCAGATTAAAATAGAAAGGGGACCGTTGGTCCCCTTTTTTTATCATGTCAATTGTTCCATTTTATTGGAAAACTCTTATGTAATCAATATAAAGCCATTGAGGGAAGTATGTAGTTGCATTCGGAGAACCAGGCCAGTTACCACCAACAGCTATGTTGAATATAAAGAAAAATGGTTCATTAAAGGGATGTCCAGGGCCAAGTCCGCTTATATTTAATGGATTGAATTCGGTAATTAATTTGTCATCAATTAACATCCGTATTTTGTCTTGCTGCCAGTCGAGCGAATAAACATGGTACTCATTTGGTAAAGGAGTGTCATTTAAGATAGAGGCAGTTGAATTTCTTGCATTGTTTCCAACTCTGTAATGAATAGTTGAGTGTACTCGTTTTTCATCGTGTCCTAAGAATTCCATGATGTCAATTTCGCCGCAAGCTGGCCATCCTACGGATTTAAAGTTTGAACCCAGCATCCAGAATGCTGGCCAGATACCTTGACCTCTTGGAAGTTTAGCACGAATGTCAATTCTTCCGAATTTAAATTCTTTTTTACCCATTGAGATCAGTCGTGTTGAGGTGTAATTTTTACCTCCCATCTGCTCATTTCTGGCTTCTATAATCATATTACCCTGACTAAACGAAAGGTTATCGCCAGGTGTATAGTATTGCAATTCATTATTTCCCCAGCCACAATTTGGGCAACCAGTTCCAACATCAAATCCCCAGTCTTGTGCGTTTAAGCTGTTTCCATTGAATTCGTCGCTCCAAACAAGGGTTTTGCCTGGATAGCTCTCAGGTGACGTATATCCTTGGGTGGTTATTGGAATTTTGGCATCATCATTATTGATTACGCCAAGTCCAATACCGTCAAAAATATTGCAGTTAACAGCATCAGATAGTAGCACTTGAAACTCATCAATACCCTCTTTTAAGTCGTCCGCAACGATTACAACATTTACTTTCTTCACTGTTTCACCAGCTTTGAAAACGACCACTTGATTCAATGCCTGATAGTCTTCACCAGCTTTAGCAAACCCGTCTTTGGTCGTTACTTTAACAGATGCTTCCTGATTAAGTGCCGAACTTAATGTTATTGTAAATTCCATATTACTGGTTCCAGCATTTCCTTCATTCATTGATATGTCATTAATGGAAATATTGGCAGAAGTAATTGTTGTTGTTTTTTCTTTGTCGCATGCAACAACAAATAAACTAAGTGTAAGAATTGTGAACAGTGTCTTTTTCATACATCGACTTTAGATTTGTAATATAGATAAATTTTAATCTTCCTGATTTTTCTGTTCAGGTATCATGATCTAAAATTTATATTTGCATGTGTTCAATACTAAACATTTACCCCGAATTGCCATTTCCGTCTATTTTTTCTTTCTTGGTTTTTTATTTTCATCATGGGCGTCACGTATCCCGGATATCAAGGATCGATTTAACCTGAATGATGCAGAACTGGGTAGTGTATTGTTTATGCTGCCTCTTGGAGCGCTTGTATCTCTTCCAATGTCTGGTTGGTTGGTCGCCCGTGCAGGAAGCAAATTCATGAGCCTGGGCAGTATGTTGCTTTATGTTTGCGCACTAGTTGCCATTCCTTTGGTTAAATCCATTGGATTACTTTCTGTTGTGCTTTTCTTTTTTGGTATGTTAGGTAATCTTGGCAATATTTCTTTGAATGCACAGGGAATTTCAATTCAGCATCATATTGGTAAATCTATTTTGTCCAGTCTTCATGCCATGTGGAGCGTTGGAGCCTTTACCGCAGCAGCCTTTACAGATTGGATGATGGAAGAAGAGCGGGCCTTGGAGTTTCAGTATACAGTAATAGCTGTTACTGCGCTGTTTTTTTTATTGTCCCTTTTTTATATACTGGTAAAAGATCCTGAGGTGCAAGGAGAAAAGCAAAAAGTTTTTGCGTTGCCAAATCGTGTATTGCTTTTATTGGGATTGATTTGTTTTTGTGTTGCCATGTCTGAAGGAGCCATGGCGGATTGGAGTTCACTTTATTACAGACAAGTGATCAATCAACCTCATGCAGTCAGTGCATTAGGCTATACTGCCTTTGCTTTGTTTATGGCGATTGGACGATTTATAGGAGATCCTTTGATTGAAAGATGGGGGCATAAAAATATTTTGAAAGCTAATGGACTATTGATTGTTGCAGGTATGTCTATTGCACTGGCATCTACTGCTCCAATTGTTGTGATGATCGGTTTTGCTTTGGTTGGTTTAGGTGTTTCTTCTGTTTTTCCTGTGGTTTATATTTTGGCGACAAAAGAAAAAACGATGATGCCATCTGCTGCAATAGCTGCAGTCAGCAGTGTGGGATTTGTTGGATTTCTGATTGGACCACCTATCATTGGTTTTGTCGCTCAAGTGACAGGTTTGCGTTTGGCATTGACCATTGTAATTGTACTTGGTGTAATCATCTTTTTGATGGCAAGTCGACCTAAAGTAATCAAGGATTAGTAGTTATGGCTAATTGAAAGAAGGATTGGTAGGATAATTGATAATTGGCTTGTATGCTTCACCCAATAATGTTACTGCATTTTTCCAGATGTCTTCTGTATTCATTTGAAAGACCAGGTTTTTTGTTGCTCTTGTATAAAGCCAGCTTTTTTCCTTCATTTCTTCTTCAAGCTGACCAGCTTCCCATCCAGAATATCCAACAATGAATTTTATACGATTCGGGTCTATATTGTTTTGTAAAGCAAGTTGTTTTACAACATCAAAATCGCCTCCCCAATAAATATCTTTTTGGATTAATGTGCCACCAGTGATTATTTCTGGCATGCTGTGCAAGAAAAACATTTGTTCTTTGCCAACAGGTCCACCATCAAAAAGCGGCATTGTGCATCCTGATAATTCCTCTACAAGATCACCTACCACAAAGTCGATTTTCCTGTTAATTGCGAAGCCAACATATCCATCTTTCTGGTTTTGACAGAGTAATACGACAGACCTTTGGAAGTTGGGGTCTTGCATAAAAGGCTCTGATATTAAAAAATCACCTGTAGATGGCATCTTCATAAACCTAAGTTAAATAATTTACCTATCTGTATCTTCATACCCGAGCAAACTTATTTTTGTCTTTACATGAAAAAGTCTTTTTCACTAATTACTGTTTTAATCACCATCTCGCTCATAGGAATTATTATCATTCAATATTCCTGGTTAAAAAATGTAGCGGCCATTCGAAAAGACCAGATATCAGGTAAGGTTGATATGGTGGAGTTTGAAGTGGTAGAAGCGCTTGTTGACGAGAAAATGCAATATGCTCCTCAATTACCGATAGATGTATTACCCAAAGGAGCACAAGATCAATTGCTTGAAATCATTGGTCCACAAACCATAGCTGAGCGGTTTTCAGTAGCGGATATTCAAAAAAAGTTTGAGAAAGCTTTTGAGGCAAATGGACTCAAAGGAGCCAAGTTTGAATTTGCTGTACTTTCTGATGTCAATAACTTAGGTCCTGATTTAGCCTCTCCAGATTATGAAAAGCATTATGAAATTGGACTAAAGGATTCCGTGAATTACTGGATTCATGTATGGCCTTTGGTTTCTTTGGAGAGTGATGATAGCAGAGCTTTGGCACCAAGTGAAAAGCTGGTTTTGATTATATATGATATGCAGGATTTTGTGATGCGCTATGTAGGTTGGATGATTGCAGTTGCTGTCTTGTTTACATTGATTTTAGTTGCAGCTTTTTATTTGACAATTCGTACTATTCTTACGCAGAAGAAATTAAGTGAGATGAAGACTGATTTCATCAACAACATGACACATGAGTTGCGAACCCCATTGGCTACGATTGCAATTGCTGTTGATACCCTTAAGAATGAGAAAATTATTGGGAACAAAGAACAGCTTCTGGCCATTGGGCAAATCATTAAAAATGAAAACTTGCGTATGAATACCCAGGTTGAGCAAATTTTACAAGCTGCTCAATTGGATATCAACCAGGTATTAAAAGGGAAGGTAGAGTTGCATGTGCATGAAATAATGAAGAAAATGCAAGATAAATTTGCCTTGCAAGTAACTGAGAAAAACGCGACGGTTACCTATAATCTGGAGGCCAACTCAGATACTGTATTCGGACATCCTGTGCATTTTATGAATATGATCAGTAATCTTATTGACAATGCTTTAAAGTATAGCAAGGAAGATATTGATCCCTTGATTGAGGTGGGCACCTATAACCATCATAAAAATATTGTGATTACAGTAAAGGATAATGGCATTGGTATGACAAAAGATACTTTATCAAAAATATTTGATAAATTTTATAGAGCACATACTGGTGATGTACATAATGTGAAAGGCTTCGGGCTGGGATTAAATTATACAAGAAAGATGGTTGAAGCGCACAATGGGAAAATTGATGTAGAAAGTGTACTGGGTCAGGGTAGTCAGTTTAAGATTACCATACCGTTGATTGCTGAATAATTACTTTAGAAATAGAATAGATCCATCGCCGTAACTTAAGAAGCGATATTCTTCTTTAAGTGCAGTAGCATAAATTTTTTTCCAGTCATCACCTACGATTGCTGCAATGAGTAGCAATAGTGTTGATTGTGGTTGATGAAAGTTAGTGACTAATGCATGAATCACTTTAAAGCTATATCCCGGTGTAATACAAATGCCAGTATGTCCAATTAGTTTGTTTACATTTTCTTGCTGCATCAATTCACGTAGAAATGTAAAAACAGCTGGAGTGTTGATCATTTCACCTTCCTCCCATTCAAGGTGTTCCCATTGCTGCAATTGAAGCGCATGCAAATTGGAATTACTTTTTTTATACATGAGTTGTAATCCAATCCAATAAAGACTTTCTAGTGTTCTTAAAGAGGTTGTGCCGACTGCCACTTTCATCTTTTGCTCGTCTGCAAGCGTTGCAATGGTATTGATGTCTACTTCAAAATATTCTTCATGCATTTGGTGTTCAGCAATTGATGATGCAGTTACTGGTTTGAAAGTGCCTGCACCAACATGCAAGGTCAGAAATGATTTTTCTATTCCTTTCTTGATTAATGATTCAAATATCGCTGGAGTAAAATGCAGGCCTGCTGTTGGCGCTGCAACAGATCCCTCTTCCTTTGCATAAACGGTTTGGTACCTTGTTTTATCTTCTTCTCGATTTTCTCTTTTGATATAAGGAGGTAATGGAATTTGTCCCGTTGCTGCAATTAGTTCACTAAAAGAAAATTTTTGATCCCATTTAAATTCAATTGCAGTGTAATTTTCAGCCTTCTCAATTCTTTTTGCAGTTAATGTTGTCGTTAATTGCCCTGAGTGGATTTCTAATTGTAGTACCTCTTCCTGTTTCCATTTCTTACTACCACCCACCAAACATTTCCAGTTGCTTGATAATGTATTGTGCAGCTGCTCATAGTTGCCATCTAAAGGTTCAAGCAAGAATATTTCAATAGTAGTACCGGTGCTTTTTTTAAATAACAATCGAGCTGCAATTACTTTGGTATCATTAAAAAAAAGATGCGCATTGGGTGGTAAAAACTGAGCAAGCTCAGTATAAGTACTGTGCTTGATTGAACCATCATTATATACCAATAGGCGGGAGCGGTCACGTTCTTTTGAAGGTATAAATGCAATTCTTTCCTGAGGCAAATCATAGCTGAAATCCTTTACATCTATAACCGGTATGGTTGGCAGTTTTCTCATACTTCACAGATTATTCACAGGTTATTCACATTGAATTTAGTTGTACGCACACAAATTTCAGCATTTTTCGCTGAAAATCAATGCAGTAGCCGGTTTTGGCTGTGGATAAATATAGAATGGGAATTTGGGGTACAAAAGTGGGAATTTGTGTTATTTTGTGTCAATAAATGTTAATTCATTTAAAATTTTATAAATGATAGGGTTCATCGGCGAATACGAGGCTACCATCGACAGCAAAGGTAGGTTTCTTCTCCCGGCAGGCATAAAAAAACAGCTGCCGGAGGGTGAGACTCCTGTTTTTGTAATCAACCGTGGTTTCGAAAAATGCTTATCGATGTATCCTATGGAAAGTTGGAACCCTTTATATGAGAGTATCAGTTCGCTGAATGATTTTGACCCTAAGGTCAGGGAATTCAGGCGTTACTTCCTAAATGGGGCTATGCAGATTGAGGTGGATGGTGCCGGTCGTTTGTTGCTTCCAAAAAGCTTGATGGAGCATGCCGGATTGGAAAAAGATATTGTGCTCGTATCTGCGGTTAACAAAATGGAAATATGGGATAAAAATAAGTATCAGCAGTTCTTTGAAAACTTTTCACCCGAATCCTTCAGCAATCTTGCTGCTGAAGTGATGACAAAGAAGGAGCAACACTGATAAAACCAAAAGGATGCCAAACGAGCAAAAGAGGGATAGGGTTGGTGCTGAAGGGAATCGGACCTATCATGTTCCGGTGATGCTCAAAGAGGCGGTCGACGCCATGTCGATTAATCCTTCAGGAGTTTATGTGGATTGTACTTTTGGTGGTGGTGGACATTCTAGAGAAATATTGTCAAGGCTAAATGAAAACGGAAGGCTTTATGCTTTTGATCAGGATCCTGATGCGAAAGCCAACCTGACTGCTGATACACGCTTGATTTTTATCCCTCATAATTTTCGTCACCTCGCTCGTTTTCTTCGTCTTCACCAAGTACAGCATGTAGATGGCATCTTAGCAGATCTGGGCGTGAGTAGTCACCAGTTCGATGAACCCGCTCGTGGTTTTTCCATTCGTTTTGATGCTCCTTTGGATATGCGAATGGACAATACTTCAGGCATAACAGCTGCTGAGCTCATTAAACAATCCTCGGCAGAGGAGTTGCAGTTGATGTTTCAGGAGTTTGGAGAGGTGACCAACGCAAAGACTTTAGCCAATCTCTTGGTGGAGCATGTTCGACTACAAAGCATACAAACAGTCAATGATTTGAAGACTGCAATTGCTCCAATTGTTAAGGGGAACCCTAATAAGTATTTCGCACAGGTATTTCAGGCACTGCGTATGAAAGTGAATGATGAGGTAGGTGCATTGGCAGATTTGGTGGAGCAAGCGGCCAGCATGCTGAAGCCTGGGGGACGTTTTGCAGTTATCACATTTCACAGCATTGAGGACAGGATAGTGAAGAATTTTTTCAAAATGGGAGCAGTGCAAGAGCAGGAAGTCGATCCTGTTTATGGAACAAGGCAAGAGTCGCCTTTTGTGTTGATGAATAAAAAACCGATTGAACCATCTGCTGAAGAGGTGAAAAGTAATCCAAGATCACGAAGCGCAAGATTGCGTGTAGGAATAAAGAAATAGAGCAAGAGCATTGTTATGCGAGAAAAAAAAGGTGATAGTAAATGGTTGTTTATTAACCAGGGGTGGTTGGTAAAAAACATTCCGTTCTTTCTCTATTTATCTGTTTTGGCAGTGGTCTACATCTATAATGTACACCATGCAGAAAAGGCAATAAAAGATATCAATAAGACAACAAGAGACTTGAAAAACCAGCAATATGAATTCAAAATGGTCAGGAGCGAATGGATGTTCATGACCAAACAATCCGAAGTAGTAAAAGCGGTTGAGGCCTCTGGGATCAAAGAGATCCTGGAGCCTCCAATCGCGATTCAAGATTCAAGTGTAAACGAAGAAAGAAAAACCAGATAAGTATTAAGTGGAAACGAAGAAGGACATATTGTGGCGTAGTTATCTCATCTATATGGGGATGTTGATTTTTGGCGTATTGGTGTTCGCTAAAGCTTTCTACATCCAACGGGTAGAAGGAAGTTATTGGAAATCCCTCAGCGATAGTCTGCACTTGGAATACCGAGAAATGGATGCTGAGCGTGGTACCATTTATAGCGAGGATGGAAGAATGTTGAGTAGTTCTATTCCATTTTTTGATATCTATCTTGATTTCGGATCTGAAGGCATTCAGGAAAAAAACGGAAAACGACTAAAAGAGCATATCGACAGTGTATCGATTTATCTCTCATCAATCTTGGGTGAAGGCACACCTGCCCAATATAAAAAAGAATTGCTTGATGTATTTGAACGTCAGAACAGATATTATCTCTTGCATAAAAATATAGGGTTCAAACAATATCAGGAATTGAGAAATATCAGTTTCATCAAAAAGAATAAGAATAAGAATGGTTTCATTTTTGTTGAGAAAGAAAAGCGTTTAACACCATTTGGATTGTTGGCCAACAGAACAATTGGTTTGTCACGTGAATATGTAGATGGTAGTGGTAATCTGGTGACCAAGAATGTGGGATTGGAAAAAACCTATGATAGCTTGTTGAAAGGGGTGACAGGAAAACGTTTGGTAAGAAGAGTGGCGGGTGGTGCATTTGTTCCCGTTGAAGGTTCTGAAATTGAACCGCAAAATGGCTCTGATATCATTACTACCATCGATATCAATATACAAGATGTTGCTGAACAGGCATTATTGAAAGTGATGCAAGAGAATGAATGTACCAATGGTACCTGTATTGTAATGGAAGTGAAGACTGGTAAAATCAAGGCTATTGCTAATTTGGGACGTCAGCCTGATGGCACTTATGCCGAAGATTTCAATTACGCAATCACCAGATCAGAGCCTGGGTCAACCTTCAAGTTAATTACTATGTTGGCTGGTCTGGAAGATCAATACATCAACCTCAATTCTATAGTGAATCTTGAGGGGGGAAAATGGGGTTTTAGTAACAGAACGGTGTGGGATAGTGAGCGCCATCACCGTACTGATGTTACTTATCAGCAAGCATTTGAATTGAGCTCAAATGTAGGGATGGCGAAGCTGGTAGTCGGTCATTATTATAAGCAACCAGAAAAATTTATTGCACATCTTAAACGCTTGCGTTTGGATCAACCAACAGGGATTGATTTGGTAGGAGAATCACGACCAGCCATTCCTACACCCACAAGTAAAACATGGAGCAATGTTGCTTTGCCATGGATGGGTTTTGGTTACAACATTGCAATTAGTCCCTTGCAAACACTTACCGTATATAATGCAGTCGCTAATGGTGGTAAAATGATGAAGCCTTATTTGGTGAATGCCGTAATGCAGGATGGTAAACTAATCAAGGAGTTTAAACCGACTGTCGTATTGGATTCTGTTTGCAGTAAAACGACTTTGGATCAATTGAAAACTTGTCTGGAAGGTGTAGTTACATCAGGTACAGCTAAGAGTTTACAAAGTCCCTATTTCAGTTTGGCTGGTAAAACTGGCACAGCTCAAGTAGCAAATGGGAACAAAGGGTATACGGAACATATCTATCAGGCTTCTTTCGCAGGTTATTTTCCTGCAGATAATCCAAAGTATTCCTGCATTGTAGTCATTAAGAATAAGCCATACGCTGCAAAGTATTATGGAGGAGTTGTAGCAGGTCCCGTTTTCAAGGAAATCGCCAATAAATTGTTTACGGTTGATGCAGAATTGTATGCAAACTATAAGCATACTGTTTTTGCAGATAGTTCAAAAGCTTTGTGGGCTGGTTCATCAGCAGATTTCAAAACAATTGCCAAACAGGTAAATGCAAAATTGGTGGATTCTGGTAAGAAAGGCGACTGGAGCACAGTGCAGGCCCAAAGAAAAATTGTAGAAGCCGATCCGTGGAAGGTTGAGAATGGTACTATGCCTGATTTGAAAGGTTTTGGTTTGAAAGATGCACTTGAGCTTTTAGAAAAACAACAACTGCAGGTGATTGCAACTGGAAAAGGTAAAGTGGTGAGTCAGTCGATTCTACCAGGTACGCCAGTGCAGCGTCGCCAAACAGTTTATTTAAACCTGGCTAATCCTATAGAATAAGATGCAATTGTTGCAAAATATATTATATAAAGTCAAGATCCAATCTCTCATTGGAAAAACCAATATTCAGGTTAGTGGAATAGCTATTGACTCCAGAAAAGTTGTTGAGGGTGGTTGCTTTATAGCCATTCGTGGTGTAGCGCAGGATGGACATCAATTTATTCAAACAGCTATCGATAAAGGGGCTAAGGTAATTGTATGTGAAAATCTTCCTGAAAAAATACAGGATGGTATTAGTTATGTTCAGACTGATAATGCAGCTGTTGCAGCAGGTATCATGGCGCATACATTCTATGGTGAACCTTCAAAGAAAATGAAACTTGTAGGTGTTACGGGTACTAACGGAAAAACGACTGTGGCAACGTTGTTGTATAAGTTGTTCATGGCCATGGATGTGCAGGCTGGTCTTGTCTCCACAGTGAACAACATGATAGGTGAGGAATCTATCCCTTCAACGCATACAACACCTGATGTAGTTACTTTAAATGAATTGCTCAAGCGTATGGTGGATAAGGGTTGTACGCATGTATTTATGGAAGTCAGCAGTCATGCTGTTCATCAACATCGAATTGCTGGACTTGAGTTTGCAGGTGGTATATTTACCAATATCACGCATGATCACCTTGATTATCACAAAACATTTGATGAATACATAAGGGTAAAAAAACAATTTTTTGATGCGTTGCCTTCCACTGCTTTTTCAATATCCAACATGGATGACAGAAATGGAGCAGTGATGTTGCAAAATACCCATGCTGATAAGTTTTATTATAGTCTCAAATCAATTGCTGATTTCAAAGGAAAGATTGTTGATAATGCGATAACAGGAATCCAAATGATAGTTAATGAACTGGAAGTTCATTTCAGGTTGATTGGAGAATTCAATGCTTACAATTTGCTTGCAGTATACGCAGCAGCTATCTGTTTGGGAGAAGACAAGCAAGATGTTTTACAAAATCTAAGTAACCTCACTGGTGCAGAAGGCAGATTTGATTATGTGGTATCACCTAATGAAGCCATCATTGGTATAGTGGATTATGCTCATACACCAGATGCTTTGTTGAATGTGCTTTCTACCATCAAGAAGTTTCAAAAAGGTGGTGAGCAATTGATTACAGTAGTTGGCTGTGGTGGAGATCGGGATCGATCTAAAAGAAAATTGATGGGAGCTGCTGCAGCAGAGTTCAGTACCAAGGCCATTTTTACTTCTGATAATCCAAGAACCGAAGAACCTTCAGCGATACTGCAGGATATGCATCAGGGCTTAGATGATGAGATGAAAAGAAAGGTACTGACGATTGAAGATCGTAGAGAAGCCATCAGAACAGCTCTTATGTTGGCGAGACCAACTGATATTATTCTGGTTGCAGGTAAGGGTCATGAAAAATATCAGGAGATCAATGGAGAGCGATTTCCTTTTGATGATAAAGAAGTGCTCACAACCTTCATAAATGAATTAAAAAAATAGTATAGCATGTTGTATCATTTTTTTCAATGGTTACAAAATGAACAAATCCGGATGCCGGGTAGTGGACTGTTTCAGTTCATTACGTTCAGGGCTATGCTGGCGGTATTGCTATCACTGGTGATTACGTTAGTCTATGGTAAGAAGATCATCAACCTGTTGAGGAAATTACAAGTGGGTGAGAGTGTACGTGAATTGGGGCTTCAAGGAGAGGAGCAGAAGAAGGGAACTCCTACAATGGGTGGTTTTATTATTCTGCTGGGTATTATCATTCCAACTTTATTATTTGCTAACCTCGATAAAGTCTATATCAAATTATTGCTGTTGAGTACTGTTTGGCTTGGTCTTGTTGGGTTTGTTGATGATTACCTCAAATTGCGTGCAAAAAGAATTGCACAACAAAAAGGAGTTGCTTATAAGAAAGGCAATGATGATGGATTGGCTGGATGGTTTAAAGTGTTGGGTCAGGTTGGTCTTGGTGTAATTATCAGTATCACATTGTTGTTTAATGATAATGTAAAAGTATTGCGTGAATACAAGGGATCAGTAAAGCCTGCAAATGCAAGTGAGGTAAAGTATCAGGGTGGGGTAAGGTATTTTGTAAAAGCAGATGAACCCATCACAACGATTCCATTTATCAAAGATCATGAATTCAATTATGCAAAATTGCTTCCGGCATCACTAAGAGAATATGGATGGGTGGTTTATATGCTCGTCATTATTTTCATTGTAACTGCAGTGTCCAATGGTGCAAATATTACAGATGGGTTAGATGGATTGGCTACAGGTGTATCTGCTATCATTGGTGTTTGTCTTGCTCTTTTTGCATATGCCAGTGGTAATTTAATCTTGGCGGATTACCTCAACATCATGTATATCCCTAATCTTGGTGAAGTGTCCATCTTTATTGCTGCCATGATTGGGGCTTGTATTGGATTTCTTTGGTACAATACATATCCTGCTCAAGTATTCATGGGAGATACCGGGAGTCTAGCATTAGGAGGCATTATCGCTTCTCTGGCAATTATCATGAGAAAGGAGTTACTGATTCCAATTTTTTGTGCTGTCTTTTTGGTTGAGAATTTGAGTGTGATGATTCAAGTTGGATATTTCAAGTATACCAAGAAAAAGTATGGAGAGGGAAGAAGGGTTTTCCTGATGAGCCCACTCCATCATCATTATCAAAAGAAAGGATATCATGAAAGTAAAATAGCCGTCCGTTTTTGGATTGTTACACTCTTGTTTGTGGTATTCGCAGTGATGTCATTAAAAATCAGATAAAGAAAGCATAAAGAAACTATGTCGATGAAAAGAATGGTCATTTTGGGTGGAGGCGAAAGTGGTGTGGGTGCTGCTTTGTTGTGCAAGCAACAAGGATATGATGTTTTCTTGAGTGATGGCGGTGTGATCAAAACACATTATCAGCACGAATTGGAAGCCAATCAGATTGCATTTGAATCAGGCGGACATACCCTTGAAAAAATTCTGGATGCTGATGAAGTCATGAAGAGTCCAGGTATTCCATCCACATCTTCAGTAGTGAAAGAGATTGTGCGTCACAATATTCCTGTTATCAGTGAAATGGAGCTTGCGTATCGTCATAAAGGAGAAAGCAGAATCATTGGCATAACAGGTAGTAATGGAAAGACTACAACAACATCATTGATCTACCAGATTTGCAAAACTGGAGGATTTAATTGTGCGCTGGTAGGTAATATTGGTAACTCAATTGCGCGTCAGATAACCATTGATCCAAGACCGCTTTATGTTGTGGAAATCAGCAGTTTTCAACTTGATGATATTATTTCATTCAGACCTGATGTAGCTGTGCTTACCAATATTACAGAAGATCACCTGGATCGTTACGAACACGATTTCGAAAAATACATAGCAGCAAAGTTTAAAATAGTAAAGAATCAAACTGAACAGGATTTCTTCATCTACAATGCTGATGATCCTGTAACCATGCAATACATTGATCAATATCCATTCCAATCTAAACCATTACCCATTAGTATGCAGAGAGAAATGCCAAAAGGCGCTTACATCAAAGATAACGAGATGCATGTTAAGCAAGCTGAGCCATTCAATATGAGCATTTTTGATTTTGCTCTGAAAGGGAAGCATAATCAATACAATACGATGGCAGCTGCAGTTGCTACCTCAGTTGTTGGAATTCGTAAAGATAAGATCAGAGATGCTGTTGCTTCTTTTGAAAGTCTTGAACACAGAATGGAAAAAGTAGCAACAATTCGTGGAATAGAATTTATCAATGATTCTAAAGCGACAAATGTAAACAGTACATGGTTTGCGCTGGAGAGCATGGAAAAGCCTGTAACACTCATTTTGGGTGGAGTTGACAAAGGAAACGACTATGAGTTGCTGAAAGATATGGTAGCTGAAAAAGTGAAAGCAATAGTTTGTATGGGAGTTGATAATGCAAAAATCCATGCTGCTTTCTCTGATGTAGTTCAAACAATAATTGATACGTCAAGTGCTGTTGATGCAGTGAAGAAGGCTTATGAGGTTTCTGCAAAAGGGGATATCGTGTTGTTGAGTCCTGCTTGCGCAAGTTTTGATTTGTTCAAGAATTATGAAGATAGAGGAGAGCAGTTTAAAAAAGCAGTAAAAGAACTTTAACATAATGCAAGGAGAGGGTATTGATATCAAGAAGTATACACTGGGTAATATTACCAGTCGCACCAAGGGTGATAAAGTCATCTGGGCGATTGTTGTTTTACTTACCATGATGAGTCTTTTGGCAGTTTACAGCAGCACAGGTACGCTCGCATATAAGCTCTCCAAGAGTACAGAGTCGTATTTGTTTAAGCAAGTAGTATTTATTGCTATTGGAGTTGCCATTATTTATTTTGCTCACCTCTTCAATTATACGATCTATTCAAGGATGGCTCTTATTTTGTTTTTGATTTCCATTCCATTATTGATTTACACTTTGTTTTTTGGTACCAACTTGAATGATGCCAACAGGTGGATCAAATTACCAATCATCAACCTTACTTTTCAAACATCGGATCTGGCCAAGCTGGCATTGTTCATGTATTTGAGCAGGCAACTGAGTAAGCGTCAGGAGACGATTAAATCATTTAAAAAAGGGTTTCTTCCAGTTATTGCACCTGTATTCATTATTTGTGTGTTGATAGCTCCAGCAAACCTTTCTACTGCTTTACTCACTGGTGCTACCAGTCTTATTCTATTGTTTATTGGAAGAGCAAGCATCAAGCATATTGCCTTGGTAGTGTTATTGGCAGCTATTCCATTGGTGATGTTGATAGGGTTTGCAAAAATATATTATAACGAAGCAGAGGGTAGAGCAGAGCCAATGCCGTCTTATTTAACAAAAGGAAGAGTTGAGACATGGGTGAAGCGTGTCCAGAACTTCATGTATGCTGATAAGCAAGAAGCTTCATATCAGGTTCAGCAGGCAAAAATTGCAATTGCAAAAGGTAGCTGGTTTGGATTGGGTCCTGGTAACAGTGAGGCAAGAAATTTTCTCCCTCATCCATATTCCGATTTTATTTATTCCATCATTATTGAGGAGTATGGATTAATGGGGGGCGCAGTAATCTTATTGATTTACTTGTTATTCCTGTACAGGTGCATACGAATTGTAAAAAAATGTCCCTATGCCTTTGGAGCCTTTCTTGCTTTGGCATTGAGTTTTACGCTTGTAATTCAGGCAATGGCAAATATGGCAGTCAATGTAAGTCTGTTCCCAGTTACTGGTGTAACACTGCCATTGGTGAGTATGGGGGGAAGTTCATTTTTGTTTACATGCCTGGCTATTGGTATCATTTTGAGTGTAGCCAGAAATGTAGAAAGTCTTGAGGGAAAAGTAGAATCGCAAACAGAAGAATAAAATGAGTATGAACTTGAATAGAATCATCATTGCAGGCGGAGGTACAGGGGGGCATATCTTCCCTGCTATTGCTGTTGCGAATGCACTGCAAAAGATGATTCCGTCAATTGATATACTATTCATTGGTGCCAAAGGAAAAATGGAAATGGAAAAAGTGCCACAAGCAGGATATCGTATTGAGGGTATTGATATTGCGGGCTTTAACCGATCACATTTATTGCAAAATTGGAAACTTCCGTTCCAGTTATTAAAAAGCTTTTTGCAAGTCCGTTCTATTTTCAAAAAGTTTAGTCCCGATGCAGTTTTTGGAGTTGGCGGCTATTCAAGTTTTCCCGTATTGCGTTTTGCACAGCAAAAGGGTATTCCGACATTCCTCCATGAAGCCAATTCATTTGCTGGGAAGTCCAATTTGTTGTTGAGTAAAAAAGCTGATTTGGTGATGGCAGGGACTGAAGGAATGGAAAAATTCTTCCGAACCAATACTTTGGTTTATACAGGTAATCCAGTAAGAAGGGAGATTGCTGAATCAACCGTTTTGCGAGAGGAAGCATTTGAATATTTTGGATTGAAATCTGATAAGCCGACTGTTCTGGTTATGGGTGGAAGTCTTGGCGCAAGAAGTATCAATGCCGCTTTAAATAATGGTGTTCATAAATTGGTTGATGCCGGTGTTCAGGTGATTTGGCAAACAGGTAAAGGAAACCTTTCCGCTGTATCAGCTTCGGTGAAAAGCAGAAAAGAGCTTTGTGTAACAGAGTTCATCGCAAAAATGAATTATGCATACAAAGCTGCGGATGTTGTTGTATCTAGAGCTGGTGCTATCGCACTTGCAGAAATTTGTGTTTGTGGAAAGCCTTCTGTTTTGGTTCCTTTCCCTCTGGCTGCTGAAGATCACCAAACGGTGAATGCCCAGTTATTGGTGAAACAAGGTGCTGCATTGATGGTCAGTGATAAAGATGCAGAAGTCAATTTGGTTGATAAGGTAATTGAATTGATCAAGGATCAAGAAAGATGTAAGGCTTACGGTGAAGCAGCTAAGCAGATGGGTAAGATAAATGCTGATCAATATATCGCAGAGTTGATCATTAATAAAATGAAAGAAAAAGATGCGTGATTTGATTAACATACATAATATCACTAAGGCCTATTTTTTGGGAATAGGGGGTATTGGTATGAGTGCTATTGCACGCTACTTCAATAGCAGAGGTGTCGCAGTTTCTGGATATGATAAAACCCCTACAGCGCTTACCCAGCAACTTGTTGAGGAGGGTATTTTTGTTCACTTCAATGATGATGTTGCCTTGTTTCCACATGATGCCGACTTAGTAGTTTATACTCCTGCAATTCCTGCTGATAACTCTATATTTAATTGGTGTAAAAACAACAGCATTCAATTGTTGAAGCGCAGTGATGTACTAGAGATTATTTCCAGAGATACCTATAATATATGCATTGCAGGTACACATGGAAAGACAACTACCAGTACGATGGTTGCACATGTTTTGAGGGATAGTGGTTTTGGTTGCAATGCATTTCTGGGAGGTATTGCTAGTAATTATCAAACTAATTTCTGGAGCGATCCTAATCCAGTTGCTGTTATTGAAGCTGACGAGTATGATAGAAGTTTTCTCAAGCTTTATCCTAATGTTATTTCTATTTCAGCAATGGATCCAGACCATTTGGATATCTATCATACAGCAACTGAAATGGAAGATGCATTTGTGCAATTCACTTCTAATTTGAAGGAAGGCGGTTTGTTACTTTCAAAAAAAGGAATACAACGTGAGGCTGCATTGAAAGGGGATACACACTATTCTTATCATCTTTCTGACAGCAATGCAGATATTCATACAACAGCATTGGAAATGAAATCTGGAGGCTATCAATACAATGTTGATGGTCCAGGTTGGATGATTGCTGATCTTAATTTGAAGATGGGTGGAATGCATAATGTTGAAAACAGTCTGGTTGCTGTTGCTGTTGCCAAACATCTTGGTATACCTGATGATTTGATCAGAAAATCATTGTCCACTTTTCTGGGCGTGAAAAGAAGATTTGAGTATGTGGTAAATAACGATCGCCATGTTTTCATTGATGATTATGCTCACCATCCTGAAGAACTGAAGGTGTTGATACAGGGAGCAAAGGCTATGTTTCCAGATCGTAAATGCACAGTGGTTTTTCAGCCTCATTTGTTTACGCGGACAAGAGATTTGGCAGATGGTTTTGCCGAAATGCTGGCTTTGGCAGATGAGGTCATTTTATTGCCAATCTATCCAGCCCGTGAATTACCTGTACCAGGTATAACCAGTGAATGGCTGGCAGAAAAAATGAAAGAAGATGTGAAGGTGATGTCAAAAGACGAAGTGATACATCATGTATCAGTGAATCAG
This sequence comes from uncultured Sphingobacterium sp., assembly GCA_964631755.1. GTDB lineage: Bacteria > Bacteroidota > Bacteroidia > Chitinophagales > Chitinophagaceae > Pollutibacter. The sequence goes on along the minus strand of CAZVYI010000003.1, from coordinate 30,467 downwards.
CCTGCAATGTTGATTACTGCAGGCGCAGGCGATATTGATAAATTGGTCGATTTATTAAAAAATGTGTTGGTGTAATGATGAAGATCAATAAACATATGGTGAAACAAGTTCTTACCATTTTCCTGTGGTTGTGCATAGGGTCTGGTATAACCCTGTTATTGATCAGCGCTATAAGCAAAGAACAAAAAAATATTTGCAAGGAAGTGGTTGTAGAATTTGAAGATCAAATGTCTTTTAGGATGCTTGATGAGGATGAGATAGTGTATACACTTTGGCCAGCAGCTAGAAACACTTTTCCAGTAGGTAAGCCACTAGGAGCAATCAATCTTTTTGCTTTGGAGAAACAATTGGAAAAAAATCCATGGGTACGAAATGCAGATTTGTATATTGATCAGTTGAAAAAGTTGCATTTGCGTGTTGAACAACGTAAACCTGTTGCAAGGCTGTTTACACCAGAAGGCAATTCATTTTATGTTGATGATCAATATGCATTGCTTCCAGTCAAACTGTCTGATGCAATTTCACTACCTGTATTTACTAATTTTTCTCATCAGCCTGCTGGCATGAAAAGAGCAGACAGCTTGTTGCTGAAAAGAATTGTGAGCTTGTCGGATTACATCAGTAAAGATTCTTTTTGGATGGCACAAGTAGAGCAAATAAATATCAATGCTGATTACACTTTTGAGGTAATGACTCAAATGGGTGATCAGGTAATACAACTTGGACTCAGAAATGATTGGCAGAAACTATTTTCTAAGCTTAAAATTTTATACAAAAGAATCAGTGAAGAAGGGAATTGGTCAAAGTATGCTCAAATCGATTTGCAGTACAAAGATCAGGCGGTATGTATCAAACGTGGTACTAATTATAAAGTTATTGATAGCACAGAATTGATCGATACTACTTTGACTAAACAAATAGCAACACAAAAAAACCCAGTAAATAAAACGTTATGACACAAGAACAACCCATCATTGTAGGGCTTGACATTGGAACAACCAAAATTGCTGCAATTGCAGGTAGAAAAAATGAATTTGGTAAACTTGAAATCCTAGGCTTTGGACTTGCCAACAGCAATGGCGTTCAACATGGAATGGTTTTGAATATCGACCAAACCATCAAAGCTATCGAATCTGCTTTGAAGAATTGTTATGCTTCAAATCCGGGACTCGAAATCAATGAAGTCTATGTTGGTATAGCAGGTCATCACATCAAAAGTCTTCAAACCCGAGGCGATATTGTAAGACGTTCTACTGAAGATGAAATCAAACAGTTTGAAATTGATCAGCTGATCGCTGATCAATACAAAACGTATATACCCGCTGGCGATCAGATTATCGATGTTATTCCACAAGAATTCACAGTAGATAATCACCAGAATATTGCAGATCCAATCGGTTACACTGGGGTAAAGGTTGGCGCAAATTTTCACATCATCACTGGCGATCGCAATGCTATTCGCAACATCAACCGCAGTGTTGAGAAAGCTGGACTACGTGTAAAAGACCTCATGCTGCAGCCTCTTGCATCTTCAGCTGCTGTAATGAGTGAGCAAGATATTGAAGCAGGTATTGCTATCCTGGATATTGGTGGTGGTACAACCGACTTAGCAGTATTTTATGAGGGAATTTTAAAGCATACTGCCGTTATACCATTTGGTGGTGAAAACATTACCAACGATATCAAAATGGGACTCGGCGTATTGAAGACACAGGCTGAGCTTATGAAGATTCAATATGGTAGTGCTTTGTCTGATGCTGCACAAGCCAATGCTTTTATAAAAATTCCAGGATTGCGTGGAATGCCTTCAAGAGAAATCAGCGTGAAGAATCTGGCTTCAATTATTCAGGCAAGGATGAGTGAGATCCTGGCCTTTGTAACCTTCCACCTTAAGCAGGTTGGATTGGATAACAAAATGCTCAATGGTGGTATCGTGCTCACTGGCGGTGGTTCCCAGTTGAAGCACCTTATTCAGCTTACTGAGTATGCAACAGGCTTGAATGCACGTATTGGTTATCCAAATGAGCATTTGGCTGCTAACCATATCGCTGAATTAGAAAAGCCGATGTACGCAACTTGTATTGGTCTGATTCTAAAAGGATATAATGTTTATGAAAACAACCAGAACAAGTTAAATCCGCATGCCAATAAAACTGTTGCAAAGACAGAAACAGAAGTAGCAGCTGGTGAGGAAGAAGTGATCGTTCATGCAGTTCCCACCAAAGGCAGAAAAACTTTATCTGATTTCATGAATACCATCAAAGATGGTCTGATTGATCTGTTTAAAGAAGAAGGCGATAAACAACTCTAAACAACTAACTACTAAACCCATAAACCCATAACAATGTTACAATTCGATCTCCCAAAAGAACAATCATCCATTATCAAGGTCATCGGTGTAGGTGGCGGTGGCAGCAATGCTGTCAATTACATGCATAGTCTAGGTATAGGTGGTGTGGACTTCGTTGTCTGCAACACAGATGCTCAATCACTTGCCACAAGTAGTGTGCCGAACAAAGTACAACTTGGACCTTCACTTACACAAGGTTTAGGTGCTGGTGCGAATCCAGAAATTGGCAGACAAGCAACAGAAGAGAGCCTTGATGAAATCCGTAGAATTCTTGAAGTAAATACCAAGATGGCTTTTGTAACAGCCGGAATGGGTGGTGGTACCGGTACTGGCGGTGCGCCGATTATTTCAAAGATCTGTAAGGATATGGGTATTCTTACAGTGGGTATTGTCACTACACCATTTTCATATGAAGGGAAAAAAAGAGCCCAACATGCACAAAATGGAATTAATCAGTTAAAGCAAAACGTCGACACTTTACTGGTGATCAGTAACGATAAATTAAGACACCAGTTTGGTAACCTCACCATGAGTGCTGCTTTATCTACAGCTGATAATGTATTGGCTACAGCTGCAAAGTGTATTACGGATGTAATCAATACGACTGGTCAGATCAATGTCGACTTTGCCGATGTGTGTACTGTAATGAGAAATGGTGGTGTTGCAATCCTTGGTAGTGCACGTGCAAAAGGAGAGAGCAGAGCGCAACTCGCAATTGAACAGGCGTTGAATTCTCCTTTGTTGAATGATAACGACATCAAAGGTGCAAAATGGATTCTCATTAACATTAACTCTCGTTCTGGTGAAACAGAGTTTACAATGGATGAAGTAGAGACCATCCAAGAGTATTTACTCACCCAGGCTGGTCCAGATGCAGATGTCATACTTGGACTTGGTTATGATGAATCATTGGGAGATGAAATCAGCATTACCATTATCGCGACTGGCTTCGAACAAAAATCTCCATTTGGTGAACAACCTAAGGCAGAAATAAAACAAGAGGTTAAAGAAGAGAAAATTATGTTTACGCTGGATATTGCCCCAAAGCAACAACCAGAACCGGTTAATATAATGCCTGTTGCTCCTGTTGTTGAAGAAGTTCTTCAGCAAACTGAATTACCTGTTCAAGAAACAAATATTGAAGCTGAACCAGTAGTGCTTGAATTGTCTCCAGTGGCTGAAGAAGATGAATTGACTTTACGCTTAACCGAAGAAGAAACTCTAATTCAGGAATTGGTTGAAGAGCCTGTTGCAGAACCCATAGCAGCTCCTATTATGGAGGAAGAAGCTCCTTTGGTTTTTGAATTGGATATTGAAACATTCAGTACTCCTGTTCAGTTCAATCTTGCTGAAACAGTTGCAGAGCCAGTTATCGAAAATGAATTTGTAGCGCCTGTTAAGATGGAGGAGCCTCAGGTGAATAATTCAGCACCAAATGGTTTTTTAGTAAAACCTGCTCAAATTTATGTGAGTGAACCCTCGCCTGTTCAACAAGTACAGGAACAAAAAACTGAAATCAGATTTGAAGAACCGGTCCAAAAAACTCAACCTGCAGTCCAGCCTTTGATCGAATTGCCCAAAGCTGAACAAGAAGCAGATGAGCTCATTGAATTGGTTTTTCATGAACAAGTTGAGGCTGAAGTCCCTGTTCAACAAGTGACTGAATCTTTTGTGCCCGAAATCGAAGAGCCAGCTCCAATTGATGAAGCTGAAGCACAAAGAAACAGGGCAGCAGAGCGCTTATATAAATTGAGAAACCTTTCTTTCAATTTTAACGCACAGGATCCTAATAATGAGTACGAAAGCATACCTGCTTATGTAAGGCACAATCTTCAGGTTCACAATACCACATTAGCCTCTGTTGAGAAGTTTTACAGCAGTTACTCAGTAGGTAAAGATGAAAACAATGTGACACAGATCAGCACAATAAATACTTTCCTAGAAGGCAAGAAGCCAGATTGATGAAAAACCAAAAATAGCTTGCCCGCCCCGGTTTTAACCGGGGCGTTTTTTTATCTATTTTGTTGAGCTGATAACCATTAATTTTGTAAAAAAATCAACTATGCCAACGGTAATGATCACAGGAGGAACAGGTATGATTGGCACTGCTCTCAGCAGGCATCTTTTACAACAGGGTTATGATGTAATTATTTTGTCTCGTAATCCAATTGAGACTGCCTCTGTATACAAAACAACTTATCAGCAAAACAGCTTTCGTCCAAGCGGTAAAATCTTTTATGCCAAATGGAATACAGAAAAAATGATCATTGATCACGAAGCATTGAAACAGGCTGATTATATTGTCCATTTAGCAGGTGAGGGCGTTGCTAAAAAAAGATGGACCAAAAAAAGGAAGGAAGAAATTAGGCTGAGTAGGACCAAATCGAGTGAACTTCTTTTTCAATGTCTTTCCAATCAACCCAATAAAGTTAAAGCTGTAATTAGTGCTTCTGCTATTGGATGGTATGGTCCAGATAACGGAAAAGTCTTTACGGAAAACGATCCAGCGGCAGCTGATTTTCTTGGGCAAACCTGTAAGGCTTGGGAAGAAAGTATAGATAAAGTTGAAGGGCTTGGAAAAAGATTGGTGAAACTTCGTTTAGGGATTGCATTAAGTAATGAGGGTGGGGCATTGGTGGAGTTCAAAAGACCAGCACGATTAGGTGTTGCTGCAATTTTGGGTTCAGGTACCCAAATGGTAAGTTGGGTGCATATCGATGATCTTTGTCGTGCTTTTATTCATGCTATTGAAACACCAGAAATGAATGGAGCATTCAATTTAGCAGCTCCAAATCCATGTACAAATAAGGAAATGACTTTGGGTATTGCAAAAGCGATGAACGGAGCCTTGTTTTTACCTGTTCATGTTCCGTCTTTTGCACTTAAAGTAATTATGGGTGAAATGAGTGTTGAAGTCTTAAAGAGCACAACAGTTGATAGCAGTAAACTACAACACACTGGGTTCAATTTCATTTACTCCCATGTTGATAGTGCACTAAAGCATCTTATTGGATAATTAGCAATTCGATAGTGTAGTGAGTTCTTCTTCAACTTCAAGTTTATATGTTGTGCCAACAGCAAGTGCAACATTTTCTTTTTCATGGCTCACTGGAAAATCGTAACAAACTGGAAATTTGTATTCCTGAATCAAATCATGGATTAATTGATGAACGTCTTTACCAAAGGGTCTTTCTGTGTCTTTGTTTTGGGTAAAACCTCCAACTATCAATCCCTTTAATTTTTTAAACTTCCCAGATCTTTTCAATTGTAACAACATTCTTTCAATATTGTACAATTGCTCACCAATATCTTCAATAAATAAAATCTTGCTATCTGTATTCAACTCAGCATTTGTTCCAACTGCATGTGCAAGTAAGCTGAGGTTTCCGCCAACCACAGGGGCTTTAATTTTTCCTCTTCGGTTCAATTGGTTTGCTGAACAAGTATATTGAGTAGGTTTACCCTCAAGCGTATCTTTTAGCGATAACGTGTAACGGTTGATACCATTGTCTTCGTTAAAGGCATTGGCCATTGGACCATGTATGGTGGCTATCCCCAATTGCTCATGCACATAATTATGCAGAATAGTAATATCGCTGAATCCAATGATCCACTTAGGGTTTTTCTTGAATTTTTTCCAGTCGATTTTGTCAAGCAAATGGGTAGTACCATAACCACCTCTTCCACACAATATGGCCTTTATTTGAGGGTCGTCTAATTGAGCTTGCAAATCATTTAATCTTTCTTCCGGAGTGCCTGAAAAATAGTTTTTTGATTTGCCTCCTAATGTTTTGCCTTTGATTACGGTATATCCCCATTGTTTGAATACTGCAATACATGCTTCTGCTTTTTGCTTGGGCATATAGCCAGCGGGACAAACAATTGCAATTTTATCACCCGGGTTTAAAAAAGGAGGAATCTTCATGTAGTAAAAATAGTATTTGGTATTCAAATTGTGCCGGGTCGATTCGCTACATTTTGGCTATTTTTGCAAATACGAAATCAGAACATGAAGCCTACTCCCAAAAGATACTTGATTACTTCTGCCTTGCCATATGCCAATGGATTGAAACACATCGGACACCTGGCAGGTGCCTATATTCCTGCAGATATCTATGTGCGTTATTTGAGGTCCCAAAAAAGAGATGTTGTATTTGTCTGTGGAAGCGATGAACATGGAACGGCTATCCCTATTCAAGCAATGAAAGAAGGGACAACTGCGCAGGCGATAATTGATAAATATCATCAGGCGATGAAGGAAGATTTCGCAGATCTGAATATCAGTTTTGATGTATACCATCGAACATCGGATCCTCTTCATCATGAAACATCCAGTGAGTTTTTCAGCTACCTGCATGAAAGGGGAGAGTTGGAAACCAAAGAAACTGAACAATTTTTTGACGAATCATCACAAACATTTTTAGCTGATCGTTTCATAAAAGGTACATGCCCACATTGTAAAAGTGATAGGGCATTTGGTGATCAATGTGAATCATGTGGAACAGCATTGAGCCCAGATGAATTGATCAATCCCGTCAGTACCATCAGCGGCCACGCTCCAATAAAAAAGAAAACTACACATTGGTATCTTCCGCTTGCAAAACATGAAGATTTTTTAAAAAAGTGGATTATTGAAGAGCATGGTCAGGATTGGAGACCTTCTGTAGTAGGACAATGCAAGAGTTGGATTGATGGTGGCTTACAATCAAGGGCGGTTACACGTGATCTTGACTGGGGCGTTAAAGTTCCACTAAAGGATGCAGCTGGTAAGGTTCTGTATGTTTGGTTTGACGCACCTATCGGTTATATATCAGCTACCAAACAATGGGCCTTGGATAACAACAAGGATTGGAAGCCTTATTGGTATGACCAGGATTCTCAATTGGTTCATTTTATTGGAAAAGATAATATTGTTTTCCATTGCATCATTTTCCCTGTCATGCTTAAACTGCATGGTAATATTTTACCATCCAATGTTCCTGCGAATGAATTCCTGAACCTGGAAGGCGATAAAATGAGCACCAGCAGAAACTGGAAACTGGAAATGAGGGATTATATAGTGGATTTTGTAAAAAAAGAAAATGGCGGAGAGCAATGTGTAGATATGCTGCGTTATTATCTTACCCAAATTGCACCAGAAAGCAAAGACAGTGAGTTCACCTGGAAAGGTTTTCAGGATGCAGTGAACAGTGAACTGGTTTCCATATTTGGAAATTATGTGAACAGGACATTTGTGTTGATGCATAAGTTATGTAAGGGTAAAGTACCTGCTTTTCATACTGCTGTTGCAGATGAGAAAGATCTGCAAATTCAACAGGATATTCAACAGGCCAAAGTTATTGTTGAACAAGCGCTTGAAGGATACAAGTTCCGCGAAGCCTTGTTTGCAGTCATTGACCTTGCCAGAAAGGGAAATCGCTACATGCAGGATAAAGAACCCTGGATTCTTGCTAAGCAATTGACAGCGCATCCGGAAAAACAAGAGTTGATTGATAACTGCATGTTCAATTGTTTACAATTGACTGCTAATCTTGCTATTTTGATCAATCCATTCTTACCATCAACAGCCAAGAAAATGTGTCATATGATGAAGGTGGTAGATAAAATGCTGGACTGGGAAAATGCAGGAAGTTTAAAGTTGTTAAGTGTAGGCTATTCTTTGAGAGAGCCACAATTGCTGTTCAGGAAAATTGAAGATGAAGAAATAACTATTCAATTGGAAAAACTCAAAGCTGGGTTGACTGCTGCCCCATCAAATGAAGATGAGGAAAACCAAGAAAAAATTGCAGAGCCGCTAAAAGCTGAAATTCAGTTTGATGATTTTGCAAAAATCGACTTGAGGACTGGAGTGATATTATCAGCTCAAAAAGTGCCAAAAGCGGACAAACTTCTTCAGCTGGAAGTAGATCTTGGTTTCGAAAAAAGAACAATTTTATCAGGCATTGCCATGCATTTTCAACCCGAAGAAATCATCGGAAAACAAGTTGTTGTTGTAGCCAATCTTGCACCCAGAAAAATGAGGGGAATTGATAGCAATGGAATGATCCTGATGGCCGAGGATGAACAAGGGAAATTACATTTTGTTCAACCTGAAAATAGAATTTCAGGAGGTAATAAGGTTTCATGATTTTTTTGATGAAGCTTATGTAACTTACGCCTGATAAAGTTACAAACTTATGAAACCTCATATCAAAAAAGTAGCCGTATTAGGAAGTGGTGTAATGGGATCCAGAATTGCCTGTCACTTCGCAGGAATTGGAATACCAGTTTTGTTGATGGATATCGTGTCTCCAGATGCTCCTCCAGAAGCAAAAAAAGCCGAGAAGAATAAGTTGGTCAATACAGCATTGCAAAATGCAATTAAATCTAATCCATCTCCAGTTTATACAAAAGATGTTGTTAAGAAAATCACGACAGGAAACTTCGATGATGATTTACCACAGATTGCATCTTGCGATTGGATTGTAGAGGTGGTTGTTGAAAGACTCGACATCAAGCAACAGCTTTTTGAAAAAGTAGAAAAGTATAGAAAGCC
>CAZVYI010000003.1:17079-21482 GCA_964631755.1 uncultured Sphingobacterium sp. | reverse complement strand
TTTGGCATCATGTCATTATTGGGAACCAAAGAAAAAATGGGATTCTCTATTGATGAAGTAGATGCGCTGACTGGGCCAATCATTGGTAGACCTAAATCTGCAACATTCAGAACTGCTGATGTGGTAGGTATTGATACCATGATTCATGTTGCAAAAGGGTTATATGATAATTGTCCGGATGATGAAGCGCGCGACCAATTTAAAATACCAGAGTGGTTGAATAAATTGGCGGAAAACAAGTGGCTAGGCGATAAAACGGGACAAGGATTTTTTAAGAAAACCAAGAACGCAGCAGGTGAAAAAGAAATTCTCACACTCGATCTTGCCACCATGGAATATGGTCCAAGAAAAAAGCCAAAGTTTGCAGCACTTGAGGCTGCAAAGCCAATTGATGATTTGCATACCAGATTAAAAATGTTGTTCAATTCTCCTGATAAAGCAGGTGAATTTTACAGACTGTTTCATTATAATTTGTTCTCCTATATATCAAACAGGGTTCCTGAAATTTCGGATTCTTTGCACAGTATAGACAATGCGATGATGACCGGCTTTGGCTGGGAAATTGGAGCATTTGAATCATGGGATTTGCTTGGTGTTGAAAAAACAGTTGCTGACATGAAGAAGGCAGGTCACAAAGTGGCAGCCTGGGTTGATGAAATGCTTGCAGCTGGTTACAAAACTTTCTTTACCATCAAGGAAGGGAAAAGATTGGTCTATTCTCCAGTTACAAAGTCATTGGAATCTGTTTATGCACCTGGACAAGAAAATGCATTCATAGTGATGAAGCATTTCGAAGGACAAACATTATGGAAAAATAGTGCTTGCAGAACTTATCATTTGGGTGACGATGTACTTGGGTTAGAGTGGTACACTAAAATGGGAAGCATCGGTGGTGAAGTACTGGAAGGAATTCAAAAAAGTATATCACTTGCTGAAGATAAATATAAGGGACTTGTTATCGCAAATGAAGGAAATAATTTTTCTGCAGGTGCGAATGTCGGTATGATCTTTATGCTTGCCATCGAACAGGAATACGACGAAATGGATATGGCGATCAGGATGTTCCAGAATACCATGATGCGTGCAAGATATTCAAGCATTCCTGTTGTAGTTGCTCCTCACTCACTTTCTTTAGGAGGTGCATGTGAATTGAGCTTGCACGCTGATAAAGTATGTGCTGCAGCAGAAACTTATATAGGATTGGTTGAGCTGGGAATTGGTGTAATTCCTGGTGGCGGAGGTACCAAAGAATTTGTTTTGAGGGCAGCAGATGAAATGCATGAGGATGAGCCAGAAACAATTACGCTGAAGAATAGGTTTATTAATATCGCAACTGCTAAAGTAGCGACTTCTGCGGCAGAAGGTTTCCAAATTGGTGTTTTGAGAAAAGGGCTGGATGAAATCATCATGAACCAAAGCAGAAGAATCAGTGAGGCGAAACGCTCTGTAATTGAAATATACGACAGTGGATATGTAATGCCACAACAACGAACTGATATCAAAGTACTGGGAAGAACAGGTTTGGGAGCACTCTTAGCGGGTATTCACGTAATGAAAGAGGGTGGATATGCAACAGAACATGATGCATTTGTAGCAAAAAAACTTGCCTATGTAATGTGTGGTGGAGATTTAAGTGAACCAACTTTGGTGTCGGAACAATATTTACTGGACCTTGAAAGGGAGGCCTTTTTAAGTTTGTGTGGGGAAAAGAAAACCTTGGAAAGAATTCAGTCGGTTTTAAAAAGCGGAAGGCCTATCAGAAATTAATTTTTAGCGTTTAATTGGCAGTAGATTTTATAAATGGTAAATCAAATACTCAATTTAGATTTACCTTGTAAAAAATTCTACCATGTCTGTTTTACAGATACATAATTTATCAAAGTCTTACGGTAAGATTCAGGCATTGAATGATGTTTCATTCGATGTGCCCAAAGGTTCCGTATTTGGACTTTTAGGTCCCAATGGAAGTGGCAAGACAACATTACTCAGTATTATTCTAGATATTCTTGGGGCCGATGCTGGAAGCTATTCCTGGTTTGGCGAACCCTCAACTTTTGTTCACCGCAAAAGAATTGGATCCTTATTGGAAACCCCTAATTTTTACCATTATCTCTCTGCTGTTCAAAATTTGAAAGTCACTCAATCAATTAGTCAGCGTGGAAATAAAGCAGCAATTGAAGATGTATTGAAAAAAGTGAATTTATACGAAAGAAGAAATTCTAAGTTCAGTACATATAGTCTAGGAATGAAACAAAGGTTGGCTATTGCTGCAACTTTATTAGGTGAGCCTGAAGTTTTATTACTTGACGAACCTACAAATGGATTGGATCCTGTGGGTATTGCAGAAATTCGCGAATTAATAAAATCGCTCGCTGCAGCAGGACATACTGTTATTATGGCTAGTCACTTACTAGATGAAGTTGAGAAAATTTGTGACCACGTTGCCATTTTGAAATTTGGAAAGTTGATTGCATCTGGTACAGTTACTTCAGTATTGGCAGATGAAGATTGTTATTTACTCAACGCTGTAAATAAAGAAAGATTAATTGAATTGCTCAATTCATTGCCTGGAGTTAGTCGTCTTGCCGTTACAAATGAAGGTGTTGAATGTTTTATCAAAGATGAAAGTCTAAATGCTGAATCGATTAACAATTATTGTTTTCAGCATCAAATTGTATTGAGTCAATTAACTGCCAAAAAGAAAAGGCTGGAAGAAAAATTCTTTGAACTTACCAGTTAATCATAATTATATAAAATGGCTAAATTTCAAAATATCATTAGAACCGAGTGGCTAAAACTTAAAAACTACCTGGCATTTTGGTTGTTGTTATTGGCTACAGCTATTTCATATCCAGGAATAAATGCAATCGTTTATTTTGGTTATGATGAAAGCACAAAGCCGAAGAATCAAAGTGGGCAATTGCTGAAGATGCTTTTGGGAAACCCATTTCATTTTCCGGAAGTGTATCACACCACAGCGTATTTGAGTTCATTCTTTACCTTTATTCCAGCGATTGTTGTAATCATGCTCATTACCAATGAGTATCAGTTCAAAACGCATCGCCAGAATATTATTGATGGCTGGCAAAAGCAAACATTTGTTTGGGGGAAATTTATTAGTGTATTTCTGGTTTCCATTTTAGTTACATTGTTCTTTTTTGCTGTTGCTACAGGAATTGGTTTTATCGCTACGCCAGATGTTTCTATTGTCTCTTTGTTTACGAAGGGGAAGTATATTGGTTTATTTTTTCTGCAGATTTTTACTCAGCTGTCTTTTGCATTTTTACTTGGACTCGTAGTGCGTAAGGCTTTTATTGCCTATGGGCTCTTCATATTTTATGGCATGATTGTGGAAAATATTGCTGGAGCGTTCTTTAAAATAAAAACATCAAAATTTGGCGGTGTTGACTACGGGCAGTTTTTGCCTCTGGAAATTTCTGACCGACTTATTCCAATCCCAGCCTTTATAGGTAGGCTGAATGAAGCTGATTATAAAATTGCATTAGCTGCAGTTGATAAACACATCATTTATTCTTTGGTTTTTGTGTTGCTCACATGGTTATTATCATTTTACATATTTAAAAAAAGGGATCTCTAATGAAACTCTTGATTAGTGGTATTATCTGTTTAATTATTGCTTTGAATACAAATGTATGTGGACAGCATGCTTCTTCAATAAAGACTGCTGCCATTGATATGGGTAATGCATTGGCCCAGAAGAACAGTAAAAAATTTATCGGATACATGCATCCTGTGATGATTGAACTGGCAGGAGGAGAAGAACAATTGCGCATGATTTCAGATTCTGCCTTAAAAGTATTTGAACAATTCGGAGGTAGAGTTTCTAAAATAAGTTTTGGAAATCCTGGAGAAGTGCTAAATCATAAAAAAATGCTTCAGTCTGTTGTTCCCCAAACACTTACATTAACTTCTTTTGTTGGGGATGTTGAATTGTCAACCAGCTTAATTGCAATTTCAGAGGATGGGGGTAAAAACTGGAGATTTATTGATACTAACTTGTTTAGTCTCAAAGAAATTAAATCTGCTTTGCCTGAAATCAGTCCCTCTTTGGTCATACCCAAATCTGCGCCACCCAAGATTACAATGAAGCAGTAATTTTCTTATCTTGTAGGATCTCAAAAAAACAATAACATGACAAGGATCCTATTCGTTTTTTTGTCGCTTTGCACATTTGTATTTGCACAAGCACAAAAGAAAAAAGTTGCAGACTCCAAAGCTGCATTAGCTCCAACTGTATACGAAGCTTCTTTATTTAAGAATGTTAATTATCGCCTTCTAGGTCCGTTTCGTGGTGGAAGAAGTGGAGCGGTTACTGGCAGTTACAAATCAAAGAACACATTTTATTTTGGAGCAACTGGTGGTGGTGTTTGGAAAACTACAGA
>CAZVYI010000003.1:7211-16979 GCA_964631755.1 uncultured Sphingobacterium sp. | reverse complement strand
GGTAAAACCTGGAAGAATGTATTGTTTGTAAATGAGCAGACTGGTTGCAGCGACTTGGTAATGGAGCCTGGAAATCCTTCCGTATTGTATGCAGGTACCTGGAGAGTAATTAGAACCCCTTATAGTCTGGAAAGTGGTGGTGATGGAAGTGGATTATGGAAAAGTACAGATGGTGGTGAAACCTGGAGCAATATTAGTGCTACAAAAGGTTTACCTAAAGGAACCTGGGGTATTGTGGGTGTAGCTGTAGCGCCTTCCAACACTGAAAAAGTATATGCCATTATTGAAAATGAAAAAGGTGGTTTGTACATGAGTGCAGATGGAGGACAGAGCTGGACTTTACAAAGCAATGATAACAATATTCGTCAGCGTGCATGGTATTACACCAAAGTTTTTGTTGATCCTAAAAATGAAAACCTGGTTTATTGTCCGAATGTAAACTTCATGAAGAGTCGTGATGGTGGAAAAACATTTCAATCAGTTAGAACCCCTCATGGTGATCACCACGATCTGTGGATAGATCCAACAGATGGTAAGCGCATGGTTGTTGCTGATGACGGAGGTGCTCAGGTTAGCTTTGATGAAGCAAATACATGGAGTACTTACATGAATCAGCCTACTTCTCAATTGTACAGAGTAAGTACGGATAATTCATTCCCTTATCGTGTGTTGGCAGCTCAACAAGACAACTCGACATTGAGGATAAAATCTGCAACTTATGGTTCATACATCACCGAACAGGATTGGGATGTAACAGCAGGTTCTGAAAGTGGTTATGTGGTTGCTGATCCTACCAATCCTGATATTGTTTATGGTGGTAACTATGGTGGATATTTATCAAGGCTCGATCACCGAACAGGAGAGAACCGTGCTATTTCAGTATGGCCTGATAATCCAATGGGTGCAGGTGCTGATGTATTGAAGTACAGGTTCCAATGGAATTTCCCCATTTTCTTTTCACCACATAATCCAAAACGTTTGTATGCTGCTGGTAATGCATTATTCGTGACTGAAAACGAGGGTGCAAGCTGGAAGCAGATTTCACCAGATCTTACCACTGATGATAAATCAAAACAGTTGTCAAGTGGTGGACCAATTACCAAAGACAATACTTCAGTAGAATACTACTGTACCATTTTTACCGCTATAGAAAGCAGCCTTGAGAAGGATTTACTTTGGGCAGGTAGTGATGACGGCTTATTGCACATCAGTAAAGATGGTGGAGCAAACTGGGCAAATGTAACTCCTAAAGATGCTCCTAAATGGATGATGTGGAATGCAATAGATGTTGATCCATTCAAAAAAGGTGCTGCTTATATTACAGGTACCAGGTATAAACTGGATGATTTTACACCTTATATCTATAAGACAGAAGATTATGGGCAAACCTGGAAATTAATTACCAACGGAATTGATCCGATGCACTTTACTAGAGTTACAAGAGCAGATCACAAGAGACAAGGTCTTTTGTATGCGGGTACTGAATATGGTATGTACATCAGCTATAATGATGGTGCTTCCTGGCAATCTTTTCAGTTGAATTTACCAGTGGTTCCAATTACAGATCTTGCAATTAAAAATAATGATCTGGTTGTTGCAACTCAAGGTCGTGCCCTTTGGATAATTGATGATTTATCCTTGGTTCAACAAATGGATCCTGCTGTAAAGAACAAATCTTTGCATGCATTTACTGTGAATCCTGCTTACCGTATCCCTCCTATAGTAAGCCGCTGGGGAATGATGGCAGGTACACCTGCAAATGCGGCAGCAAATCCTCATAAAGGAGCGGTTATCAATTTTTATGCAGCAAATGTCAGTGATTCAAGTACGGGGTCTGTTGCTGTATTCGACAAGAATAAAAAATTAATCAGCAGAACAACAACTGAGGATAAAACAAAACCAATCAAATTGTCAAAGGGTAACAATCAGTTTGTATGGGATATGCAATATCCAGGTGCAGAAAAGATTGATGATCTAATTCTTTGGAATGGAGTTCCTGGAAGCATTACAGCTATACCTGGTAATTATACAGCAGTAGTGCGTGTGGATAAAGATTCTGTAGAAGTGCCATTTACCCTACTAGCTGATCCTAACTATGTATGTTCACAAGCAGACTATGAAGCGCAATTGGATTTCTTGTTACAGATTCAAGGAAAATTCAATGCTACAATGGAAGCAATCAAAGACATTCGCGGTGCAAGATCCCAAATGAAAGATTTTGTAAGTAAACAAGGAAAGGATTGTCCCAAAGAACTTAAACAACTTGCAGATAGCTTGAGCAAAGAGCTTACTGCCATTGAAGAAAAACTGCATCAGACCAAAGCAAAGAGTGGGCAAGATGTCTTGAACTATCCAATTCGTTTGGATGATAAATTGGGAGGTGTTTACGATATGGTGAGCAGTGGAAACATGGCGCCGAGCAAACAAGCTAAAGATGTTTTTGCTGAATTAGCCGCTCAAGTAGATGCAGAAATGGCAAAATTAAAAGTAGTGTTAGAGAGTGGACTAAAAGCGTTCAATAAAATGGTAAGAGAAAAAGAATTACCAACGGTAGTCCTTAAGTAACCAATACTGACTTCAAAATAAAAATCCGGGTTATTGCCCGGATTTTTTTATGCCTCAAATGAAGCGATGAAATATCTATGCGTTCAATTATTCTTCAGATTTTAATACTGGTCTAACTCCTGTTGTTCCACCACCATTCAAGGTCATATCATGTGGCTTGTTGTTTTTCCATGCTCCTCTGGTAAAATCTGGAACGTCAACAGATTTTGATTTGTTGGCAACTGAAGTGCCACTTAGAGGGAACACACAGCTCCATGATGCAGCATCATACACATCCTGATCTAGTGGCAAGCCGTTTCTTAAGCAATCAATCAACCTCCAATCCATAATGAAGTCCATACCTCCATGTCCACCTACATTTTTCGCTATCTCTCCAATATGCTTGACTATTGGTGGAGTATACTGATCTCTCATTTTATTCAATTCGTCTTGCTTCATCCAGCCATGACCAAAACCAATTCTTTCAGGGCCGGGCCATTTTTGTGCAATACCCTTTGTTCCACTCACCAGGTGAATCCTTGAGTAAGGTCTGGGGGTAGATACATCATGCTGAACCATCAATGTTTTTCCAAGGTCGGTTCGAATCAATGTGGTGTTCATATTGCCTCTATAGGTTTTACCCTCGTATGGTTTAAAGAACTCGTCTTTTGATGCCATTTCTTTTGCCATCAGACCAAGCGAAAAATCGTTTGTGCTCATGCTTACAAGATGGTCAAATTTATCGCCCCTATTGATGTTCATACACTGGGCTATTGGTCCAAGTCCGTGGGTTGGATAAAGACTACCATTATTTTGTATGTTTTCTTTGAGCCTCCACATGTCTGCATAGGCATTTTTATTGAAGAGATAGTCTTTACTCAAATCATGTATATAGGCACCTTCGGCATGCACAATTTCTCCAAATAAGCCATTTCTGATCATATTCAAAGTGAGTAATTCAAAGAAGTCATAGCAACAATTCTCAAGCATCATCATATGTTGCTTTGTTTTCTCTGATGTTTCAACCAGTTCCCAGCATTCGTCAATTGTTTTAGCTGCCGGCACTTCAGAAGCAGCATGTTTGCCATTTTTCATAGCATATACTGAGATGGGTGTATGTAAATGCCATGGGGTGGTAACATATACCAGGTCTACATCCTTTGATTCGCACAATGCTTTCCAGCCTTCTTCACCTGAGTATGCTTTTGCTTTTACTAATCCTTTTTTTGTGAGAATTTGTTGAGCTTTTTCAACTCTGTCATTGTACTTATCGCATAAGGCAGTGATCTCAACACCCTCGATGTAACTGAGTCTGTCTACTGCACCTGGACCTCTCATTCCTAATCCCACAACACCGACTCTCACTGTTTTCATTTTTGGGGCAGCATAACCACACATGTTGAATGTTGCTGGAATAACAGGTTGAGTTCTTGCTTCAGTTGAATTGGGTAAGGTAACTGCCAGTGCACCGGATCCCATTGCTATGTTTCTGATAAATGATCTTCTGTTGGTTGACATAATCGTTGATTTCTATGTCAATGAAGATAGTAAAAACAAATAAGAATTGAATACTAAGCAATACTGTATTACTTAGAGATTTAGCCAATAATTCATTTTAAAAACAATCGCCCTGTTTTTGTTTTTCATGAAAGGGTCTGTAAAATAATTGTCGCTATATACAAGGAAGATATCACTCATCGGTTTGTAGCGCCATTGCACCCTGCTGTTGATATTAAAATTATTTCTTTGGTTGTTGTACTGAAGGAAAGTAGTCCAGAATAAATTATTTGTAAAATTGAGTTCTATTCTTGGAGCAATAAGAAAAAGGTTATTGCTTCCAAATTCCCCTGGAAAATTCAATCTTGCTTGTTGTAAACTCATTGTAAAGTTTGCCCAGGGTTGTATTCGAAAATTTGCACTCAGTTCATATCTTAATATATTTCCATTGAAAAATTGCCCAGCTTCAAAATCAGTACTAAAAAATAATTTCTTTCTGCTGTCTGTAATATAAGTTAAGCCATATGAATTAGCTGGGTAGTGACCTGGAGGAATGGGTTTGCCATTCGTGAAAGTGGTATTGTACAAAAGGTCATTAACGTTTTTATGTACATGCAATACAAGGTTAGAAGTATTTTTCATGAAGAAACGAAATTCAAGATCGTGGTTTCTTTCATTCTGACTTCCATCAAGGTTGAGAATCACAAAATTCTCCAAACTGATCATAAATTGATTGAATGGTCCTTTCTTTGGGAAGAACGTATAGCTAGACTGGTTATACAGTAAAAAGAAACCTCTTCTGAATACGGTGTCAAGCAAAGCGTCATAATTATCAACGCGGTTTACAAAACCCATGTCGGCATAATATTTATCTGTTATTTTACCGGCATCGATTACCACATTCAACGTTTTACTTGCATATCCGCCACCAATATTACCATAATACTCTGGTGTGTTGATTTTCGGTTTAAAGGATCTGTGGAAGCCAGTCCATGCATTCCATTTACCTGCCTTATCGATGAAATTATATTCTAATCCAGCATTTCTTCCAAATTGATCGTTGGGGTCTTTTAGTCCCTCATTTTTATCTGCAACACTTTGTCTGTTTAGAAAATACCCTTTTACAATAGATCTTGCTTGTACTTGTTGATTAAAGGAAACGGCTGTATAATTTTGTGCATCAAAATCTGCAGTCGACTTTGTTTGCATATTCATGAATCCTACCCTTGTTTTTTTAGTAAGGTTTCCACTTACTCTGGCACCTGCAAGAATTGGAATCGGGTTTGCATTTTTATCGAGTCCAATTGTTCTTGAATAAAAGGGCCTTATAGGAGGGATACCATAACTCGAGAATAAATCGCTGTTTTCTAAAAAAAATGTTCTTCTTTCAGGAAAGAAGATATCAAATCGGGTGAGGTTGGTCACTTGTCTGTCTACTTCTACCTGTGAGAAGTCTGGGTTCACTGTGAGGTCTAAATTCAATGAAGAGGTAAGTGATAGTTTGGCATCAAAGCCTCCATTGAATTTTGATTTGGTTGGATCACCAGTTTCTTGGTTGGAATTGATTGCGCTGATTACATATGGTATGATAGATGCATTTGTCCCTGGTGAGACAGGTGGTTTGTCCCATAGAATTGCTCCTGAATAACCAAAATCATAAAAATCAAAATTCAGTGGCATGTCAGTCCATGAGGAATATTCATTGGTTTTCAAATCAGCTCTTAAAATATTCAAGCCCCATGTAGTAAGTCCTTCCTTGAATCTTAACGTATGAAATGGTATGGCTATTTCTGCAATCCAATAATTTGGGTGTCTGCTTGTTGCTGAATACCATTTATTGTCCCAGCTAAAACTCAACTCTTCACTTGGAGCGCCCACATTAACAAGTTCTTCTGTTTGAACATTATAAGGAGTAATAGAAAACAAAAATCCATTTGTTCTTTGGTTGACCGGATCAATAGCGATGGATACTGCATCACTTTCATAAATCCCCTGATCTCGTTTAAGTGTTTGTGCAATATAATAATTGGTGTCAATCGCTTTGATTCCGAAATAAATAAAATGTTCGTCGTGTGTAATCTTCACATAGGTATTTCTTGTAGGTCTGCCAATATCATTTGGCCACTTCATGTGAAAATCTTTTGCTTCTTCTGCATTCAACCAGCCTTCTTCGTCAAGTATTCCATCTATCTTGATAGGGGACTTCGATTTGCTGATTTTTACTTGATACTGTTCCTGGAACTTCATGCCATCTTGAGTCCTTCCAACAATTGAAAGAAGGAGAAAAAAAAGCGAGCATATCCATTTGTAATTTGAAGGCTGCATTGCGTTCCTGTTGGAATAACGTACAAAGGTACAACTTTTTAGCATATATTTTTTACTATCTTGTATCTATGTTGTATCGTTTTGCATGGGTAATGATGTGGATCACCTTTAAGATCTTTTTCAAGAGAATCGATTTGGTTGGTCTAGAGAAGTTAAAGTCTGGCAAGCCTGCAATTATCATTGCCAATCATCCTGCTTCATTTCTTGATGCCATGGTATTGGCTGTTTTCTTGAAACGTTCGATTCATTTTTATGTGAGGGGAGATATTTTTACTCATCCACTTGCTTATAAGGTTTTAACCATGTTGCACATGATTCCAATATTTAGTAGAGAACATGGGGTGGATAATTTAGGAAAAAATAAAAGGACATTCGATAGGGGACGCAAATTATTGGAAGAAGGAAAACTTTTATTGATCTTTCCTGAAGGGTTTAGCCGACAATCAAAGCAACTCGAGCCTTTCAAGAAAGGGGCCGCACGTGTTGCACTTCAAACAGCATTTGAAGGTGGTAAAGTAAATGATTTGCAAATTCAAACAGTCGCTCTTAACTATTCTTATCATCATTTGGGTGCCAATTTACTTATTCGTTTAGGCGATGCCATTACTCTTGAAGGTTATGAACAACAGTACGAAGAATTTCCTGCATTGGCAATAACACAGCTGAATAAGGCGATGAGTGAAATGTTTCAGCAAAATGTGATTCATGTGAAGGATGGGAACAGAACAAAGGTAGCCGAAGCTTTGATCAGGATGCGGTATCATGAAAAACAAATTAGCGAAAGCAAACTATTTGAAGAGTTTAGAAACATCTGTAGTAATGTGGATCAACTTACCCATGACGAATTTTTGCTCCTTCAAAAGGAGGTGTCAACTTATGAAAAAGGTTTAATCGATAATCGAATTTCTGATCAATCACTTGTTGCTTTGCAAAATCCACAACTGACCAATAAATTCTGGTTTGTATA
Source organism: uncultured Sphingobacterium sp. (assembly GCA_964631755.1). Lineage (GTDB taxonomy): Bacteria > Bacteroidota > Bacteroidia > Chitinophagales > Chitinophagaceae > Pollutibacter. The sequence continues at coordinate 9,646 of CAZVYI010000003.1, read as the reverse complement.
CTATTTGGCCCCATTCGCAATTTTCGGAAAGTTGATATGGTGGTTGCCAGGCAGGTTATCAATTTGGATTGCAGACAAGACGGTAACAAGGATTGATTTTTATACCAGCGTACTATCAGGAGTATTGGGTTTTATGGGATTCCTATGGTGGATATTCATCATCGTTATAGCATTTTATACTTTAGGTAGTAGTGTAGTTCTCATTGCACTTGTATTGCCTTTGTTTAGCTACATCTATATGCAATGGGAAGAAAGACAAGTCAATTGGTTAGCTTTCATTAGACTGAGACGATTAAACAAAAAACAAAAAAAAGTAGTAGAACAGTTAATTACTCAACGCAACAAGATAGTTGCTTATTGATTTTTTAAAAGATCAGGTCTTTTTTGTTCAGTTCTTTTTAACGCTTCTTCGAAACGCCACTCTTCTATTTTTTTATGATTTCCGCTCATCAGGACAGCTGGAACTTTCCAGCCTCTGTATTCTTCAGGCCTAGTATATACAGGTGGAGCAAGCAGATTATCCTGAAACGAATCAAACAACGCAGAAGTTTCATCATTCAATACTCCAGGAATGATTCTTCCAATTGCATCTACAACGACGGCAGCAGCAAGTTCTCCACCACTCAATACAAAATCACCAATTGAAATTTCTTTGGTAATAAAATGATCCCGAACACGTTGGTCGATACCCTTGTAATGACCGCAAATGAATAAAAGAGATTTATTTAGTGAAAGAGCATTAGCAATACCCTGATTAAAAGTTTCACCATCTGGTGTCATGTAAATGATTTCATCAAAATGATGTGCTGCACTGAGCTCTTCAATGGCATTGACCAGTGGTTCACACATCATCACCATGCCAGCACCTCCACCAAATTGATAGTCATCTACCATACCATGTTGATTTACTGCCCATTTTCTTAAATGGTGAACTGTTACTTGAAGCAGTCCCTTATCAGCAGCTCTTTTCATGATAGAGTGACCAAACGGACTCTCCAGTAATTCTGGTACTATGCTTAATATGTGAATATTCATGATCATTCAGTTCCTTCCATAAAATCATCAATGTCCCGTCTCTCTTTTTTGGTGGGTCTGCCAATTTTTGAAAGACGTTTACCTGAATAAAAACTTGCAGTTTGGAATGCAATTCTTTCTTTCTCTTCAATTGGTGTCTGGTCCTCATAAAATTTGATGGCTTCACTGTATTGCACTCTTTTTGGTAGGAGTCCAGTTACTTTTATCACCCATCGCTTTTCATCTGTCTTCACTTCATAAGTGTCATCAATTTTTACTATTCGAGATGCCTTTACGGACTCTCCATCCACTTTAACTCTCCCTTTATCACAGGCAGTTGCTGCAGCTGTCCGGGTTTTAAATAACCGGATGGCCCATAAATATTTATCCAGCCTGAGCTTTTCCTTTTCCATTTATCATTTAAATAGGTCGGTTACAAAATTAGACAATTGACTATTAATGAAGTTTCTTAATTTGAACTTTCAAGTAAATCACATGAAAAAGAACTCTTTTTGGTTGTTTATCTTTTGTTTTTTAGTGTCTTCATTTGTAAATGGACAATCCAAGTTACAATGGTCGGAAGACGGACTTGCGCTCATCCGTTTAAAGAAAAATCAATTGGTGGAAGAGGCTGTGGAGAATGAAAAAGACCGGGCAGTTATAATTTCTGAAAAAGATTTCGGAAATACCGAGGAGTTTAAATCGATGGATGATTATTCCTGGCATGCCTCATCAAAACAGCTCTTGGTTTTCAATAATACGGCCCGCGTATGGAGATACAATACAAAAGGTGATTATTGGGTATATAATGTAAATGCTAAAAAATGGTTTCAATTGGGAAAAGGCTTGCCTCCTCAATCGCTCATGTTTACCAAACTATCTCCGGATGGTAAACAAGCTGCCTATGTTTCGGAGTATAACTTATATGTGGAAGATATCTTGACCGGTAAGCGAAAAGCGTTAACGAAGAATGGTAATCGCAGATTGATCAATGGAACTTTCGATTGGGTTTATGAAGAAGAGTTTGCTTGTAGAGATGGCTTCAGATGGAGCCCCGATGGTAAAAAAATTGCATTCTGGCAAGTAGATGCTGAAGGGACAAAAGACTTTATGATGATGGATAACCTCGCTGGTATTTATTCAAAACCTATTCCAGTAGAATATCCAAAAGTAGGGGAGTCTCCTTCTGCTGTTCGAATTGGTGTTGTAGATGTCTCTACTGTTCAACTGAAATGGATGAACATACCAGGTGATACTAGGCAACATTATCTCCCAAGAATGGAGTGGGGAGGCAATCAGGAGCTTATTGTTCAGCAATTGAATAGAAAGCAGAACCAAAGTACTTTATACATGGCCAATGTTGCAACTGGTGTAAGTAATGTTGTCTATAAAGAAGTTGATGAGGCATGGATTGATATTTT
>CAZVYI010000003.1:0-7111 GCA_964631755.1 uncultured Sphingobacterium sp. | reverse complement strand
TGGATGGTAAAGCCCGATAATTTTGATCCCAATAAAAAATATCCGATTGTATTCTTTGTGTATTCTGAACCAGCAGGCGCAAATGTAGTCGACCGTTTTGGAGTTGGAAGCAATCGCTTGTATGCAGGCGACATGAAAAAGGATGGTTATGTGTATGTATCAATTGATAACCGCGGAACCCCTGCTCCAAAAGGAAGACAATGGCGCAAATCTATTTACAGAAAAATCGGTATTGTCAATATTGATGATCAAGCCAGTGCTGCAAAAGAAGTTTTTAAAATGAGTTTCATTGACACTGCTCGTGTTGCTGTGTGGGGATGGAGTGGTGGTGGATCTGCAACTTTGAACTTGCTGTTCAGGTATCCTGAAATTTACAAGACGGGCATCTCTATAGCTGCTGTTGCAAACCAACTTACATATGACAATATTTACCAGGAAAGATATATGGGACTCCCTCAGGAAAATCGTGAAGATTTTATCAATGGATCACCAATGACCCATGCGAAAAATCTCCGTGGTAATCTGTTGTATATTCATGGTACAGGTGATGACAACGTTCATTATCAGAATGCAGAGATATTACAAAATGAATTGATCAAATACAACAAGCAATTTCAATTCATGTCTTATCCCAACCGAAGCCATGGTATCTATGAAGGAGAGGGAACAATCAAGCACTTGATGACATTGTACACCAACTATCTCAAACAATACTGTCCGCCAGGCCCAAGATAGGCAGGCCTACTCAGCAAAGTATTGATGGAAGTAAGGTATCGTTTCAATTCCTTTGTAATAGTTGAATATATCGTACTTCTCATTGGGTGAATGCAAGTTGTCGCTGTCCAATCCGAATCCCATAAATACAATCTTTACACCAAGTTCTTTTTCAAATAATGAACAAATGGGAATGCTACCGCCGCCTCTTACCGGGACTGGCATTTTACCAAAAGATTTTTCAATGGCCTTAGCAGCAGCCTGATATGCTTTGGAATCTATTGGTGTTAAATAGGGCTCTCCACCATGGTGTTCAGTTGCTTTGACAGTAACACCCGCTGGTGCAATTGATTTGAAATAATCCAATAGCAAAGAAGTGATTTTTGCTGATGATTGGTTGGGCACCAATCGAGCTGAAATTTTTGCTGTTGCTTTTGAAGGTAATACTGTTTTAGATCCTTCGCCCGTATAGCCTCCCCAAATACCATTGACTTCAAGTGTAGGACGAATACCTGTTCTTTCATTGGTAGTGTATCCTTTCTCTCCATATACGGCATCAATACCTAAATCATCTGTATAGGCTTTTTCATCGAAGGGAGCTTTTCCCAATAGGGTTCTTTCTTCCTCACTGGCTTCTAAAACATCTTCATAAAAACCCGGAATGGTAATATGGTTGTTTTCATCATGACAAGCGGCTATCATTTTAGCAAGAACCGTAGCAGGGTTGGCAACTGCACCTCCATATACACCGCTGTGTAAATCACGGTTTGGACCCGTCACCTCAACTTCGATATAACTCAAGCCTCTTACTCCAGTATCGATTGAGGGGGTATCCATACTTATCATTGCAGTGTCACTGATGAGAATGACATCACATTTTAAAAGTGCTTTATTGTTTTCAACAAATTTTGCAAGGTTGGGAGATCCAATTTCCTCTTCACCTTCAATACAAAACTTAATATTTGTTTTGAGCATGTTGTTGTTAACCATCAATTCTAATGCTTTTACATGCATGTAAAATTGGCCTTTATCATCACAGGCTCCTCTGGCGTAAATTTTTCCATCTTTAATCGTTGGGTCAAATGGACCACTGTGCCAAAGTTCCAGTGGGTCAGCAGGTTGAACATCATAGTGTCCATATACCAAAACAGTTGGGAGACTTGGGTCAGTTATTTTTTCTCCATAAACAATTGGATGACCCTCAGTTTCATAAATTTCTGCTTTATCTGCTCCTGCATTCAGTAAAGATTGCTTTACTGCTTCAGCGCAGGTAATCATATCGGCTTTGTGTTCCGTCTTTGCACTGATTGAAGGGATCCTTAATAAATCAAGTAATTCATTCAAAAAACGTTTCTGATTGGCTTCGATATAGGCTTTCATATTTCGATTTTAATGTGTTTGAAATACACAATAGGTTTTAAAAATTATTAATAAAAAAATAAAATGAATCAATTCCCTCCCTATATTTGACTAACGATTGCATGTCATTTTTCAGCCTTTGCGAATTCTATTGTCTAGCACATTAGTTTTTTGTAAAGGCTGAACCTATTTTAGGACCAGCTTATCTTACTGCTAAATATCGATCCTCTACAAATTTCCAATTAACTAGATTGAACCAATTGTTTACGTATTCTGCTCTTCTGTTTTGGTATTTTAAATAATAAGCATGTTCCCAAATATCTAATCCCAATAAAGGAGTCCCTTTTATTGGTGATACATCCATTAACGGATTATCTTGGTTGGGTGTTGATCCAATTTGTAAAGTTTTTTTCTCATCCATATAAAGCCATGCCCAGCCACTGCCAAATCTTCCCATAGCAGCTTCACTCAATTTGTTTTTGAAAATTTCAAAGCTGCTGAAAGTTGACAGTATAGCATCGTTCAAATTTCCTTGATGCAGTGGGCCTGTTTGGGGTTGCATACATTTCCAGAATAATTCATGGTTGTAGTGACCACCACCATTGTTTCTGAGTTTAGCAGAGTAGTTTGAAATATTTTTTAATAAATCTTCAATAGCAATTGATTTGCCAGCTAACTCTGCAGTTGCTGCATCATTAAGATTTTTGGTATAAGCTGCAGCATGTTTTGAATAATGAATTTCCATTGTCATTGCATCAATATGCGGCTCCAGTGAATTGTAACTATAGGGAAGTGGAGTTTGTTTAAAAACAATCTGTTCATGCTGGTTAGCCCATAATGTTGTATTGTTTAGACCTATTGCTGAAGCCACCATTCCTGCTTTGAGGGTAGTGCCAATAAATTTTCTTCTGCTGTTGTTATTTTTCATAAGGTCTATTTTTTTTATTGATCAATGCTTTAGCTTTTTTAAAGGCTCGGAAATAATACTCATTGTTAAACAGTTGCGAGTCATTCATGGCTTTGAATACCAGAAAGCAACCAACAGGAAAAAGAACAAGACTCGGTAACCAAATACCCCAGAAAGGAGGCATGATACCTTGTCTAACAAATTTTTCTCCAAACATATTCAAGAGGTGAAAAATCAAAAAGAAAATTACAGCCACAACCAATGGCATTCCCAGTCCACCTTTTCTAATAATTGATCCAAGTGGTGCGCCTATGATAAACAATACGATACAGGCAAATGAGAGTGCGAATTTTTTATGCCATTCAATTTTAAATAACCTCAGATCAAATGCTCTTTGAATATAATCTTCAACGATAAGTTTTGTTGAGTTTTCTAAAATATTGGTTTTATCAGCTGCTTTGGCAAAAACGATATTGATAACAGAGTCGGGGAGTAAGTCGCCATAGCTGCTTACTTTATTAATTGAAATCTTTTTGTTCTCTTTCCATCCTTTTTCCATGTAGTCATGGAAAAGAAAATATGAAGTAACTTCTTTTGTTAAACGGTCATTTTGGATTTTAGTCATGTCTCTGTTGATAGAGTCACTTGCTTTTTGAAGTTGCTTGATGTTCAGCATTTGGTAGCTGCGTTTAAAAAGACTATCTGGCGTTTTGAGAACATCAAATGAACTCAGATCAAAAGCTTTTTTGTATTTCTTAAATCCCAACCTATAGTAATCAGTTTGAGCTGTGTTATAAGGACCGTTCTCCTGGTATCTCCAACCATTTTCAAGATCGAATTCTAAAAATTTTTTATCATCACTGATGCGCATTACACCTTTTTCTGCAATGATAATATTGTCTTGAAGTGAATATTGATTTTCATAGATGATGACATCTCTAATGGTGTTTCCATCATCATCTTTTTGTCCCACTTTAATTGCAAACCCTGGGAGCTTATCATAAAAAATACCTTCCTTGATATCGAATGCCGGTTTAGCAACCCTGATATCATATAACATTGTAGTGAATTTCAAATTTGCTACGGGCATCACATAATTTGAAATTGTAAATGCAACTCCCGCAATAAAAATGGATACTACCAATAAGGGTCGCATGAACCGGAGTAATGGAATTCCTGCTGATTTAATGGCCACCAATTCAAAACTTTCTCCAAGATTTCCGAATGTCATGATGGAGGAAATTAAAATGGCCAATGGCAAAGCAAGTGGGATGGCGGTAACAGTAACGTAGGAAGTAAGTTCTAAGATGCTTAGAATATCCAATCCTTTTCCAACAAGATCATCAATATATTTCCAAAAGAATTGCATCACCAGCACGAACAGTGTGATGAAGAAGGTCGCGATGAAAGGACCTATAAAAGCCTTTAAAATAAGTTTGTCGAGTTTCTTGATCATGCTCAATTGCCGAGTCTATGGAAGAGGTCATGCACTTGAACATCCCAAAGTCTGGTTTGATCTGCAATCTCTCTTTTCTCTGCAAAATCTTTAATGATGAGAATAGTTTGGCTGCTTACTTCAGATTTCTCAATGGAAAATTCAAAGTATTCATTTTTAGGTGCATGCAGCCAGTGGTAACGAATGGATTTGCCTTCGACTACTTCAACTACTTCAGCTTTTTCTGTGGAACCATTCCATGAGAAACTAAATACAAGATCACGCTCATCCACCTTGTCGGCGAACCACTCCTGAAGACCTGCAGGTGTTGAGAGGAATTCAAATAGGATATTTGGCGAACACCTCACAGGGTACTCTATAGAAAACAATTGTTTACTCATGACTTAAGTTTATCTCTTTGCGCGCAAAAGTTCTAATGCACCTTGCAATGATAGAAAAATATCAGAACTGAAAAAATATAATTTGGTGTTTATTTCCAACTTTTTCCACGTGATTTTCCCCATTGCAGATTTATTTGTCCAAATATATGAATATCAGCCATTTACGTGTACTGATGAAAAGGGATTACGTATTACTACTTAGGATTTAACAATATTTTCTTATTTCCTTCGTTTCTATGAAGCGCCAGTCACAATGATTGGTTATAAAAATCCACACCCCATGAGTATGCGTCAATTACGAATCAGTAAATCAATCACAACGCGCGAAGCGCCTAGTCTCGAGAAGTATTTCAGCGATATCAGTAAAGTAGACATGATTAGTCCTGAAGAAGAGACAGTTTTGGCGCAACGCATCAGAAGGGGTGACCAGTCAGCTGTTGATCGACTTACAAAAGCAAATTTGCGTTTTGTTGTTTCTGTGGCCAAACAATATCAGTTTCAGGGCTTATCCTTATCAGACTTGATTAATGAAGGCAATATGGGATTGATCAGAGCAGCTAAAAAGTTCGATGAAACGAAGGGTTTCAGGTTCATATCTTATGCTGTATGGTGGATTCGTCAGAGCATCATGCAGGCCTTAGCGGATCAATCAAGAATAGTTCGAATTCCATTAAATAAAGTTGGTTTAAATAGTAAAGTGACCAAAGCTGCACAGCAATTGGAGCAAAATTTTGAGCGTGAGCCAACTGCAGAAGAAATTTCAGAATACCTTGATATGGATTTGGAAGAGGTTTCATCTTCTATCAACTTCAACAGTCGCCACCTGAGTATTGATTCACCTGTTGGAGAGGATGGTGATGGAACGATGATTGATATTTTGGAAAATGAAAACGTTGATGCAGTAGATGGTGAAAGTCAGAAGGAGTCAATGATGTATGAAATTGAATTGGCCCTCAATAGTCTTCCTCCTAAACAACAAATGGTTTTGAAATCTCTATATGGAATAGGAATGGATAGACCATTGGGTATGGAAGATATTGGAGAGGAAATGGGTCTGACCCGCGAACGTGTTCGTCAGATAAGGGATCAGGCTTTGATTACCCTAAGAAGACATACCAATGCTAGGCGACTAAAAACTTACCTCTAGTCTTTCCAGTATTCGACTACTTACTCAGTGTCTAATCACTATATTAATTAACTTTGCTACCCCAAGCAAAGTTTTTTTATGTTTGAAAATTTAAGTGAAAAGATTGCCTCGGCCTTTAAGCAGATCAAAGGGGAGGGTAGAATTACAGATCTCAATATTGCCAATACGGTCAAAGACATCCGTAAAGCCTTGCTGGATGCCGATGTTAACTTTAAAATTGCTAAGGAATTTACTGATCGGGTAAAGGAAAAGGCATTAGGGGAGAAAGTCATCAATGCCATCAGTCCTGGTCAGCTCATGGTCAAAATTGTTCAGGATGAACTAACCGAACTTATGGGTGGTTCAGCCAGTGAATTTGACACTTCTGGCAATCCATCCATTATTCTGATCGCAGGTCTGCAAGGTTCTGGTAAAACTACCTTCAGTGGCAAACTTGCCAATTACCTGAAAACCAAAAAAGGGAAATCCCCTTTGCTTGTAGCAGGTGACGTGTATCGACCCGCTGCTATTGATCAGCTAAAAGTGTTGGGTACCCAAATTGGTGTGGATGTTTATGCAGAGCCAGAAAACAAAGATCCACGCTCTATTGCAGAAAATGCCCTCAAACATGCAAAGGCTAACAATAAGAACGTGATCATTGTTGATACTGCTGGTCGCTTGGCCATTGATGAAGTGATGATGCAGGAAGTGGCAGGCCTGAAGACTTTTTTACAGCCAAAGGAGATTCTGTTTGTGGTGGATGCCATGACGGGTCAAGATGCAGTCAATACCGCAAAAGCATTCAATGAAAGACTTGATTTTACTGGCGTTGTACTTACCAAAATGGATGGTGATACAAGAGGCGGTGCGGCACTTTCTGTAAAATACACCGTCCAAAAACCTATCAAGTTTGTAAGCAGTGGTGAGAAAATGGAAACCCTGGATGTGTTCTATCCCGAAAGGATGGCACAAAGAATACTGGGGATGGGTGATATTGCTTCACTTGTTGAGAAAGCACAGGCTCAATTTGACGAAGAGCAAGCAAAGAAACTGGAGAAAAAAATCAGAAAAAATCAGTTTGACTTTCAGGATTTCATGGACCAGCTCCAACAGATTAAAAAAATGGGCAATCTGAAGGACCTGATGGGCATGATTCCAGGTATGGGTAA
>CAZVYI010000002.1:37794-50152 GCA_964631755.1 uncultured Sphingobacterium sp. | reverse complement strand
TCATCAGACTCATGATACTTGTTTTTAAAAATGAAAAAAGCGTTTAGTGGTGACCCTCTTCATGGCCTCCTTCAGTAGCCTGTCCAATGAAAACAGCGGTCAGGTTAGTGAAAATGAAAGCCTGGATGAATGCAACCATTATTTCAATCAGGTAAATGAAAACAGCAAAACCAACAGACAGTGGTGAAAAACCCCATCCTGCGATACCGCTCATTTCTCCGAAAATGAATATCAATGTAATAAAGCTCAAGATGATGATGTGTCCTGCTACCATGTTGGCAAAAAGACGCACAATCAACGCGAAAGGCTTGGTAAACACACCCAACAATTCTACAGGAAGCATGATAAAGATTCTCACTGGAACGGGTACGCCAGGGAACCAGAAAATATGACCCCAAAAATGTTTGTTGGTACTAAACAGTATTACAAAAAATGAAATAACTCCCAATACTACAGTAAAGGCAATATTACCAGTTACATTGGCAGAGCCTGGAAGTAATCCAAATAAGTTATTGATCAAAATAAAGAAGAAGACAGTCAGCAAGTAAGGAAGATATTTCATGTACTTGTGACCGAGATTGGGTTTAGCAACTTCATCTCTTACAAATGTAATCACAGGCTCAATTGCATTCTGCCATCCTTTAGGCGCGGAAGTAACACCCTGACCTTTTTTATATTTTGCGGCAATACCCAACATCACCACTACCAGTAACGTAAGGGCGATGAGCATCTGAACCACATTCTTTGTTATGGACAAATCATAAACATGTTCATTGGGGTCTTCAGCATGAATTTTATCATGCTCCATTTTGTATCCATTATAAGCTTCATGCCCGTGATGAAAATTCGCAGAAGAGAAAATAGAAAGACCTCTTTCTTTTGAATAAAGAATGATAGGCAGTGGAATAGTTGCATGAAACTCCGAACCATCTGCTTTTTTCAAAGTAAAAAAATGGAATTCGTGAGAATCCTGAATGTGCTCCATGATCACTTTAGCTGGATTGAGTTTCTCTCCAGGAACTTCCTCATTTGCTGCTGCAGGCAGGGAAATCAGTACCCAAAAAAGGCTGAAACACGCTACCAGCAAAGATTTTAGGCCATTCAGACGCATAATTGCACTCAAATTTTGCGCAAAGATAGTGCCGAAAGACCTAATAAAGCTAGGTTGGGGTAAAAAATATCAGTCAATTTTCGACTGCCGCTGGAGTTCAATCAATCGGGCGTAGGCACCACCCTTTTGAAGGAGTTCCTGATGCGTTCCAGCCTCCAGCACTTCTCCTTGATCGAGTACCAGAATTTGATGGGCTTTTTGGATGGTTGAAAGCCTGTGGGCAATCACAATGGCTGTTCTACCCGCAGTGAGCACATCAATGGCATGTTGAATAAGTCCCTCTGTTTGTGCATCCACTGATGAGGTAGCCTCATCCAAAATCAACAATGCCGGATTGTAAAGCAAGGCTCTGATAAAGGACAGCAATTGACGCTGACCAAGGGAGAGTGTAGCCCCTCTTTCCATCACATTATAATCATAACCACCTGGAAGCTGCATGATAAATTCATGAATGCCAATTAATTGTGCGGCTTCAACTACTTCGTCCCTGGTAATACGGGGGTTTCTTAATGTCACATTTTCCAGAATGGTTCCTGAAAAAAGAAAAACATCCTGCAAAACGACTGCAATACCAGATCTAAGCGACTGTATTTCAATGTCTTCTACTGGAATTCCATCCAATAAAATACGCCCGGACTGGTGTTGATAAAGACGGTTAATGAGATTGATGATGGATGACTTCCCACTACCAGTATGACCTACTATTGCCAATGTCTTTCCAGGCGGTACATTAAAACTGATGTTTTTCAATACAGGATGCCCCTCCACATATGAAAAACCAACATTTTCAAACCTTACCTCTCCTTTCAATAAGACTTTTCTCGCATTGGGTTGAGAAGGCAGTACATCCTGATTATCCAAAACAATTAAAATTCTTTCACCCGCAACCATACCCATTTGCAGGACATTAAACTTATCTGCAATCACCCTAAGTGGTCTGAACAGCAAGTTCAACAACAAAGTAAAAGAGACCACCTTACCAGCCATGTCCATTGCCTGTGTTTGTTCCATTAAAGCTGATTCAGTTGCAGCAAACCAAACCAAAATGCCCATTGAAAAGGCCAAAACAATTTCAACTACTGGAAAGAAAACTGAATAGGCAAAAATAGCCTTGATATTGGCGTCTCTGTGTTTTTGGTTGATGACAGTAAACTTTTGCTGTTCCCTTTCTTCAGCAGTGAAGGATTGAATGATTTGCATGCCAGATATATGTTCCTGAACAAATGCATTGAGTGAGGCAATTGCATTTCTGACACTGATGAATGACCGGTTTACACTTTCCTTGAAGAAGTAAGTAGCAACAATCAAAAATGGGAAAGGAATAATACAAACCAGAGCCAGTTGCCAGTCGGTATAGAACATGGCTACAAGTATTGCAATAATGGACAAAAAATCTGCGAGAATAGGCACCAGACCTTCAGCAAAAATATCGTTGACGGCCTCAATATCATTGATGGTTCTTGTTGTAAGGGTGCCAATCGGTGTTTTATCAAACTGTGTAACATTGAGTGACAAAACCTTGTCGTATACTTTGACACGGATATCCTTTACCACCTTGTGCCCAAGCCATGAAGTGAGATAAGTAAATAAAAAACGTAATCCTGATTCAACCAACAGCAATCCAAACTGGATAACAGTAATCACCAGAAGGAAATGGGTGATTGTATCAAATGAAGCACCTGAAGACTCGTTAGTTTTTCTGAGTGTTTCATTGATTAAGATGGGACGAATAGGAGCAATCGCAGCGAGTACGATAGCAAGAAAAGCCGATAAATAAAATTTTCCTTTGTACGGTTTTGCAAATGCAAAAATTTTCAGCAGCAGCTGTAAATCAAAAATCTTTTTCTTCTTTTCTTTTTCAGTCGGTTCCCCCATATCAATTACTTCAAAGCTCTCTGTTGTTGAATGCTTTTATGAAAAGTGCACCAAGGTTTCTATGAGGAGGAATATAGTTTTCAAATCTTTCTTCAGCATTACTGCCTTCAAATTGTTTACCCAACATATCCCACATTTTTATCCAATCAACGTCGTCTTGAAATAGGAGTGACTCATTGATCAATTTCAAAACAGGTTCATTAACCAAACTTGATCCTACTTCTTTGGAAGATACAATCTGAGCATCGGGACAAATCTGCAAGACAGCGCTCAAATTTTGATAGCTACCACAAGAACCTAAGACAATTATTTTTGCACTACTGGAAAGCTGTGCTATGGTGTATTTCAAATGGTAGCTATGGCCACGGTGTATCACAACTGTTGGCTCATAGCCATTCTGCTTCATAAATTCAATAAGCAATTTTTGTGCTTTTGCATCGGGATCATCGCCTTTCGTGTTATCTAAAGGTTTGTTGGCAAAAATCAAAACGGGCTTCCCTACCTGAGACTCTATTTCAACCCAATTCTCATTTTGAATGATTTTCCACTCTTTCTTTCCCTTGAACAAGCCCATGAAATTTTGAAAAGATTGAATCCCATCCTTATCACCATAGAAAAAAACTTGTTGAATAACTCTTTGAGCCGTATCTCTAAGCATTTCTGTTGGCAACTGGTAAACAGGTGGAATTTTATATTTAGCTGTCAACTGCTCACTGCTGTCCTCAGCCGAGAGAAACAATAAATTTAAAATATCATAGATAGCTTCGCCACGGCTGTTGTTATTCACAATATTTTGATTCAGGTTCGCCGTAATTTCTTGTTTCATGAGTTGGACAATAGCAGGATTACCTATGCTGCCATAAGAATCTGCTACATCTACTGCATCCTCAAGATTATTAGTTTTTTCCAATCCCCTTACAAATGCCTTCATGAGAATCTGAGCATTATTTGGTTGCATTGAAGCAAGAAAGACATCCAGCTTATTGTAGCTGGCTGCCATACGTATGAACTTTTTAAACCGATCAAACTTGACTTGCATGAGCAAACTATCCCCATTGCGTTGTGGTGATTTCGACATCATACGATTGTATACACCAACATAACTTGAAGTATAAATAACATCTTCTCCTGTAACAATAATATAATACAACTCAGTTGCACTCAAGGGCTGTAAAACTTTGAAACGTTTATCATCTGGTAAATCATGCAAAGCATTGATTTCATTGATATAAAGCTCCTCTGCCTTACGCTTGATCATTGACCCCAATTCCTTGTAAAGCACAGGAGTATCCTTCCTCCTTACATCATCAATATATTCAAGCTGGGTTCTTACAAGCAGTCGATAATATTTCAAGTTATCTTTTGCCGACTGTTTAATGCTATCAATGGTTAGTCTTCCTTTGCGTATAGCATGCAGAAAAGGGAAAATCAATCTTCCAGAACGCTCATCTGATATCTTAACAATCAGCTGAACAAGCGGATCATTGATCTTACGAATCTGCTTGCCGATTTTTGTCTCAACCGCTGCAGCATAATTGTAAAACTTATCTGGAAATACATATGCACATCCAATCAATAAACTATCTGCAAAGGGCTGATCAAGATATGGCTCAATCTTTACCAAAACCTCTCCTGGGTGTAAATCTGCAAATTGCTGAAACATCACTACACGGGCTATATTCAGACCTGGGTTTTCAAAAAAAACAGTGTTATCCCCCAGTAAAATCTTATTGATTGGATAGGAATATTGTTCAACGGATTTCCCCAAACCTATACCTGATTTGTCTTTTGAGTAATATACTTTATAAGCTTCAAAAAGTTGTATAGCAGCTTCAGCAGACATTTTTGTTGATCGCAATGCACTATTGCACCCATCCAATGTAATTTTCAATCCCGTCAAATACTTTATCTTTGCTCGGTGATCTAAGTCTGCATCCGATTCTATTTCATTTTGCAACAGATCAACCTGGCGCGTATATACATCTGTCAACAACAAGTTGAGATCGATATCTCGACTGGCTGCTATGATCTTGTCTTGTTTACCATCAACCCCATATAATTTTACTTGAAGAGCATCAATATCTTCATGAAGTTGTATTCTTCTGATGTCAATTGCCACTTTACCCGTGTCTTGTGATGACCCGGCAAATGATTTTATTGCACACAACAGGAAGGCCAGTAAAAAAATACAACCACGCACCATTTTGTAAAATTAGTACATATTCGGGCAAGTCATTTTAGTGTGTTAACAATTTGGTAATCATGAATTCCTTTACCATCCACTAAACTCATTGTAACTTTGTAAAAACCCATAAAATGGTGTCGGCAGGTAAAAAAATTCTGATAGCGGATGACGAGCCAGATATACTTGAAATCATCAGCTATAACCTGCAACTTCATGGCTACGAAGTTGTTACAGCAAAAGATGGCGACCAAGCCTTATTAAAAGCAAAACAAAATCAGCCAGATTTAATCATTTTAGACATCATGATGCCCAAAAAAAATGGCATTGAAGTATGTAAAATTTTAAGGTCCCAGCCCGAATTTAATGACACGGTAATCGTATTTCTTACTGCCTTAAATGATGAACTTTCTCATGTAAAAGGACTAGAATATGGGGCAGATGATTTCATCAGCAAACCCATTTCCCCAAAAATCATGGTTTCCAAGGTGAATTCTTTCTTCAGAAGATTCAATAAACCTGAAACCCATAACGCCATAGAGGTTGGAGATATCAAAATTGTACCTGATGAATACATGGTTTACTATAAAGACCAGCCTATCAATCTGGCTAAAAAAGAATTTGAACTCTTAAATTATCTGGCATCCAAACCTGGAAGAGTTTTCCTTAGAAATGAAATCCTCAATAGAATCTGGGGCAGCGAAGTTATTGTCGGCGACAGAACAATTGATGTACACATCCGAAAAATTCGCCAAAAATTAGGTATTGATTGTATCACAACTGTAAAAGGTGTAGGTTACAAATTCGAGATCTGATTTCGTACATTGCAGTATGTTCGATTCCAAAAGCCCATCCGCAGGCCGCATTTCACTTTACATTTCAATTGTCGTTGCAATTGTACTGTTAATCATACTCCTTTTACTTTCGGTAAATAAAATCCTAATAGCTGCAGCAACAGTTTCCATTTTACTGATTACTTATTTCTATTCAAAATACATTATTGAAGAATTCATCAACAGAAAAATCAAACTGATTTATAAGTTTATTTACCAAACAAAAGCCTCTAAAAGAGAAGAATTTTATCAGAACAAAGTACTTCCTCAAAAAAAGCTGGAAGAAGTTGGTGAGGAGGTGCTCCAGTGGGCCGATCAACGAAAAGCAGAAATGGAATTATTGGAAAAAAATGAAGCCTTTAGAAAAGAGTTTCTTCAAAATTTATCTCACGAATTCAAAACTCCTGCATTTGCCATCCAGGGGTACTTAGAAACCTTGATTTCTGGCGCAATGGATAACCCTGATGTGAGTAAAAAGTTTTTAAACAACGCTTTCCAGAATACTGAGCGATTGATTAATTTAATTTCAGATTTAGATGAAATCACTCGACTAGAAAGTGGAAAACAGGAATTACACTTTCAACATTTTGTAATACAAGATTTAGTGTTAGAAGTTTTTGATGCTTTGATGATTAAAACACAGTCAAAAAACATTAAATGCAGAATAAAAAAAGGATGTGAACAACCCATTACGGTTCACGCCGATAAAGAAAAAATTCGTCAAGTAATAACCAATCTGGTTGACAATGCTGTTAAATATGGCAATCAGGATGGTTATGTAGAAGCAAGTATTTACAGAACGGATAATGAAAGTGTTTTATTCGAAATCAGTGATGATGGAATTGGCATTGCAGAAGAACATTTATCTAGAATTTTTGAACGTTTTTACAGAACCGATTATGGAAGAAGTCGGAACATTGGTGGAACAGGCTTAGGACTGGCCATTTGTAAACACATCATCGAAGCCCATGGACAGATTATTCATGTTAGAAGTACCCCCGGAGTTGGAACAACTTTTGGATTTACCCTCAGTAAAAACTAGTTAAACTTATTCGGCTAGAAAAAAAGAGCCCCGACAAGAATGCCGGGGCGTTGCAATTAAAAGCCTGTTTTGGGCCTTTCAGCCTAAACATAACTGCTATAAAATTGCTTAACCAATGTAAACTTGTGGTTAAGCTTATATTAAGTGATGATTAAATTAATTGAAACAAATCTTAAAGCAAGTGTTCCTGAATTTCTTTTGCAGACCAAGTCTTTTTTTCTGTAATCCATTGACTTGTATGCTCCTTAACCCCACCTAAAATTGACCATGCATCAACCATATGTTCCTTTTTAATCACTTTTACTTTGAACGCCTGGCTTACTTCAACCTTTCCAGCAATTTGTCCATTTAATAGATAAACAGTAGAGTTAAATATTTTACCTACCATCTTATATGACTTTCCATACAGACAATCTCCAATCAATATGCCAATAACGGATTGATCTTGAAAAGAAAAAACAATATTGTTTTGTATCAACGCCACAACAACTTCACTCTTATTTTTGATTATATACATAAAAACAAGTTTGTCACAAGATGCTGAAGAAATGTTAACTGAGTATTAATCAAGTATTATGAAAAATAAAACTTCATAATACCAAAATGAGTGTCATTAACATTTCCATCATGATTCCCTGACATATAATTAATCATAGATTAATATTTGGCTTAAAAACAACATCGAATTTCAGTAAACAATAAAAATGGATAAACGAGAAGTTGATATAGTAGTCATCAGTGATACACATCTTGGCACTTATGGTTGTCATTCAAATGAACTTGTTAATTACTTAAGAAGTGTTAAACCAAAACTTATGGTACTCAATGGTGATATCATTGACATCTGGCAATTCAGAAAACATTTTTTCCCATCATCACATATGCAAGTCATCAAAGAAATATTTGCACACCTATCAAGAGGCACAAAAATTGTTTATATCACGGGTAATCATGATGAGGCATTAAGAAGATACAGCGGACTTAAATTGGGTAACTTTCAATTGGCTGACAAACTAGTTTTAGAAATTGATGGTACTAAAACATGGATTTTTCATGGTGATGTATTTGATGCTACTACAAAAGGAAGCGCAAAGATAATTGCAAAGCTGGGTGGACAGGGATATGATCTATTGATCTTAATGAATAGAGCCATTAACTGGATACTGAAATGCTTGGGCCGTGAAAAGATGAGCTTGAGTAAAAAAGTAAAGAACAGTGTTAAAAAGGCCGTTAAATGGATAGGCGACTTTGAGCAAACAGCTGCAGAGTTGGCTATTGAAAATGAATACTCACATGTTATCTGTGGGCACATACATCAACCTCAGATTAAGGAAATAGTGACAGAAAAAGGAAAGGTTACCTATATGAATAGTGGCGACTGGATTGAAAACCTAACAACACTTGAATATGCCAACCATAGATGGGAGATCTATCATTTTGATGAGAAACAACATAAACCAAGCATAGAAAAAGAGCTAAAAGAAAATAACAAGATCCCATCACTTAATGTGTTATCAGAAGAAGTATCCTTTTTCTTTAATTCAATCTTACCCTCAGCTTAACATATGAAAATATTCTATGCAGTGCAGGCCACTGGCAATGGTCATATCAGTAGAGCAACAGAACTGGTACCGCTACTTCAAAAATATGGAGAAGTCGATGTTTTCTTAAGTGGCTCCAATTATAGTTTGAAGACGACATTACCAGTTGCTTATAGAAGCAAAGGACTTAGCCTAATTTATAATCAAACAAATGGAACAATTGATATTAAAAAAACGATCAAGAACATTTCCCTGAGAAAAATTTGGAATGAAGCCAAATTTCTTCCCGTTGAGAAATATGATCTGGTAATCAATGATTTTGAATGTATTACATCACTGGCTTGTAAACTAAAAAAGGTCAAATCAATTCACTTGGGACATCAAGCATCTTTTCTTAGCAAAAACGTACCACGCCCTGATAAGAAAGATTATATTGGAGAGTGGGTACTTAAAAACTATGCAAAAGGAACCGAAAACATTGGCTTTCATTTTAAAGAATATGACTCAAATATCTACAATCCAATTATAAGAAATAATATACTCCAGGCTGATCCAAAAGACAAAGGACATATAACAGTGTATCTTGGACAGTATGCAACTTCAATTCTTGTTGAAGAATTTAAAAATTACAAAAACTATAATTTTGAAATTTTTTGTAAAGAGGTCATAGAAGCACAGACTATTCAGAACTGTAAAGTCATTCCTGTTAACCAGGATCTCTTCTCTACTAGCCTTATCAATTGTCACGGCATTTTAACTGGCGCAGGTTTTGAGACACCAGCAGAAGCATTATTCCTGGAAAAAAAATTGATGGTCATTCCCCTTCAAGGACAATATGAACAGCTATGCAACGCTGAAGCATTAAAAGAATTCAAAGTAGTAATCGCTGAAAAAATTAATGAGAAATTCAATTCGGTATTTGAACATTGGATACACAACACAAAACAAGAAAAACTAACTTTAACGAAATTACCTTCAGAAATAATAGGTGAAATCATTGAAGGAAAACCGATACCTCAAATTGAAAAAATCGAGACCCAATGGCATCTACCAATAGGATTCCATCAACAAAAAGTAGCTAGAAATTAACTCCCAGATAACTCTTCATATAGATGTTGTATCAATCCATCAACAAGTCCTATTTTAGGGACTAAGATTTCGTTGATAGATGCCCACTTCATTACTTGTGTATAAATCAATAATGCCGGAACAATAACATCTGCCCTATCCTCTCTAAGTTGATATAACTGAATTCGTTCTTCCAATGTACAAGAAGAAAACTCCTTATAATAGGATTTAAGTAAATCAAGATCCAGTGTTTTTCCATCCTTTCTCTTACTCAATGAAAATACTTTATTGATATTTCCACCTGTACCTATCGCAATTAGTTTTGAGTATTCTTTAGTAGCATCCTTTAAGCTTGTTTTCATATGCTCCCAGTCGGCATCACTCACCTGGTTTTTCAACAACCGAATGGTTCCAATATTAAAAGACTCTTTAAAAATAAGCTGGCCTTTAGATATCAAAGTAAGTTCTGTACTTCCTCCCCCTACATCTACATACAAATAATTGGTATCCTGGTCTAGTGTTTCAGCAATATGCGACTCATAGATTAATGAAGCTTCAAAATCCCCAGAGATGATTTGAATATTAATACCTGTTTCTAAAAAAACTTTTTGGACAATTTCCTTTCTGTTTTTGGCATCTCTCATGGCACTGGTTGCAACTGCAATATGCTTAGTTACACCATAAGCATTCATGATGTGGCTGTATGCCTTCATCGACTGAAACAACATCCCTCGCTTTTCCTTTGAAATTTCACCTGTTTCAAAAACATCAAAACCCAAACGAAGTGGAATTCTGACCAGATTTAATTTATTGAACTTTGTTTGACCGCCCTCAACTGGAATAACTTCGGAAATCAGTAACCTACATGCATTAGTCCCAATATCAATTGCCGCGAGTTTCACTATTTAATTGCAACTGTTTTTTGAATAGATAATTGTATGTTTCTGCCTGAGAGCGTAATTTTTTCCGTCCTTGTGAAGATACATAGTTGTTGGTAATATTAATATCTAAAATTCTTGACTTTACATTATCGGCCAACTGAATTTGCAGAATATCAATAATCTCTCTTTTTATTTGTTCATCAAAAATGGGACATGCAGCTTCAACCCTATGATCAAGATTACGTACCATCCAGTCGGCACTAGAGATATAGGTCATTTCCTTACCCCCCTGATAAAAATACATAACACGTCCATGTTCAAGGTATTGATCAACTATGCTAATAGCAAATGGTTCTTTCTGACCTTTTTTCAAGTGACGCTTAAGCGAATAAATACCGCGAATGATTAATTTCACTTCAACACCTTCAGATGCTGCCTGGTACAATTTTTCTACCAATGCAACATCACTGAGAGAATTTAATTTTAAAATTATCTTTGCTATCCTGCCTTTCTTGGCCTCTTTTATTTCCTTATCAATCAAACTGATGATCTCAGATCGCATATTCACTGGACTCAACAATAAAGTTTTGCACTCCAGTAATGCCCCTTTATGAGCGACAGGATTTTCAAGAAAATAGAAAATTCGATTGATATCGGCCATCACATTTCTGTTTGAGGTTAGTAAACAGAAATCACTATAAATATTTGAAGATTTTTCGTTTAAATTTCCTGTACTTACAAAACCATATTGAATTGTTTTGTTTCCAGATCTTTTTTTAATTACACAGATTTTTGCATGGACCTTCATATTGGGAATACCCAGTATCACCTTAACACCTTCTTCTTCTAAAACCGTCTTCCAGGCTAAATTAGCCTCTTCATCAAATCTTGCTTTGAGCTCTAACATCACTTCTACTTTTTTACCATTTCGAGATGCGTTAATCAGAGCATTGATCACTTTAGAGTCTGAAGCAAGTCGATATGCAGTTATTCTGATAGAAACAACATCAGGATCAATGGCAGCTTCACGTAACAAATCAATGATTTTGCCAAATGAATGAAATGGAAAATTTAACAAGACATCTTTGTGCTGTATAACATCCGTAACCCTCAATGAACTCTTTAATTCAGGATGCACAAAAGATGTTGCCTTTTTCTTTACCTGAGGAAAAACATTTGGGAAATCCATGAAGTGTTTAAAATTATGTATTCTGCCACCAGGTATAATACTAGACTTGGAGTCAAGCTTCAATTTTCGTGTTAGGAAGTTCAGCAACCCACTATCCATTTCTTTATCATATACAAAGCGAACTGGCTTACCCTTTCTACGCTTCTTCAATCCTTTTTGCATTTTCTCAACCAAAGATGTACTGATATCATTATCAAGATCGAGCTCTGCATCTTTTGTCACTTTAAAAATATGAGCATCAAACTGATCATAACCAAAATAAGAAAAAATAAAAGGTAGGTTTGCCCTAATGATATCCTCAAGTAAAATGATATGTGTTTCTGATCCTGAACTTGGCAAAATAACAAACCTACCAAGTGATTTTGAGGGCACTTCAATAAGTGCGTACTTTTGTTTATAGGCGGATTTTTTTTGTCGCATCACAACACCCAGATAAATACTCTTATCTCGGAGGTAAGGCATTTCTGGAATTGATTCAACCATCAATGGGATGATGTTCGATCGGACCTCTTGCTCAAAATATTCAACAACAAATATTTTTTGTTCTTTATTTAACTGTTTCTCATTCTTGAGAAAAATTTTGCTCTTCCTGAGTTCCATTTGAATACTCACCCAAATTCTGTCAAACTCACTTTG
>CAZVYI010000002.1:0-37694 GCA_964631755.1 uncultured Sphingobacterium sp. | reverse complement strand
TGTTAATTTAAATGTGGAATGAAGAATCAACCACAAATAAAACACTTACTTATTGCCATTATAAGTTTGTCCTTAACTCATTTGAGTTATGCTAAATGTCCCATTCCAATAGACACTTTAAGAATTAATTTTTTAGGGAGTTCAATCCATATTGAGATTGAAAGTCAACAGGTGCAATCTACAGTGCATAAAATACAGAAACAGCAAGAAATTAATTATGATTCCTTGATCTCCAATATTTCTCGCTTAAAACAAAACATTGAGTTAGTTCAAAAAAATTACAAACTACCCGACTGGCTTGTTTATCAATTAATTAGAAGAATTGCAGAACAAGTGAACTCAAAATACATTGATTACACCCAATATACATTGACAAAATTTTTATTATTAGCAATCACAGGATTCGAACCTGTAATTTTTTCTTCAAATGATAAAATACTACTCTATATTAAATCTGCTGATACTGTATATAATCTGCCCAACAAAATTATAAGTGGAAAACAATACATCTGCCTCAATTACCATGATTATGGCTATCAAATTAATTTTGGCCAGGAAAAATTTATTCAAAATAAAATAAACCTACCTGATACGGGCAGAAACTTTCAATATACAATTGACTACCTGCCATCATTTCAAAAAGAATCTTATGCTGTTAAAAATGTTTCATTTCAATACAAGCATAAAAAAGAATCCTACAGCATTTTAGTAAATCCCGAAATACAGGATTATTTTACCAATTATCCTGTAACTGAATATCGATACCAGTTCAATATACCCTTTAGTGAAATTTCATATAATAAATTAATACCAGAGCTAAAGAAAAGAATAAAAAACCTGTCAATCGAAAAAGGAGTTGAATATTTGATGTTTTTTGTAAGAGATGGCTTTGAATTTGAAACAGACTCAAAATTATTTGGAAGAGAAAAACGACTTTCAGCTGAAGAAACATTAGCCTACAACTCAAGCGATTGCGAAGACAGATCAGCACTATTTTTCTTACTTGTAAAAGAAATTTACAATTTACCAATGGCAATTATTTCATATCCAGAACATGTTAATGTAGCAGTACAACTACCCAAACAAAAAGGAATAACTATTGATATTGAAAATAAAAAATTTACTATTTGTGAGCCTACGCCGCAAAGAAAAAAGAGAGGAATTGGTTGGACACCAAAAGAAATAAGAAAACAACCTTTTGAAATTGCTTATACTTATTACCAATAAAAAAGAGCTGCACTTGCAGCTCTTTTTCACTTTCAAGTTGATTATGTTTAGTAGGCTGTGGCCTGTGGATCCCAGTTTGTCCAACCAGTTGTCCAGTTTGTTGTACCCATAGCACCCCTGAATGTTCCTGTAGTAAAGAAAGCGTTCATGCCAGTAAAACTTGCACCTGTAAGTGCGGGTGAACCAGCTTTAGGAAGGAAATTAGGATTGGTTGAGTAATAAGGTAAAGTGAGTTGAGCATCATCAGCATTAGCAAGAGTAAGGCTACCTTCTGATTCTGCTTTTGTTTGTATTGCTGCTGCAGTAATTACTGCTAAAGCATTAGCATCTCCGCGATAGAAGGCATTTGCTGTATTTGTATGCAATAGATTGTTCCTGTATTCAGAAGTTCCAGCAACATAAGCATTAGCAGTTGCCGCAGACTCCATTGAGAAGCCACCCTTTGCCCATCCAATTATGATTGAATTTCTCAATACAAACTGAGTTGCTCTTCTAAATCTTAGACCAAAATTATGGTTAGCTGCAGTACCAGTTGCATTATTTGGACCAACAAAAGTGAAATTACTCAATTGTGGTCTTGTTACAGGGGTTGCAGCAGAACCAGTTCCATCATTATCACACTCAATACCATTACCAGCATCACCACCATCTACAAAGTCAGGCTTGCGACAAGCAATGCCGTATTGAATTCTACCTTGATATCCAAAATCAAAATCAAAATCATCATCAGCTGTTGCAAATGCAATCAGATTTTTACAGTTAACAGTACCTCCAAAGAATTCATAAGCATCATCGTTACCAAAAGATACCTGTACATTTTCTATGATTGTACCAGAACCTACACCACCTAAAGTCAAACCATTGATTTCAGATCCTGGTTCTGCAGCAATACCTGCAAATTCAATTCTTACAAACCTTAAGATACCGCTATCATCATTTGGATCAGTACCGCCATACTTTCTACCTACCCCACCTTCAATAACCGGAGCAGGATCAAGAGGTCTATTGGTAGGTGCTTTACCCAACATGATAATTCCACCCCAATCGCCTGGAGTTCTCTGACCAATAGGCTTACCACTGGTGAACACAATTGGGGAAGCAGATCTGCCATCTGCAATCAATTTAGCACCTCTCTCGATAATGAGAGCACCTTTTTCGGTGATATCACTTACAATGACAGAACCCGGAGCAATTGTTAGGGTGTTTCCTTCTGTTACATAAACATATCCTTTCAAAGTATACTTACCCTTTGGTAAATAATAACTTTTGTTGATGATACCTTGAATTAATCCACCATTAGCAGCAGGATCTTGAGGGTCTGTACCACCTCCACCACCGGTGTTGTTGTTGTTGATGGTTTCTTCAAAATTCACTTTGATGCAAGAGCTGAACGTAAGCATCGTGAACGCCATCAAACCAAGTACGATTCTTTTCATAATTGAGGTTTTTATCTTTTTTATTTTTTCTTGCCAATATTGAAGTCGTAAGTAAATCCTACTGTAATTGTACTTCCCTGTTTGTAAGAGTTGAAGAGTCTGTCAACTCCTTCCTGGAAGGCTGTATTCTCATTTACATTTTCATAGAAATAGAAAGCATTGTTGAGGATATCCTGGAAGTTGATTCTGATTTCTCCCTGTCCAGCCAAAACTTTTTTAGACAGCTGGATATCGATTTGGTTTCTTGGACGCTCGTACACGTTAGGGAACTCTTCGTTACCAACAAGTGTTAAACGCTGACCAACTCTATTGTATAATACTGAAGCATTAAACATGTCACTGGTATATTGTAATCCAGCATTCAATAAATAAGGAGATTGACCTTGTAATGGACGATCAGCCTTGATGGTTTTGCTATCTGCGCTTAAATCATTGAATATTACTTGAGATCTGAGATAAGTATAGTTACCAAAGACACTCAAAGGTTTAAGGGCAGGTGAAATAAACTCCAACCCTTTGCGGAGTTCAACTTCAAATCCTAATGTTTTTGCACTTAATGCATTTTGATAGAAATATCTTCTCGCATCTGCATTACTTCCTGGGTCAAGTCTGAATTCAATAGGATCTGTAAATTCTTTATAAAAGGCTCCAAACGTTATGGCTTCACCTGCTTTAGGATAAATTTCATATCTGAGATCATAATTCAATATCGAGGTTCTCCTTAAAGCGGTATCACCCTTAACACCATAATTCATTTCATAATCGAAGAAGGCGAATTCTGCTAACTCTCTGAACTCAGGTCTTGCAACTGTCCTGCTCACCGATGCTCTTAGATTTTGCTTGTCTCCAACATTTAACAACACGTTCAAAGAAGGCAAGAAATCCCATTTTTCTGTCAATCTCACACTTCTATTACCAGTTTGTTCTTTTGATGTAAGAAGTTGTTGGAAATTTTCAGCTCTAAGACCCCAAATAAATCTAAAATCTCCAAACTTATTGTCCATCATACCATAAGCTGAATTGAGAACAGACAATCCAAAGTATCTGTCAGAATTGTTGGTAAACTCCTCCAGAATATAACCCGAATTACCCATGTTTTCCGGGAAGAAAGCTTTGTCCACTGGCTTAAATGCATTTGCAGCAATGAATGAGTTGAAATTGGTAATATTGTACCTGAAAATGCGACTCCTAAAATCACGCATTCTAGCTAAGGTTGAACCTCCAAATTTCAAAGTTTGCTTGTCTTTACCTCCCCAATTCATAGGGACAATAAATTGACCACCTGCACCAGCACTATAATCTTTTAGATCAGAATAGAATCTTCTTGTATCATCTGGATCAATTTCAAAGGGTTCGTTTGTATTAATTGCTCTGGCATATAATGCGCTTCGTAGATCTGGTTGTCTTTTCCAATTCAAACCGGCGTTACCATTCCACTTGAATTTGATTCCTTTAGCAGACAATTGATGTTCACCTTCAATTTGAGAACTGAATAAACTTCTCTGGTTCAAATAAGAAGAATAGAATCTCAAATCATTTCTTCGATTTGTATTAAAACCCTCCCTTGTATAGTAATTGTCCTCGTACAATTGATTAAACAAATTCTTGAAAGCAATTTTATGCTTTCCCTTCACCCATGCCACATTAATAATACCACCTAAATTGGTTTGATAACGGTTTTGCTTATCACGAAAATTAAATACAGGTGTGCCATCTGCTTCATAAAAAGCTTTTTCTACGTCATAAATCAACATGGAATTTCTGTAATTGATAGCAACAAGAGTTCCCAGATTAGCACCATTCTTCAACTTGTGATTTTGCGCATAAGTGAAATTGAAAGTTTTGATTGGAGCTGCTTGTACTGTAACTGGCACATAAACATCACCTCTAAATTGCTGGGTCAACTCAATTTGTTTGTTCAAACCAGCTGCATCCTTACCTAATGCACGATAGAGTTGTGCAGTTGCAGGAAAACTGTCTGGTATAGTTCTTGTACCATCATCAAAACCTAGCCAATCATACTTATTTCTTCTGTTGCTGGTAAAATCCCTGAATGTTGATTGGTTGTTGTATCCTAATCCAAACCCAACAGTAATTACATCTTTACTTGGAATATCTTTTGTGTTTACCTGCACCAAACCTCCAGAAAACTCTCCTGTAAACTCAGGTGTTGCTGTTTTATTGATAACAATATTGTCAATTAAAGCAGCCGGGAACATATCAAATGAGAAAGCTTTTTTATCGGGTTCGCTACTAGGAAGAAGTGCTGAGTTCAACATGGCTGAATTGTATCGATCACTCAAACCTCTCACAATGACAAACTTGTTGTCTTGAATAGCCGCACCACTTACACGTTTCAAAACTTCACCTGTGTTTTTATCAGGTGTCCTTCTAATGAAATCAGCAGCCAAGCCACTCGAAAGTGCTGTATTTGTTCTTTGGAAAGTAAGTAAGGCGACTGTACTTTCTTGACGGCGAGTTGATCTGATTACAATGGCTTCACTGTTCTTGGACTGCGGCTCCAATACAATGGTTACTGTATTATCAGCATTAACACCTATTTCAATATCCGAAACAACTTTAGTGTTATATCCAACACTAGATACCGTAAATGTGTATTTCTTTCCTGCATCAATAGTGATATCGAACTGACCATCCAGGTTAGCGACAACTGTCCTTTTCAATTCCTCAATAATGATTGATGCACCAGCAACAGGTTCATTTTTAGTATTGATGACCTTCCCAGACACCTTAACCAATTGTCCGAATGACACAGTTGCCAGCATCAGGCTGAAAAAAGTGAGGAACAACAGTTTATTAAAATTCCTTATTTGCATAACTCTCATTGTGATGCAAAGGAACTACCGCAGCGTTAATCGGGTGTTAGCGCGTGGTTAACCAATTGTAACCTCTATGTTACCTCCATGTTAACAAGCTTCCATTTTGTTTAAAAAAACCCCATCTTTGTCCCCATAATAAAACACATGAAAGGCATCATTTTAGCCGGAGGTTCCGGCACCCGACTTTACCCCATTACTTATGCGATCAGCAAGCAAATCATGCCGGTCTATGACAAGCCCATGATTTACTATCCTTTGTCCACTTTAATGCTTTCTGGCATCAAGAATATTTTGATTATTTCTACGCCACAAGACCTCCCTCAATTCCAGAAATTATTTGGAGATGGAAGCCATCTTGGACTGAATTTTAGCTACGCAGAACAGGCTGTACCTAATGGATTAGCACAGGCATTTGTGATTGGCGAAGATTTTATTGGCAACGACTCTTGTGCCTTAGTTTTGGGTGATAATATTTTTTACGGCATGGGGCTGGGAAAAACCTTGGAGAAAAACTCTAATCCCGATGGCGGTATTGTTTATGCCTACCAAGTAAGTGATCCTGAACGATACGGTGTAGTTGAATTCGATGATCAAATGAAGGCCATTTCTATTGAAGAAAAACCTGTAAAACCCAAGAGTAAATTTGCTGTACCTGGACTTTATTTCTACGACAATAATGTGGTGGAGATTGCCAAAAACATACAACCATCTCCAAGAGGAGAATATGAAATAACAGATGTGAATCTGGCTTACCTGAAAAGTGGTAAACTGCATGTTTCGGTACTAGACAGAGGGACTGCCTGGTTGGATACAGGCACCTTTGATTCTTTGATGCAGGCATCTCAATTTATTCAAGTCATTGAACAAAGACAAGGCATCAAAATTGCCTGTATTGAAGAAATTGCCTGGAGAAAAGGATTTATAAATACTGAACAATTGGTGAAACTTGCAACGCCACTTTTAAAAAGTGGTTATGGAAAATATCTAATGGATCTGATCAATTAATGCAACAATGAAGAAACTTGTATTGGTAACTGGAGGAACTGGATATATTGGATCACATACCATTGTGGATCTTATTGAAAATGGATACGATGTTATTTCTGCAGACAACAATTCAAGATCGACTCCAGGAATGCTGGAAGGCATCGAACAAATTACAGGTAAGAAAGTAAAAAATTATAAAGTTGATCTTTGCAATTTCGATGAGACCAGAGCCATTTTTGAGGAAAATGATGAAATAGCCGGTGTTATCCATTTTGCAGCTTATAAAGCAGTCGGCGAGTCTGTTGAAAAACCTTTACTCTATTTCCACAACAACCTCACTTCACTGGTCAATGTCATGCGTTGCATGGAAGAATTTAAAGTGAAAAACTTTGTTTTTTCTTCATCCTGCACAGTATATGGTAATCCAGATCAAATACCTGTTACCGAAGAAACGCCAAAAAAAGAAGCTGCTTCACCATACGGACTCACCAAGCAAATGGGTGAGCAAATGATAGAAGCATTTACAGCTGCGAATGTTGATGTAAATGCAGTATTGCTGCGTTATTTCAACCCAGCTGGTGCACATCCGACTGCACTTATCGGAGAACTTCCAATTGATAAACCTCAAAATCTTGCACCTGTAATTACACAGACTGCTATAGGCAAGTTGAGTGAACTTGTGGTATTTGGAGATGATTACCCAACACCTGATGGATCTTGTATCAGAGACTTGATTCATATTTGCGACTTGGCCCATGCCCATACCCTTGCATTGAATCACATTCTTGAAAAGAATAACAAGTCAAATTGTATTGCCTATAACATTGGATCAGGAAATGGAATTTCCGTTTTCGAAGCAATTAAAGCTTTTGAAGAAAATACAGGAGTAAAATTGAATTACCGCATAGGCAAAAGAAGAGCTGGTGACGTTGTGGCCATCTATGCCAACAATGAAAAAGCCAGAAAAGACCTGGGCTGGGAGCCAAAATATACCATCAAAGACATCATGACAAGTGCATGGAAATGGGAACAATACATTAAAGATCTACCAACCCACCTAGATTTAAGAGCATTCCGTTTAAATTAATCGGAAAATTTTAACCTCTTCACTCAAAAATAAAGGGCGAATTGGTGTTACTTTGCGTCAAATATCTAGAAAATGTTAGATGCAATTCAAGTAACGGGACAAAAAGACACAAGAAGCGGATTTGGAGATGGTATTTTTGAACTTGGTCAGAAAAATCCAAATGTAGTCGCCCTTACAGCAGACCTTGCAGGTTCGTTGAAACTGAATGCATTTATCAAAGCATTTCCTGAAAGATTCATTCAATGCGGAATCGCGGAAGCCAACATGATTGGAATTGCCGCAGGTCTAACAATCGGAGGAAAAATTCCATTTACTACAACTTTTGCTAACTTCTCTACCGGAAGGGTTTATGATCAAATCAGACAATCTGTAGCGTACTCTGGTAAGAACGTAAAGATCTGTGCATCTCATGCAGGTCTTACACTTGGTGAAGATGGTGCTACCCATCAAATTCTTGAAGATATCGGATTGATGAAAATGCTACCAGGCATGACTGTAATTGTGCCATGCGATTATAACCAAACCAAAGCCGCAACCATTGCCATTGCAGAGTATGAAGGGCCGGTATATTTAAGATTTGGTAGACCAGTTTGGCCTGTTTTCACCAATCCTGATGAACCATTTGTGATTGGAAAAGCACAACAGCTGGCAGAAGGAAACGATGTAAGTATTTTCGCATGTGGACACCTGGTGTGGAAATCGATTGAAGCTGCTAAGGTGTTGAAAGAAAAAGGCATTCATGCAGATGTAATCAATATTCATACCATCAAACCATTGGATGAAGCAGCAGTACTAAATTCAATCAAGAAAACTGGCTGTGCGGTGACTGCTGAAGAACACAATGTGATTGGAGGTTTGGGTGACAGCATTGCACAAACCGCGACCAGGCATTTTCCTGTGCCAATTGAAATGATTGGAACACAAGACACCTTTGGAGAAAGTGGAAAGCCTACTGAATTGCTCAAAAAATATGGTCTAGAGACTGAAAATATAGTAGCTGCAGTTGAAAAAGCTATTTCAAGAAAGCGTGCTTAATCATGCTAAATGATCTGAATGATATTGAGCTTGTTCGGTTGTTTAAACAAGATAAAAACAAAGAACAGGTTTTTACTGCCATTGTAAAAAGGTACCAAGAAAGAATTTACTGGCAAATCAGGAGACTGGTTGTTAGCCATACAGATGCTGACGATGTAATGCAAAATGTATTCATCAAGGCCTGGAACGCTTTGGATCAATTTAGAGAAGACGCAAAACTTTTTACATGGCTTTATAGAATTGCCACAAACGAATCCCTTACCTTTTTGGATCAGGCAAAAAGAAGATCTTCTGTTTCATTTGATGATGTGAGCGAAACCCTGGAGAATAAACTTCACAGCGAAAAAGATTTTGACGAGAAAAAAGCAGTTTGGAAACTTCAGTTAGCAATTCAACAACTTCCTGAAAAACAAAGAGTTGTGTTTAATTTAAGGTATTTTGAAGAGATGCCCTATGAGGAAATGAGTGAAATCCTGGAAACTTCAGTGGGTGCACTAAAAGCAAGCTACCACCATGCTGTTAAAAAGATTGAAGAATATATACTCAACAATTAAACTTACTGAACCTCATCAAGTCTAATCAATGATGAAAGACCAACAAAACATATTGTTAGAACTGACATCAATAAGTCGATTTGCTGCAGATTTGCCCAAAATCACCCCTTTTGAGGCACCGGAGGGCTATTTTCAAGAATTTTCCTCCAGAATTATCGAGCAAATTAAAATACAAAATATTGAAAATGATGGACTTAGTCCATTTATGCAATCACTGAAAAAAGAAAACCCATTTTCGGTGCCTGCAGATTATCTTAATCAATTTAATGTTGACATT
Source organism: uncultured Sphingobacterium sp. (assembly GCA_964631755.1). Taxonomy (GTDB): domain Bacteria; phylum Bacteroidota; class Bacteroidia; order Chitinophagales; family Chitinophagaceae; genus Pollutibacter. Next base: position 28,251 of record CAZVYI010000002.1, on the reverse strand, counting down.
TCTCCGAAGAAAGCAAGAATTATACCATTGTTTGGCATAAAAACAGTGTTAAAATATGCTGTAGCTGCTGCAGTTATTGGAATTATCGTTACGTTTGCTACCCTCTTTTACAGCAATACTGATAAAAGTACAATTGCCAAGTTGAACGGAAATGCTCTAATTTCAACCGATGCTTTTGCTCTTTATTTAAGTGAGGTGGAGTTGATTAATGAGGAGGAGGAACTTGAAACCGTGGCGGATGATTCTCAATCTCTGCTTGTGCAGATGGACGCAAATGTGGTTAGTGAATTACTGACTGAAATACCTGAAACCGTAATATCAAATTATATAGACATTACGAAAAGTGAAGATCCAAATTTGATGAATTAACAATATTTCTAACTTTTTCAAAATGAAAACGATTTTATCATTTCTTGCAGGCTTTTTTATTGTCTCGACTCTTCAGGCACAGCCACAGCGTCCGGATAGAGATGCAAGAGTTGCCGAAATAAAGAAAATTCAGGCAATGGAATTAGCCTTCATAACAAAAGAATTAAACCTGAATCCTCATGAAGCCCAAAAATTCTGGCCAATATTCAACCAGTATAGAAACGACCTAAAGCAGGTTGCTCAGGGAAAACAATATAAAGACAATCTTGATCGTCAGCAAAAGATGCTAGATGTTAGAATGAAATACAGAGATGACTTTAGTAAAGTAGTCAGCCAAGAAAGAGCCAGTAAAGTTTTTGGCGCCGAAGACGAATTTAAATCATTGGTCAGGAAGGAATTCCAGAAACGCCAGGCTGAAAAAAATCAGATAGAGTACCGAAAAAAAGGGTTTTGATATAATATTTTGATGTAATTTTAACCTGGTGTTTTTCATAGGTTAGCAACGGCTGGCTCTTTTCAGGGCTAGCCTTTTTTTATTTTACCCCCCTATTCAAAGTAGTTTTAAACTAAACATAAATAAACATCGTACCTAATATTTATAATTTTATTCTATTCACTACTCATTTTTGAGGGATCAATAAATGGAGTGGTGATATCATGATAGAAAAGAATATTCCATTTTTCAAGTTTTGCTTGTTGCCACCAAATTTGTCGCCATTCCATTGCACGCTTTCCATCGTGATCATATTTTGCAATAAACTTAGTCTTCATTTGTTGCAGCTGCGGTGCTTCATCTCCTCCAAAAAAAACAATTTCGTTGTTCTCTTGGATCCAAAATACTTGATGAAACGGTGAATGCCCCCCAGAAAACTGATGTTTAATATACCCATCAATGATACCCATATCTGGTAATAACACAACTTTATCACTGTGTTCCAATAACATTAATTTATCGGAGTCGTAAGAAACATTGTTACCATATAAGGCAAAATGTAACTCCCGCTCATGGATATAATGAACAGCATTAGGAAATGCAAGATGCCAGGTATTGTCATAAGTATTTAACAAAGTCAATCCGCCAGCATGGTCTCTGTGTAAATGACTCATCAAAACTTTTGTAACATCATGAGATGAAAATCCATGCATTGCAAGATTCTCATAAAGTTGCAACACACCATTCTCTGAAAATCCCAAACCAGTATCCAACAAAATAACATCCTGTTGGGTCACTACTAAAAAGGGTTGAATCTCAACAAGCAGACTTCCTCTTGATCGATCCTGAAGATTATCTTTTTGAGTATCAAAAGGAACAAAAACTTTGGTTTGATCAATGGTAAATGCGCCTTCTGAAAGTGGAATGATTTTCATGCAGAATTATCTTAGAATCATTTGCCTATCAGCATCCAAGCGGATAAGAATAAAGAGTAGGACAGTAAATGTAACAAGGGCCGTACCACCATAGCTTAAAAAAGGTAATGGAATTCCAATCACGGGAACAATACCAATGGTCATACCCACATTGATAAAAATATGGAAGAACAAAACAGAAGCAACGCCATAAGCGTATGCACGACTAAATGCACTTCTCTGACGTTCAGCAATATTTACAATCCTAAAAAGCATAAACAGATAAAGTCCCAATAAATATAAGCTTCCAATAAAACCATACCCCTCACCAATTGTACAGAATATAAAGTCAGTTCTTTGCTCTGGTACAAAATCATATCTTGTTTGCGTTCCCTTCATCAACCCTTTACCCCAGAAGCCCCCTGAACCAATGGCAATTTTACTTTGCTTCACATTATAGTTTCCCGCCTTTTTCTTTTCTTCCATTTTTTTGATATCCTGTTCAGACATTACAGACTCATCAATTTCCATATCCTTACCTACTGTTGCATAAATGCGTTGAACCTGATAAGGCTTCAATACATTATTAAAGAAATAAGGAATTGCAAAACGTTGAATACCGACAGCCAAGGCCCAAATACCAATAATCAAAAAAAGTAATGAGCGTTTTCTTTTGATTTGACGTTTGAGTTCATAGATTACAGCTGCGGTGACAACAGTGAGAATAATTGCCAAAATATTTTGATCAATCAGCAAGGTGAGTATCACAAGAATAGCTACTGAAAAGCCAATGACCAGGATGGCAGATGGTAATCCTTCTCTATACATTACCAGAAAAAAAGAAAAATAGACAAGTGCTAGTCCTGTTTCACTTTGCATGATGGCCATCACTGCAGGCACCAAAATTAAAGCAGCTGCAATCAATTGTGATTTAAGCTTTTTGAAGTTGATATCTGGTGTTGACAAATATTTTGCCAATGCCAGGTTCACAAATATTTTACAGAGTTCTGCGGGCTGAAGTTGAAATCCCGAAAACCTGATGATGGACTTTGTTCCTTTAATTTCTGTATGAAATGGAAAAACCAGAATCAGAAGTATAATGCCAAAAACATAAAGAATATTGGCTGTTGCTGTATAGAATTTACTATCTGTCAATAAAATAAATGAACCAATAACTATGCAGACTAAAAAATACAGCAGCTGTCTGCTGTAATCAGTATTCAATGAGAGAAAGCCTTTGACAATTGCCTCATCACGATAAGTGGTAGCAAAAATACTGGCAATACCTGTAAGCACAAGCAATACATAGACACCGATGAGTGTCCAGTCAATTCCCTTTGAAATTTCAAACGAATTGTTCTTCATCACTTGGCTTTAATGCATAAAAAGGTAAACGGATGATTGCGGTCTCTTTTCTTTTCCTATTGTTTTCATTTGGTTTATTTGCAATCACCCTAATCTGTTGCTTTCTCATACGCTCACGCTTGAGTGAGTCTAATCTGTTGCGTTTAGTTTTTACAATTGGCAAAATGATTTCCTGATTTTCAATCCTCTCCACTTCTTTCCATCTGCTGGCAGATAAAGTATCTTTTAAGAATTTTTCCATGATCAGTCCAGCCATCGGCCCCGCCCATGTTGCACCAAATCCTGCATTCTCTACAATGACAGCGACTGCAATTTTTGGATTTTCTCTTGGAGCAAAACATACGAACCATGAATGATCTTTCAGTTTCTCTCTTTTGCCATAAATAATACCATAATTTTCAGCTGTTCCAGTTTTACTGGCTACTGAAACACCTTCTATCTTGGCTACACGCCCAGTGCCTGATTCAGTTACATCCTGCATGGCCAGTTGAACAATATCGTAAATTTCTGAAGGTATATTGGTTACCTGATGGCGCTTTTTAAATGCATTTAAAACAGTATCCTCTTCAGTTTGTGCTTCAAGTGATTTCACAAAATGTGGCGTATAATAATATCCTTTGTTAGCAATGATACACATCATGTTAGCCATTTGCAGAGGGGTAGCCTGCATTTCACCTTGTCCAATTCCCAAGAAAACATTAGTACATGAACTCCATGATCTGTTGTACAAACGATTATAAAAACTGGTATCTGCAATCAGTCCCTTATCCTCACTTGGAAGATCAACACCTAATTTCACACCCAGTCCAAATGAATTCATGTATTGCTTCCATTTGAGATATCCATTTGCGGTTCCGTTCAATCTTGGATTATCAACTGCCAATCTATAGATGTGAGAGAAATAACTGTTGCATGAGTTTGCTAAAGCAACCCTTAAATTGGAAGCGTGACCTGAATTTTCATGCGTACATTTAATTGGTCTTCTGCAACCAAAATAGGCCCCACTGCACCCTAATCCATATTCTGGCGTAATAACCCCTTCATCTAAAGCAATAAGCGCACCTGCTGGCTTGATGGTTGATCCTGGAGGATATTGTCCTTTGATGGCCCTATTGAATAAGGGACGAGCTGTATCCCGCAACATCCATGAAAAATTATTTTTCCTTTGGTTTCCTGTAAGTTGGTTAGGATCATAAGTGGGACCACTTGCCATTGCTATGATGCCACCAGTTTGCGGCTCGATTGCCACAATTGCGCCTAATTTGTTTTTGAGTAACCTTTCCGCCAGTACCTGAACATCTATATCAATATAGGTATTGAGGTTACGCCCTGCAATTGCAACAGAATCATATAGACCTTTCTCATATGAACCTACAATTCTGTTTTTATTGTCTTTGATTTGATATCGCACACCTCGCTGACCCATCAATATATTTTCATAATACCGTTCCAATCCGCTCAAACCCATATAATCACCCATCTGGTAATAATAGTTGGTCTTTTTTAATATGTTGGAATCAACTTCCCCTACATATCCCAGTATATGTGCTGCAGCTTTAAATGGATATGAACGAATTGGACGTTCTTGCAAAAAGAAACCTGGTTCAAACCGAAATATATTTTCCTGAAGCTGCACAAAAGTTTCAACAGCAAGTGATCCTTCAAAAACAGAAGGCCTGTATCTACCATTCTTTACAATTGCGCCAACAACTCTTTCTTTAAATGCATCAACACTGATGTTAAGAATTTTACACAAACCAAGCGTATCCATTCCCTTAAGCTGAGTTGGATTGATCATCAAATCATAGGTAAGTGTATTTTCTAAGATTGACTTTCCTTTTCTATCAAAAATGATTCCTCGGTCGGGATAGATGATTTTCTTGCTGACTGCATTATCCAATGCAAGTAAATCGTATTGATTGGAACCCAGTTGTAAAAATAGCAATCGCAGGATCAATACGATAAATGATACCAGAAAAAGGATACGAATGAAATTTTGTCTCGACTGGTTAAATACAGGCATGAGTGACGCACGATTTCAAGACAAAATTAAGCAATTGCATTGTTAACGTGTTCTAGTATTTCGATTTAATAAAAGATCTGCAATCATGATGAGCAATAAACTGACGACCGTTGTTGCAATCAACTTTCCGCTGAAGTAGAAGAAACTTCCAAATTGAAGCCATTCCAATAAAATCAAATAAAAATGATGGACAAGAATCATCGCTACGATGTATGTCATATAAGGAACTTGTCCCATTGTCTTACTGGAAGGCTCTTCGTTTCCCCACTCTGTTGCTTCTTTTGGCAATAGCAGTTGTATAAATGGAGGTCGAATATAGGCGATCAAAACACAAGCAGCCAGATGCAAGCCGGGAGTCTTGTAAAACATATCAGTGATATACCCTACAGCAAATGCAACAAAGAGCAGTGCAGTTCGGGTAATTTTAAAAGGAAGCCAAAGAATAAATACAAAATAGAAATAAGGGACAATAAACTGATGTAACGGAGGCACATTGTTCAGTACAAATAGCTGGACAGCCATGATTAAAATGAAACGGATTGTATTTTTTATGATAAGATTCATTCTTTACTTATCTTCATTTTTAGTTCCTCCATTTCATCTTGCAACTTGTTTTTGACGGCAAAAGCATGCTGAACGTTGTAAAAATCTACTGCAGTTTTAACCAACAAAATATATGTATTCGTTTCCTGGTCCTGATCAATCTTATAGACCGTCCCAATAGGCAAGCCAGGTGGGAACTTATCGGAATAAGGGCTGGTTACAACAGTATCTCCCTGTTTTATAACAACGGTTTTAGGAATTTTTGTCAATACAAGATACCTAGGGTCTTTACCATCCCAACTGACCTCACCAAGTCCACTTCCTTTCTTCAATGTAGCAATTACTTTAGATTGACGGTTCAACAAACTCATCACAAGGGACATGTTTTGAGATACATGTACAACTGTACCCACAATTCCATCCATAGAAACTACTGCCATGTTTGGAATAATCCCTTGCTCACTTCCTCTATGCAAAACGATGTAATTTTGTTGCAGAAAAACAGAATTGGAAATCACTTTAGCTGATAAATACTGATATTGCCTGTATTGCTTTATTGAATCTAGTCTGAAGGTGTCGGTCACCAATCGCAATCCGCTGTCTGGCAATAAACTACCACTTGGTAAAAGTGAAAGTAGTGCTGCATTTTGTTCTCTAAGCTTTTTATTCTGCTCACTCAATGAAAGAAACTCCTCTGCACGATCAACTCTTTTATTAATATTTCCAGCCACTTCATTTGTAACCATTCCAAAAACAGTATTGTGAAAACGGTTATCAGTAAATAACATTGATAACGCAATGATTTGCATCACCAAAAAAATAATGAATACGGAATAGCGTCTAAGAAATAAAAAAACGTTACGCATGGAGAACCTGCTCCTTGTGTTTTTTTATCCAGATCATCTCATGATGAAAGGAAAGTTCGAATAATTTTTTAATGCGATACCTGTTCCGCGTACTACACTCTTCAGCGGATCTTCAGCTACATGAACTGGTAATTTAATTTTTTGAGAAAGACGCTTGTCTAAACCTCTCAACAATGAACCACCGCCAGTAATGTATAAACCCCTTCTGTAAATATCTGCAGCAAGCTCCGGAGGTGTAGTTTCCAACGCTTTCAATATCGCCTCTTCAATTTTGAAAATAGATTTATCAAGCGCTTCAGCGATCTCCTGATAACTAACCATGATCTGTTTTGGAATACCTGTAACAAGATCTCGACCATTTACTGGCATATCATCTGGTGGAGTTTCCAAATCCTTCATTGCTGCACCAACATGAATCTTGATTTGTTCAGCTGTCCTTTCACCAATCAATAAACTGTGGTATCGACGTAAGGCCTCCATGATATCTGCTGTAAATTCATCACCAGCAATCCTGATAGATTGATCACAAACAATACCAGCCAAAGCAATAACCGTAATTCCTGTTGTACCACCACCAATGTCAATGATCATATTTCCAATAGGCTCAGTAACATCAATACCAATACCCAACGCTGCAGCCATAGGTTCGTGTATCAAATAAACTTCTTTTGCACCAGCCTGCTCAGCACTATCCCTTACTGCTCTTTTCTCTACTTCAGTAATACTGGATGGTATGCAAATCATCATTTTCCAACTTGGAGGAAACAATGGCTTTTTAGGATAAATCAATTTGATCATCTCTCTGATCATCAATTCTGCCGCATTGAAATCTGCAATTACACCATCTTTAAGTGGTCGGACTGTCCTGATACTTTCATGCGTTTTTTCGTGCATGAGCAAGGCCTTTTTTCCCACTGCCAACAATTGCTTCGGATTGTTCCTGTCCAATGCAACAATTGAAGGCTCATTTACCACTATTTCATCATTGTGGATGATGAGTGTATTTGCTGTGCCAAGGTCGATGGCTATATCTTGTGTAAACCAGGAGAATAATCCCATGTGTTGTCTGTTTTAAGTCCCTACAAATTTCAACTAAATAACCCAATAAACAATCAGCTTTTTTAGCCTTAACCTAATTTTTAAATTCATATCCAATATCGCGTCGATATCCCATTTGCTCGAATTCAATTTTACCAATTTCCTCTAATGAAAGAGCAACAGCTGCCTTGATGGAATTTCCATAAGAAGTGACGGCTGCAACGCGTCCTCCACTGGTTACCAATTCATCTCCTTTAGCAGAAATTCCTGCATAAAAAACAAGCGTATTTGTGGAAAATTGTTCATTCAAACCTTTGATGGTTTTTCCCTTCTGAAAATCACCAGGATAACCACCACTTACCAGAACCACTGTAGCAGCTGATCTTTCATCAATTTTTACCTCAACTTCCTCCAAGCCTCCATTTTCCATCTTGAGAAAAAGATCGATCAGATCGGATTTTAACCTTGGCATGACCACCTCTGTTTCAGGATCACCCATTCTGCAGTTGTATTCGATTACAAAAGGCTCCCCACCAACATTTATCAATCCAAAAAATACAAACCCTTTGTAGACCAATCCCTCCTTGTATAACCCGTCAATAGTGGGTTTCACAACTTTTTCAACAACTTTTTTCATGAAAATATCGTCTGCAAAAGGGACGGGGCTTACTGCGCCCATGCCTCCGGTATTTGGACCTTCATCACCTTCTCCAATTCGCTTATAATCTTTTGCCTCTGGCAAAAGCACATAATCTTTTCCGTCAGTCAGCGCAAAAACACTCATTTCAACACCCGTTAAAAATTGTTCTACCACAACTCTTTCACTCGCTGCACCAAAACGCTCAGCTTGTAACATGTCTTCAAAAGTGAACAAGGCTTCTTCGGTGGTCTGAGCAATGACCACCCCCTTACCAGCAGCCAAACCATCTGCCTTCAATACAATTGGAAGGCTATGGCCTTTCAAATAAGCCACTCCTTCTAAATAATTTTCTTTGGTAAACTCTCTGTAACCAGCAGTAGGAATACCATTTCTTTCCATGAAGGCTTTTGCAAAAGCCTTACTGCCTTCCAGTTGAGCAGCTTTTGCGGATGGTCCAACTACTACAATATGCTCCAACGCAGGGTCATTTTTGAAATAATCATATACCCCTTTAACCAAGGGATCTTCTGGACCAACAACCAGCATTTCAATCTGCCTCTCCTTACATAAAGCAGCTAAAGCATCAAAATCATTGACCCCTATTGCCACGTTATGACCACATGAGGCAGTGCCGGGGTTACCTGGAGCGATATACAGTTCTGTGCAATGTTCACTCTGTCTGATTTTCCATGCCATAGCATGTTCTCGACCACCTGAACCCAGAAGAAGAATATTCATAAAGGAGAAATGATTGTGTAGTGAAAAGCTGTGCGCGAATATACAAATTGCTTATTTTAGGACGATCATTAAACATAGACATATGTCAACCAACCAAAACCAATCGCATCCAAAAGGCCTCTACGTTCTTTTTGCAACTGAAATGTGGGAAAGATTCAATTACTATGGCATGAGAGCCATCCTGGTGCTCTTCATGACAAAGGCACTCTTGTTTTCCAAGGATTTCTCTTCTCAGCTTTATGGAGGATATACGAGTTTGGTCTATTTAACACCCTTAATTGGAGGTTATTTTGCCGATCGATTCTGGGGAAACCAGCGTTCAATAATCATCGGTGGTCTGGTAATGGCCATTGGTGAATTCATACTTTTTTTCTGTGGAAGTATCTATAGCACCAATGTAGAGTTATCGACCCTGCTTTTCTTTACTGGACTGGGTTTCATGATTTCTGGTAATGGATTTTTTAAGCCTAATATTTCAGCATTGGTAGGACAACTTTATCCAAAAGGTGATCGTAGAATTGATGCTGCCTATACCATTTTCTACATGGGTATTAACGTTGGTGGTGCTTTAGGACCATTTATATGCGGACTCGTTGGTGATACTGGCAATCCAGCTGATTTTAAATGGGCCTTTATGGCAGGCGGTATTGGCATGCTTTTGAGTGTATTGATTCAATTGATTTACCACAAAAAATATGTTACCGGTCCAGATCAAAAGACCCTTGGATTAGTTCCAGAAAACGCACCAACTTATAGTAAAAATCCAATTTTTGGACTTGTTGTTTTCTTCCTCTTGATTGGCGTTTCTACTACCCTCTTGTATATGGATTCCGGATTAGCTCAAATCAAACATTGGGGCTTCAATATAGGCGACTATAACATTTCTACCGCTTTGTTCACCAACCTGGTTTTTCTACTTGTTGCATGTATCCTCATTATTGCAATCATCATCTTTACAGATAAAACCCTCAGCAAACTTGAAAAAAGTAAAGTTGCGGTCATCTTTACCGTTTCTTTCTTTGTCGTTTTTTTCTGGAGTGCCTACGAACAAGCGGGAGCCTCACTTACGTTTTTTGCTGACGAACAAACCAACCGCGACCTTGGATTTTTTGTAGTACCTGCAAGCTTTTTTGCTTCACTCAATTCAATTTTTGTTGTCAGCTTCGCTCCCATCTTTGCATGGCTTTGGGTCAAATTGGGAAAAATGGATCCATCTTCACCCACCAAAATGGCATGGGGTTTACTCTTACTGGCATTGGGTTATTTGTGGATTGCATTTGGCGTGAAAGATGTTCAGCCTGGTATCAAAGTAAGTATGATTTGGCTTGTGGGCATGTATGCCCTGCACACCGCAGGTGAACTTTGTCTATCACCAATTGGTTTATCACTTGTAAACAAACTTGCCCCTGTTAAATTTGCTTCCATGTTGATGGCAGTTTGGTTTACCGCAAATGCCTTTGCCAACTACCTTGCAGGCGCACTCAGCAAATTGTACCCTGAGGAAGGAAAAGCAAAATTTGTACTGGGTTATCAAATAGAAAACAATTACGATTTCTTCATGATGTTTGTGGTAATGTCTGGCATTGCTGCATTTATTCTTTTCTTCCTTTCCAGAAAACTTCAGAACTTGATGAAGGATTAATATTTGTATTAAAACAAAGCACATGTCTGAAAAGAAGTTTGTCCCGTTTATTGCCCCAGATACCATCATGAAAGAGTTCACACTAAAGGCAGTGGTAACAGGCGCTGCATTTGGTATCATCTTTGGTGCTGCAACTGTTTATCTCGCTTTGAAAGCAGGACTTACTGTTTCTGCATCCATTCCAATTGCAGTGATGTCAATTGCATTGAGCAAACTTTTTCTCAAGACAACCATACTTGAAAACAATATCATTCAAACAACTGGATCAGCAGGCGAAAGCATTGCCGCAGGTGTAGTTTTTACATTACCAGGGTTTTTATTTCTGAGCGAAAGCAGCAGTGCAGATTATTTCAATTACATCACTATTCTGATACTTGCCATTTTTGGTGGCATGCTGGGAACCTTGATGATGATCCCACTGAGAAGTGCATTGATTGTAAAAGAACATGAAACACTTCCCTATCCGGAAGGTACTGCCTGCGCCTCAGTTTTGAAAGCTGGTGAGAAGGGTGGAAATTTTGCAAAGACTGCTTTTGCAGGATTGGGACTCGCCACCGTTTATGCCTTCTTGCAAAAAATATTCCATGTTGTTGCAGAGACACCTTCGTTCATGACTGCCCAAGCAAACAAATATTTACCCTCCGCCAAAATCAGTGGTGAAATCACACCAGAATACCTCGGTGTTGGATATATTATTGGTCCAAAAATTGCAGGCGTGCTTGTGGCTGGTAGTGTACTCACCTGGTTTGTATTTAATCCTTTATTGGCGACAGTCGTGCCGGGTGATGTCATCGCAGCTCAATTGGTCAAATTGGGCTACCTGCAAGATCTGCAAACAGCAGGTGGTCCGGGTGGATGGGACCCAGTAACACACCAGTTCAATGATTATGCCATTGCCATTTACCGCGCTTTTGTCCGCCAAATCGGTGCCGGAGCTGTTGCAGCTGGTGGCTTTATTACACTTATCAAAACCATCCCAACCATCATCTCTTCATTCAAAGGAAGCATGGGTAGCATCCGTGCAGAAAAACAAGAGAATGTGTCCATCAAAAGAACAGAAAGAGACCTCTCCGTTAAAATCGTTTTGTGGGGAAGTCTTGGTTTGATCTTATTGATGACAATCATGCCACAGGTACCTGGCGATGGCATGATGAGTAAATTATTGATTGGTGTTCTTGTCGTTTTGTTCGGTGCATTTTTTGTAACGGTGTCTTCAAGAATAGTGGGACTGATCGGTTCATCCAACAATCCTATTTCTGGTATGACCATTGCTACGATCATGGGGACTTGCCTTGTGTTTATTGCAGTGGGGTGGACAGGAAAATTATACGAACCCATGGCACTTGTGGTGGGCGGGATGATTTGTATTGCAGCTGCAAATGCCGGTGCAACTTCACAAGATTTAAAAACTGGATACATTTTAGGAGCTACACCAAGGGCACAACAAATCGCTCTTTTCATTGGTGCTATCGTATCCTCCATTGCAATTGGTTTCACCATTAAAGTATTGGATACACCAACACAAGAAATGATTTCATCAGGCATCAACCATGCCATTGGAACAGATAAATATGCAGCTCCACAAGCCACATTGATGGCGACCTTGATCAAAGGAATCCTGTCTTTCAATTTAGATTGGCAGTTTGTATTGGTTGGCGTTGCCATTGCAATAGTGATGGAACTCTGTGGCATCAAAGCACTCAGCTTTGCAATCGGAATCTATTTGCCATTGTCTACCACTCTACCTATTTTTATTGGTGGTGCAATACGTGGTATCATAGACAACAAGCACAAATCAAAAGATGCAAATGAAGAAGAGGACCTGAGAAAAGGAAATCTATTTGCAACTGGACTTGTAGCTGGTGGTGCAATAGCAGGGGTAATTGTTGCATTCCTTTCAGCAAACGAAACAATTTCATCTAAATTGAATTTGTTGAACTTGGAACATGCAATAACAGCTGCATTAGGTGAACAAGGTTATTATTTGTTAGGCACATTGTTCTTCTTTGCAATGGCATTCATTCTCTATAGAATAGCATCCAAACCCGAAGACAACGCATTGGAATAAATGAATCATATGAAAATAAGAGCATTAAAATTTGCAGCACCTTTAAGCATCTATGTACTCGCTTGGTTTGCCTTTCATGAAAAAGGATGGGTGATTACCTGGCCTATACTTTTTGCTTTTGCTTTCATTCCTTTGCTTGAAATGCTATTGCCAGCAGCTGAAGAAAACATGTCTGAAGCAGAAGAGCAAATTGCAAAAGAGGACAGGCTCTATGATTTTTGGCTCTACCTGATTGTCCCTTTACAATACTATGCACTTTATCTATTTTTTACATCCATCCAAGACCCTACACTCACCACTTTGGAACATGTTGGAAGAATTGTAGTAATGGGACTCCTTTGTGGAACATTCGGCATTAATGTAGGACATGAGTTAGGCCATCGCAGACATCTTTATGAAAGAAATTTAGCAAAGGCTTTACTGCTCACATCGTTATACATGCATTTTTATATTGAGCACAATAAAGGCCACCATAAAAATGTATCGACCAAAGAAGATCCAAGTAGCGCAAGAAGAGGTGAAATCGTTTATCTATTTTATTTCCGTACAGTAATATTTGGTTTTTTATCGGCCTGGAAAATTGCAGCAGATGAACAAAGAAAGAAAGGACAACCTGTTTGGCATTTTACCAATCAGATGTTGCAATTTCAATTCCTTCAACTTTTGTTTGTCGCTTCGATTTATCTAATTTTTGGAGGAATGGTTTTGCTTTCCTTCCTGGCAGCAGCAACAATTGGTTTTCTACTTTTGGAAACTGTCAATTACATTGAACATTACGGTTTGGAAAGAAAGAAAACAGAAAAAGGATACGAGAGAGCAATGCCTGAACACAGCTGGAACAGCAGTCATGTATTAGGGCGATTGATTTTATTTGAATTGTCGAGGCACAGTGATCACCACTATTTAGCCAGTAGGAAATATCAAATACTCAGACACCATGATGAAGCACCGCAGATGCCTACAGGTTATCCTGGCATGGTTATCTTATCCTTATTTCCACCTTTATGGTTTGCTATCATGAACAGGAGGATAGATCAATACCACCAAAGACATCAATTAATGATGGCTGAACCAAAATAGGGTTGTAGAACTTCTGGAATTTTAATACCCTCTGCTGTTTGGTAGTTTTCCAATATGCTTGCTAAAATTCGTGGCAAGGCCAAAGAACTACCATTAAGTGAGTGAAGTAATTGTGTTTTACCGTTTTCGTCTTTGGTCCTGATCTTCATTCTGTTGGTCTGATACGACTCAAAATTAGAAACTGAGCTCACTTCCAACCAGCGCTGTTGTGCTGCACTGTATACTTCAAAATCATAGGTCATTGCAGAAGTGAAGCCCATATCTCCTCCACACAAAAGTAAAATGCGGTAAGGTAGTCCCAAACTTTGCAAAAGCTTCTCCACATGCACCACCATCTCTTCTAAAAATCCATAACTTTTTGAAGCTTCAGTCAGACAAACAATTTCCACTTTATCAAACTGATGAACACGATTTAACCCCCTTACATCCTTTCCAAAACTACCCGCCTCACGTCTGAAACAAGGTGTATAAGCAGTCATCTTAACTGGCAACGCTTGAGCCGGTATGATTTCATCACGGTAAATATTGGTAACCGGTACTTCAGCAGTAGGAATCAAATACAACTCATCTGCACCAATATGGTACATCTGTCCTTCTTTATCCGGTAGCTGACCGGTTCCAAAAGCGGATGCTGCATTTACAACATACGGTGGAATGAATTCTGTATAACCAGCAGCAGTATTGTAATCAAGGAAATATTGAATCAGTGCTCTTTGTAATTTTGCTCCTTTTCCTTTGTAAACAGGAAATCCACTTCCAGTAATTTTCACACCTGTTTGAAAATCTACCAGATCGTATTGGGTAATCAGATCCCAATGCGGGACAGCCCCTTGATGGAGTTCAGGGATGGCACCAGACTGCCTGATTGTTTTATTGTCTTCCGCAGATTTACCTTCAGGTACTTCATCAGAAGGCAAATTAGGAATACGGTACAACAAAGATTCTAAAGTAGATTCGGCTTCAGCAAGTTGAACAGCAAAAGCATCAATACTTTCTTTTAGGGTCGTTACTTCTGCTTTTTTCGATTCTGCCTCCTCTTTTTTGCCCTGGCCCATCAATGCACCAATTTCTTTAGAAACCAGGTTTCGTTTAGCAAGTAGTTCATCTGATTGTGACTGCAGGCTCTTCCTCTCGTCATCCAATGCAACAATTTTATCTACCAGTTCAAGGTCTTTAAATTGTTTTTTCATCAAGGCCTTTTCAACTTTTTCCTTGTTGTTACGTATATAACTAACCTGAAGCATGCCTATTTTTTTGGCAAAGATAAGCAATAGCAAGGGATGCCTTAATGAGTTGAGGAATCTTGTTTAGATTTGTAACATGAATGCAGCTGATGATATACAGTCCCGCTGGTGGAAACTGGAAGAAAAATTAATCGAGAGGTTTGGTAAAAAACCAGATATGGAATCCCTTTTGTTCCTGATAGGCGTTCAGGAAGTAAATGGAGCTGGTCACCAATTTACCAAGGAACAAAAACAGGACCTGATGCACATAGCAGTATGTACCTTACTCATGTCTAGCGGTTATTATGAACATGAGGGCTGGGATCAGGACGGCTGGCCACATTTCAAGCAACTGAAAGAATACAAATCGATGTCACTCTTTGAACAAGAAAACCTCTTGAAAGATCATATTCTGTTCTATTTCTCACAAAATCAATTCTTATGAGACTTTTAGTTTCATCATCGATTTTTTTCTTTTTGATGCTTATTTGTACAACCCCTATCGCGCAACCAACTGTCAAAATAAAGAAAAGCGATCTCAGGAAGGATATACTGATCAAGACAGATTCCGGTGATCTCATTTTAAGACTCAAAGATGAGACGCCTATTCACCGCGACAATTTCATTAAACTGGTGAAATCTCATTATTACAATGGTATTGCTTTCCATAGGGTTATAGCAGGATTTATGATCCAGGCTGGGGATGAAAAAACCAAGCCTAAAGCTGACAGCACTCGCTTTTTGAAGTCATACACGCTACCCGCAGAAATTTCAACTGATTTTTTTCACAAGAAAGGTATGCTAGCTGCAGCCAGAATGGGGGACAATGTCAATCCTAAACGTGAAAGCAGTGGAGTACAGTTTTATATTGTTCAAGGAAGAGTTTTTAATGATAAATCACTTGATTCTGTTGAAACCTTCAGGCTAAATGGTAGAAAAATACCAGCCGCTCAGCGTGAGATTTACAAAACCCTTGGTGGAGCGCCGCACCTCGACCAAACCTATACTATTTTTGGAGAATTAGTAAGTGGATATGATGTACTGGATAAAATAGCCCAAACCAAAACCAGCGGGAGAACTGGAGGCGATAAACCATTGGTGGATATCAGAATCAAAAAAGTTAAACTGATACGTAGAAACGAATAGGTATATTTAATATCTGAAATTTAAATTACCACCATTTTAAATTATACCTTAAACTTGCAAAAAATAAGCACATGAACTTTCCTGAACAATTGCGTTATACCAAAGAACACGAATGGATTTCTGTTGATGGAAATGTAGCCACAATAGGCATTACAGAATTTGCACAAGGTGAATTAGGAGATATCATCTATGTAGATATAGACAGCATCGGAAAAGAATTTTCCTCAGAGGCTGTATTTGGAACTGTAGAGGCAGTAAAAACTGTGAGCGATTTATTTTTACCTGTTTCTGGGACCATCACAGAAAAGAATCCTTTGTTGGATAGCCAGCCAGAATTGGTTAACCAGGATCCTTATGGAGATGGCTGGATGGTAAAGATAACCCTGAAAGATCCAGCTGAAGTAGATACACTTATGGATGCTGCAGCCTACAAAGCTTTGATTGGAGCATAATCCAATGAAATTATTGATCAACAACAAGCTCTTACCTTTTATATGGACAGCTTGTGTATTCTACTTGCTGAGTTTTGACACCTCCGGTGCCAGTGACGCAGCAATTTGGAAAGTTCCTGGAATAGACAAGCTGATCCATTTTGTCATCTTTCTGATCTTCGCCTACTTATGGGGTGTGTTTTTTTTACAACATTCCCAATTTGATGAAAAAACCATCATTATTTCCATCATTATTTTTGGTATTGGTTTTGGTATGGGTATGGAATTTTATCAGAAATTTTTTACCAACAGAAGCTTTTCGTATTGGGATGGAGTAGCAGATGCAGTAGGCACATTAGTAGGTATCTTTTGGGCAAAAAAAAGCCCCTATGGACATAGGGGCCGTAACCAAAACTAACTGCTTATGAGAAAAACAACTATTGCTTAATTGTTAGATGAAGCTTGCTCACTTATTCCATTTCTGCTTTCGTTAAAACTTTCCAAATATCACAACAGAAAGCTGATCATCTATACCACACAATATAGAGACGAATAGAAAGCCTTTATGGTTGTTAAAGAGTCTTTAAAACCAGAAACTGCTTTTTTACAGTAAATAGTTGTGAAATTCTAATACTTACGATTGAGTCAGCTTACTCGCATTTTCTGCAAACTGAAGGGCATCAACCAATTCTCCGATATTGCCGTTTAGAACATCTTGTAAATTATATAGCGTTAAACCAATACGGTGATCTGTTACCCTACCCTGCGGGAAGTTATAAGTGCGGATTTTTGCAGAACGATCACCCGTACTAACAAGACTTTTTCTATGTCTTGCGATTTCATCTTCTTGCTTACGTACCTGCTCTTCATACAGTTTAGTCCTCAAGGTTTGCATGGCTTTTTCCCTGTTGCCCAACTGGGTTCTTTCAGTCTGACAAATCACGACTGTCCCTGTAGGAATATGCGTAAGCATTACCTTGGTCTCTACCTTATTTACGTTCTGTCCACCTGCACCTCCACTTCGTGAAGTCTCCATTTTCACATCAGCTTCTCTCAACTCCACATCAACCTCTTCTGCTTCAGGCATAACAGCTACTGTAGCAGCACTCGTATGCACCCTTCCGCTTGCCTCTGTATCGGGCACACGCTGAACCCTGTGTACCCCACTCTCAAATTTCATGGTCCCGTAAACATCATCTCCGCTAACCTCAAGTTGTACCTCTTTGTACCCTCCCATTGTCCCTTCATTCTCATTCAATACCGCAGTTTTCCAACCCTTGTTTTCACAGAAACGTATGTACATACGGAGGAGATCTCCCGCAAACAAGGAAGCTTCGTCACCACCAGTACCTGCCCTGATTTCCAAAATCGCATTTTTTTCATCTTGCGGGTCTTTTGGAATAAGCATGTTTCGAATCTGCTTTTCCAGCTCCTCTTTTTGGGCCTCCAAGTCAGCCGTTTCCAATTTAGCCAACTCACGCAATTCCTCATCATCACCCATCAAGGCTTCTCGGTTAAATTCCAGATCAGACAATAAGCGTTTGTATTGGTTAGAAGCCACTACAATTTTCTCAAGACTTCTGTATTCTTTTGACAACTGGCTAAACCGCTTGTTGTCACTCACCACCTCAGGATTGGTAAGCGCTACACCTATATCATCAAATTTTGCCTTAATGGCGTCTAATCTGTCCAGCATCTTATTAAGAAAAAACTTCTAGTAGATAATCTTTAATTTCGCCTGCAAAGTTAACTCATTTCGACTGATGAAATACCGCAAGTTTAGCGCCAACAAGATTTTCAATGGATTTGAATTTTTCAACCATGAACATGTGCTCATTACTGATGAAGCTGGGAAGGTTGAAGCGTTAGTGCCCTTCACCGAAGCTGGCGACGATATTGAATCCCACACAGGCATCATCACACCAGGTTTCATCAATGCCCATTGTCACCTCGAATTGAGCCATCTCAAAGATGTAATTCCACCCCATACCGGACTCATTCCCTTTTTGCTTGATGTTGTTGGCAAAAGAGATTTTCCGATGGAAATCATCTTGGAACGTATTGAAAAAGCAGAACAGGAAATGTATCAGGATGGTATTGTGGCAGTCGGCGACATTGGAAATACTGCCAATACTTTAGCAACCAAGCAAAGAAGCAAAATCAAATGGAACAACTTTGTCGAAGTGTTGAGTTTCAGCGATGAGATGTCACCTGAAAGAATGCAACACTACAGTGATGTGCTGCAGGCTTTTCTGGATCTTGAAAAAGATCTTGAAAAAGAACATTTCAAATCAGCCCTGGTGCCACATGCGCCATATACCATTAGTGATCTTACTTTTCAGGAAATCAATAAACGTACAGCCAATGCTGTTATCTCTATGCACAATCAGGAAAACCCAGCAGAGGATGAATTGTATAAAACGGGACAAGGAGCTTATCTTCCTTTTTTAAAAATTTTTGGATTTGAAAAATCTCCTTTTCCAGTAACAGGCCAATCTGCACTTAGATCCTGCTTACCGCATTTCAACAATAATCAACGTCTGTTACTTGTGCACAATACCTTTATCCCAGAAGAGGATATCGACTTTGCAATTGACTATGCGCAAAAACATCTTGCGGGAATTCATTTCTGTCTGTGTGCAAATGCCAATTTATATATTGAAAATAAATTGCCTCCTGTTCAAATGCTATTGGATCATGGAGCTGAGTTAACTATAGGGACCGACAGCTATAGCAGCAACTGGCAGTTGAGCATTGCCGCTGAAATAAAAACCATCAAAGAACGATTACCAGAAATTCCACTTGAGCAAATATTGAAATGGGCTACAATCAATGGTGCAATTGCTCTCGGCAGATCAAATGAATTAGGCAGTTTCGAAAAAGGTAAAATGCCTGGAGTCGTTTTACTGGACAACAACCTCAAAAGCAGTCGACTACTTTAATCATACTTCAAGTAAAGTCCGAATAACCGGAAGTGATTTCATTTGTCCGAATGGACTGATATGCAATTCATAAAATTGCAAACAAGCATCCATCAATTCATTGCGCAAATGCTTATTCATTTGCAGCTGATCCAATTCTTCCAACTGCATCACACGCAACAGTTGAGCAATAATTTCACTCTTTGGATTAGTAATCACCATTTGATGCAAAGGAGTCTGTTTAACAAACTGTCCTTCTCTTAAATCCAGTATTGTTGCTTCTTCTGAATAATTATCCATTAGCCTGAAGCCAAAAAAATGAGATAAATGCACAATGAAAAAAAGTGGAATATTTGCTGTTTGCGTTGGAGTTGCTTTATCCAATCCCAAAATAATATCTTCAATAAAATCATATAGCTCGGGTGCTGTATCTGGCTCCTTGATGCATTTCTGTAAGAGTTCAATGATAAACAATAAAACAGCATTTTTAGTAACATCAGCAAAAAGGTGTTCGAAATAAAATGGCTGTTTACATTCCTTAATATGCTGCAAAGTATTTTTATCGTTGTGGTAGACAACCAATTCCAGGATATTACCTACCTGAAACTGACTGGCAGTGAATGAAGCGGATTTTTTTGAAGTACGAACTCCTTTAACCATGTATTGTTGCAACCCAAACAAAGAGGTAAAAATGGATACCACCAATGATGTTTCACCATACTTAACAGTACGAATGATGAGTCCCTTTGTATGAAATGGAGTACTCATCTTATTTCAGAAAAAATATTTTACCAGCAACTTGTTGCGTATTGAATTCATTGGCAACCATAATCAGGTAAGTACCAGAGCTTACTCTTTCTCCTTTGTAGTTCTTTCCGTTCCAAATAGCCTGACCTCCTAATGATCTTGTTTTAAACACCAGTCTGCCATCCAGTTCAGTTATACTCACCCATGCTTGTTCGGGAAGATCACGAATGGCAATGGTGCCTGAAAAACCTGGAGGGACGGGATTGGGAAAAACAAATGGCTTTTTTATTGTTATTGTAGGCTCTGTAGCAGTGCCCCTGTAAGAACAAATTCCTTTACCTGTCATAAAAAATACTTCTCCGGTAAAAGGCTCAATGACAATTGACAAAACTTCATTGCTCAGTAATTTACTATTGGAAACAATAAACCTGTTGATGATTTTTTGTCCATCTGCACTCAGTAACCAAACACCATTACCAGTAGCTATCCATTTCCTATCAGCACCATCAATTTTAATATCGTTAATCCTTTCTTCCGCCAATAAACGGCCTGCAAAATTATCTTCTTGTACTACGGGCAGAATGGCTTCACAAGTTCCAGTGTTAAACAGATCATCACCACATTGAATTACAGCCACGCCTTTGTCGGTACCCACCCATATAAATCCATTTCTATCGCAAGCAATACTCAAAACATTGTTCGAAGGCAGGTTGCCTTTGCCTAGACCCTGTTTGAATTGCCTCCACTGATCATCGGATGTAACATCAAGGCTATTGCCATGATCAAAACAAAATAATCCATCACCATTTGCAGCAATAATCCACTTTCGATTTTGATCATCTACAATAAGTTTCGATAACTCAAAATTGCTATGGACAAAAGGAATCCTAAACTTCTGAATTGTCGCATTACTCTTCCTAACCACCAATCCATCTTGCGCTCCATTATTGGTGAGCCACAATTGTTGATCTTTATCTATCGCCAATCCTCCAACACTGTATTTAGCAGCATTATTGAAAACAGGGGAAAGAAAAGAGTTTTGTTTGTATACGATTAATTTATTGTCTTTGGCAATTTCAAGCAAACCTCCATCAGCAGCACCAGCAAACAAAGAACCAGAAGCAGTTTGATATACAACACTACCTATATCTTTCAAGGTATCGAAAACCGGTAATGATGCAGAACTTAAACTCTTCCAGCGATCTCCGTTAAATGCATAAACAGCATCAGAGAGACTTGGCTGAGTATTGGGTCTTGGAATTTTACCCGAAGCAATGTAAATCTCTCCATCTGCAAATACACCATCACCAAATGCCAGTCCCGCTGGTGTTTCAGGGAAAACAGGCGTTTCGTTAGGTGAGGATAAATTAATCACTCCATTCTTCAAATCTGAAACCCATATTGCACCTTCAACATAAACCGCATCAGTGGGATGGGTCAGGTAATTTGAATTGATTATCTGAATAGCTTGTGAAATCTGATTAATCAAAACTGCGTTACCCTTTCCTTGTGAGGTTTGTCCAATGAACAACTGATTGTTTACAACAGCAAGTGTTGTGATTCGCCTTTGGTTAGCAAATAAAAAATTCCAAGCTCCATTTTTGTTGATAAACAATGAATCATTTACTTGAGTAACCAATTGATTGTTCCAATTCAATACACGGAGCGAGGGCGAATTGTTAAACTGAATGCTTACGGTTGTCCAGTTTTTATAATCATTTAAACTGGAGGAAGAAAAATTTGCACGCAGTAAGCCCTTTTCAGTTGCTGCAAACAAGACTCCATTCAACAATACAGTTTGATAAACTTTAATAGAAGTTCCATTCTCGCCAATACGGTAGGTGTTTTTGACTTCTCCTCTATCCGTATTGACAACGATGATTCCCAGATTGGTTGACAAGTAAGCATCATCACCAATCCAATTGATGTGATTAACAGTTTTATCTTCCTGTAAATTTGATTTAATCAAATCAGGTAAATTTCGAATCCGGTCTTCGCTTATCAGATCAAGATCTGTATTTTGATACACCAACAGCAGTTTTTCACTTAGTGGGTTTTTTGAAATCAATTTTAATTCTACTTGCGACAATCCATCTGACTTAGTTTTGGTAATGATTTCTTTTGTCAAAGGCTGATACCCGAAATAACCATAGGCAGAACCGGCCAGAAAAGAATTTTTATCAGCCGCAAGCGACAAAACTGATTTCATGGGCAGATGATCTCTCCATTGACCAATTGCTTGCAGCCTCTGGGCAAGAGATACCTTTATAGATACGATTAATACTAGTGCAAAGCAGCACGACTTCATCCCATAAAATTAATGAATTGAAAGCAGGCAGCATGGTATAAAAAAATCCATCGCTTTACATAATTGCTTTCCTTTGCAAAAAAAATACCATGTGGCAATGGCTGGGTAAATCCATTCTCCGGTACAGAATACAATTGATACTTGCAACAATAGCCTTAACCGCTGTTTTGGGCTACCAGGGTAGTAAAGTGCAATTGAGCTATGATTTTTCAAGAGCAATTCCAACAGACCACCCTAAGTACATAGCCTATCTGGATTTTAAAAAGACTTTTGGCGAAGATGGAAATTTGTTAACAGTAGGATTCACTACAGACAGCTATTTTTCAGTAGAGCATTTTAACACAACATCTTCTTTTATTGAAGAAGTAAAAAAAGTTAATGGCGTTGAAGACATCATCAGTGTTAATGGGGCAGTCACTTTAAAAAGAAACGATAGTAGCGGGAAACTAGATGCTATCAAGATTTTCCCACCACAGGTTCGAGATCAAGCGGAACTGGATAGTTTAAAAGAAGAATTTTATACGCTTCCCTTTTATAAAGGGCTTTTGTACAATCCAACATCTAAAGCTTTTTTAATCGGATTAAGAATCAACAAAGATATTCTTGCCTCAAAGGCACGCGAAAAGACTGTTGGAGAAATTGAAGCCATCACTGAGCAATATGCAAAAAAAACAGGATTTGATATCCATTTGAGTGGATTACCATTGATCAGGACAAATGTAGCTATGCGCATTGCCAATGAATTAAACTGGTTCCTTTTAGGCTCTATTGTACTCTCTGCACTAATTCTTTTCATTTTTTTCAGATCACTTACCACAACATTACTATCACTTGGTGTTGTATTGGTTGGTGTAATATATAGTCTTGCTACTATTTACTTATTTGGTTTCAAGATCACACTTCTTACAGCATTGATTCCACCATTGATTGTAGTAATTGGTATCCCCAACTGTATTTATTTTCTGAATAAATACCATACCTCTTATTTAAAGTATGGTAACAAAGAAAAGGCTATTGTTGAAATGATCAGCAAGATGGGTGTTGTGACTTTGTTTTGTAACATCAGTGCAGCACTTGGATTTGCAGTATTTGCATTGACCAAGAGTTTGATTCTAAAAGAATTTGGCATTGTTGCAGGTATCAACATTATGGGCCTTTTCTTCATTTCACTGATAATTATTCCGATTGCACTTTACTATATGCCTGTTCCAAAGTCAAAACACATGAGTTATTTGGAAAACAAGTGGCTTACGAGTTTGCTGACAAAAATAGAGAAGTGGGTTTTTGCGCACCAGAAAACAATTTACATCACTACTGCTATAGCATTGGTTATTTCAATCGCTGGAATTACTAAACTGAAAACACAAGCTTTTATTGTAGATGATTTGCCACAGAAGGATAAGATCTATACTGATTTGAAATTTTTTGAGTCCAATTTTGGTGGCATCTTACCTCTCGAAATCATTATTGACACCAAAAAGAAAAATGGAATTGCAGGATCAAGAGCATTAAACGTTTATGATAAAGTTGCCGCCTTTAGTGAGCACTTAACGACTTATCCAGAATTAGCGAAACCGCTTTCACTTGCAGAAGGTTTAAAATTTGCTAAGCAAGGCTTCTATGATGGCGATAGCAACAACTATGCCATGCCCAATGCATTCGATGGTGCTTTTCTTGCTGATTACCTGAAGCCCAGCAAATCATCCAAAACTGATCAAGGGTCTTTGCAAAAACTGATGTCTTCATTTATTGACAGCAATCGACAAATAACACGGATCAGTGTAAACATGGCAGATATTGGAAGTCTTAGGATGCCAGCGCTGATAGACACCCTGCAAAATCATGCGGGAGATTATTTCGACACCAGCAAAACAAGTGTATCACTGACAGGCTCTAGCATAACTTTTCTGGAAGGGAGTCGCTTTATCATACAAGGATTGCAGGAAAGTGTACTTTGGGCTTTCTTGTTTATTGCCCTTTGCATGCTCTATCTGTTCAAATCAATTCGAATTCTTTTTGCATCGCTGATCCCAAATTTAATTCCATTGATCATGACAGCTGGATTAATGGGATGGATGGGAATAGCCATTAAACCTTCCACAGTGCTGGTATTTAGCGTTGCCCTTGGCATTGCCATTGACATAACCATTCGTTTCTTGGTGAACTATAAACAAGAATTACCCCACGGCAATGGTGATATCCAGCAAACAGTAGTTCAGACCATCAGAGAAACAGGAATCAGTATCGTCTATACTTCACTTGTACTCATTGCCGGATTCATCATTTTTGTCTTTAGCGGATTTGGAAGCACCCAGGCATTGGGATGGCTGACTTCCTTTACTTTGCTAACGGCAACACTTACCAACCTCATTCTCCTTCCTGTACTTTTGATATTGATGGGAAAAAGAAAGTAAAAAATAAACATTTTCGCGTTTTATTGAATTTTTTTCAATAAAAAATTCTATTTTTAGGATGCATATCAATTATTAATAAGATTTAAGCTTATTTTTTAATTTTTTTTAAAAAATAGCCTTCTGTCCGGGTTTTGGTGCTCTTTTTATTTGTTATTTATGTTGCAACAAAGGATGCAAATTAGTTGTCTTATCATATTTTCGCAATTCGTTAACATATATTTAAACCAAACAAAAAGTCATGAGAAAGATCTTGCTTCTTTTGTGTGGTGTGTTGTTCCTTGTTGGACAACTATCTGCGCAGAATCGGACGGTTTCCGGAAAGGTCACTGACGCTGCGGGTACAGCTGTATCTAATGCCTCTGTGATTGTTAAAGGAACCAGGATTGGTACTACTTCCAATGCGAGTGGTAATTTCAGTTTCAGTGTTCCTACAAATGCAAAAGCACTTATTGTTTCTGCAGTTGGTTTAGCTTCTACAGAAGTAGCTATTCCAGCGAGTGGTAATGTAAATGTAACCTTACAACAAGATGATAAGAAGCTTGATGAGGTTATCATTACAGGTTACCAGGTCAGAAAAAAAAGAGATGAGGCTGGTGCAATTTCAACAGTTAGGGGTAAAGAGATTGAAAACCTTCCCAACCCTTCATTGGATAAGGCACTACAAGGACGCGCTGCGGGTGTATTGGTACAAGCTAACAATGGTATCCCAGGTGGTGGTATCAACGTAAGAATCAGGGGTACAGGTTCATTCCTTGCAGGTACACAACCACTCTTTGTAATTGATGGCGTACAGTTGAATAACAGAAATGATGCCAACTTTACTGAATCTAACCCACTTGCCTTTTTGAATCCCAATGATATTGAGTCGATCGACATCCTTAAAGATGCGGCTTCTGCAGCAATTTATGGTGCACAGGCATCAAATGGTGTAGTTATCGTTACTACCAAGAAAGGTAAAGCTGGTAAAACTAAATTCCAGTTTAATTCTTATGTTGGACAAGCTACGGCCTTGAGGAAATTAGATGTGATGAATTCTCAACAACTATTTCAACTTAGAGCTGAAGCTACTGGCGTAGCACTCAACTTGCCAGCCAATGATTTTGCAGTAAGACGTACAGTTTTGGGTGAATTCCTCCGTGTACCAGCTGCGAGTTTCACAACTGATAAAGCTGTCGCTGATGCAATTGCTGCATTACCTACCTATGATTGGCAGGATGCAGCTTTCAAGTCTGGCGCCATTCAAAACTATGAATTGAGTGCTTCAGGTGGTAATGACAGAACGACTTTCCGTCTTTCTTCTTCATATAATTTGCAAGAAGCTATTATATCTAAGGCCAACTTCAAGAGAGGTACTTTGAAATTAGACGTGAGCAATAAAGCAACTGAAAAGTTGACCATCAACACTTCTATCAACGCAAGTACATTTGATCAAAATGTTCCTTTTGCAACCTCAGGTAGCTTTTTAGGTAGCCCTGCATTTGCATCTGCTGCCGTCTGGCCTTTTAACCCCATCTACAATCCTGATGGAAGCTATTTTGGCACACCTCCAGCAAACCTAGCAGGCCTTTTGAACCAAAACGTGATTGCGGTTAATGAATTTAATACTGGTTTCAACAGGTCTAACCAATTGGTTGGTAATATTAGCCTTGATTATAAAATTAATTCATGGTTGAGTTATCGTTCTTTCTTCGGCTTGGATTATCGCTTGATTCAAGGTAAGCGTTATACTGACCCAAGAACTCAGGATGGTTTCGCAAGAAAAGGACTCGGTCAGGTAGAAAGTGAGTGGAACACCAACATCATCTCTACACAAACTTTGAACTTCAACTTCAATGTGAAAGACAAGCACCGTATTGATGGTCTTCTTGGTTATGAGTACAGAAAAGAAAACCAGGAAGGTATCGGTACAACTGGTGAAGGTTTCCCAACATTCCAGTTCACTACTTTGAATACAGCTGCCACTCCTTTGAGCACAACTGAATTCTTCACTGGTTACAGACGTCAGTCGGTTTTTGCCAACTTGAACTACAACTATGATAGCAAATACATCTTATCTGCTATTGCACGTTATGATGGTTCTTCAAGATTTGGTGCAAACTACCGTTATGGTTTATTCCCATCTTTGAGATTTGCATGGAACCTCGATAATGAGAAGTTTCTTGCTAATTCAAGCTGGATCAATTCTTTGAGATTCAGAGCTTCTTATGGTATCACTGGTAACGATCAGATTGGAAACTTTGATGGTCTTGGTTTGTATGGTGCAGCATCTCCTTATGCCACACAACCCGGTATCACCTTCAGTCAGTTATCAAATCCTGAGTTAAGATGGGAGAGAAACAGAACAGCCAACCTTGGTCTTGACTTCTCTTTCTTCGATAATAAAATTTTCGGTTCAGTAGAGGCTTACGATAAGATCACTGCAGATTTGTTACTTTCTCAACCATTGCAGTTGACAACTGGTTTTTCAAGCATCAGCAGAAACGTTGGTCAGATTCAAAACCGCGGTATCGAGTTGACCCTTGGTGTACAACCAGTAAGATCGCTTAAACCAGGTGGATTCAACTGGACAAGTACCTTTATTTTCACCTTCAACCATAACCGTGTTAGGAAATTGTATGATGGCTTACAGGAACTTCCGGGCAACCCAAGTACAAGAGTGAACAGATCATTGGGTTCTATTTTTACCCAACAATATGCTGGTGTTAATGCCGCAACAGGTCGCCCAATGTGGTTGGATACATTAGGAAATGTAACCTATCAGCCACAATTGAGAGACCGTGTTTATGTAGGCGATACCCAGCCTGATTTCTGGGGTGGTTGGACAAACAACTTCACTTATAAAGGATTCACATTGGATGTATTCTTCCAATACGAGTATGGAAGAATGGCTGACGATGGCCAGGTGAATTTCATGATTGAAAATCAGGCGAGATTGAATGCGTTTGTTGATGTATTCAATAACCGCTGGACCACACCTGGACAAATTACCTGGTATCCAAGAATGGTATTTGCGGGTGCCGAATCAAAAGGTTCATCTGCATTGAGTGGAAGCCGTACTTTGTTCAGAGCAGATTACATTCGTCTAAAGAACGTAACCCTTTCTTATGACCTGAACAGTGATGTAGTTAGAAAACTGAAACTCAGCAATGCTAGATTCTACTTGCAGGGTACCAATTTGTGGACACTATCTGATTGGTTCAGCTACGATATCGAATTCGTAGGTGCAGCAACAGGTATCATCCCTCAGAGCAGAAACATTACTGCAGGTATTCAACTCGGTTTTTAATCAAAAAATTTGATCAAGATGAAAAATATATTTTTAAAACTTAGTTTGATTGCCTT
>CAZVYI010000001.1:55063-58509 GCA_964631755.1 uncultured Sphingobacterium sp. | reverse complement strand
GTGAAATCTATTTTGCAGATGATGCTCAACAAAAGGATGTCTTATGGAGCATGCGAAGAAAGGTAGCTGAATATGTAAAACTTGAAGGATATACAATTGAGGAAGATACGGTAGTGCCACGTGCTGCTTTACCAGCATTGATTAAAGGATTAAAGCAATTGGGTAATCAATTGGATTTTAAAGTTGTTTGTTACGGTCATGCAGGTGATGGTAATTTGCATGTCCGTATTTTCAAAGAAGGCATTCCAAATAGTCATGATCACCCTGAAATGACGGCCATTCTAAGAGAGCTATTTCAGGTGGTACAATCATTGGGTGGAACAATTAGTGGAGAACATGGGGTAGGATTGATACAAAAGCCATATCTCGATATTGTCATAGATGAAACCCGAATGAATTTGATGCGGGAAATCAAAAAAGTATTTGATCCCAACCGCATTTTAAACGCA
This sequence comes from uncultured Sphingobacterium sp., assembly GCA_964631755.1. Taxonomy (GTDB): domain Bacteria; phylum Bacteroidota; class Bacteroidia; order Chitinophagales; family Chitinophagaceae; genus Pollutibacter. The sequence goes on along the minus strand of CAZVYI010000001.1, from coordinate 58,060 downwards.
GGTAAGATATTTGATTAAGCGGCACCTAGGTCTTGCCGTATTGCCTCTACAACTTCATAAGGTTTTTCAAAGTGTGCCAAGCGAGTCCATATGGGCTCATATAAAAATCCTTTGGATTCAAGTGATTCCATATGTAGTATCAAGTGATTATAGAACCCAGCACTATTGAGTAGGTAGATTTTTTTGTCGTGTATATTCAGTTGGTTCCAGGTCAGCATTTCAAATAACTCATCAAGCGTACCAAAACCTCCAGGTAAAATGATTGCCGCACTGCACATATCATACATTGTTTTTTTCCTGTTGTGCATGTCTTTTGTAACAATTAATTCCGACAAGCCTTTGTGTTGCCTTTCCCAGGCAACTAAAACTTCTGGAATGACACCAGTTACACTACCTCCATTCGCTATGGCGCTATTTGCAAGTGCTCCCATCATGCCAATCGAAGCCCCACCATATACAATATCAAATCCATTATTAGCTAATAAACTGCCTAAGTCTGCTGCATCTTGCACAAACTGAGGATCTGAACCGTTTTTAGAGCCACAAAAAACAGCCACAATGGGTTTTTGGTGGTCAGCCATATTTATTTCTTTTTGTAATCACCTCTTTTCCATGATCTAACAAATTCACCCCATGCAAATGGATTGAATATGTTCATTGGAGGTGTTTGGCCTGTATAATAATATTTTTGTGCACTTCTGGCAAGGTTTAAATTGACCGCTTCTCTTCCATCACTTGGTAAGGTTCTCATGAGCATCCTGCGGGTTGCCATATCAGTATTTTTTCTGGCAATTTCAATATTATCATCTGGTACGTCTGTCGATACAAAGTCACGTTCAAACTGTTCCCTGCTTGGTCTGGGTTTGATAATGGCTGCAGGGAGGTAGGCTGTGTCGTTGACCATCAGTTGAATAATACTGTACTGATTACCATCAAGATTTTTTGGAATAAGGGTTATTTTGTCTTTGAAGCCTATGCATGAAAATTCAATTTGGTCACCTTTTAAGACCACAATTGAAAATACACCCTGGTTATTGGTTAGCGTTCCTCTGCCAGTCCCTTTGACCATTACGGTCACTGCAGGTAAGCCCCTAAGGCTATCGGCCGTCATGACCACCCCATAAAGTTGAACCACAGAATCTTTAAAGTTTTCAAATTGTGCCTTGGCTGCAAAGGGCAGAAAAGCAAGCAATACCACAGCAATTTTTATGGCTTTTTTCATCGTCTTCATTCTACCACAAATTAAGTCCTTCTTTTCGATAAACAAACTAGTGTGTTAATGGTTATTTTTGCAGAACAATTGATTTTTAACATTTCTTATTTATGGGTACAGAAGCGATTTTGAAGGCATTGGGACAGGTACAAGAGCCAGATTTGAAAAAAGACCTGGTTACGTTGAATATGGTCAGGGATATTGTTTTGGGTGATACATCTGTGGAGTTTACAATTGTGCTTACCACACCGGCATGTCCATTAAAAGAAAAAATCAGACGAGATTGTGAAAAGGCGATCCATGAACATGTAGATGAAAGCCTTGAGGTAATTGTCAATTTTACTGCAAATACAAGTTCTATTCGTGTTGATTTAACATCAGTTCTTCCCGGTGTTAAGAATATCATTGCTGTTGTAAGTGGAAAGGGTGGGGTTGGGAAATCGACCGTCTCTGCCAACCTTGCATTGGCTTTGGCTCAACAGGGCGCTAAAGTGGGATTAATGGATGCGGATATCTATGGTCCTAGTGTTCCTATTATGTTTGGTGTTCGAGGTCAGCGTCCTTTAATGGAGCATATCGATGGAAAGGATAAAATTGTACCACTCGAAAAATATGGTATTAAACTGATTAGCATTGGACTGCTTGTTGATGAAAAAAGTGCAGTGGTATGGCGTGGCCCAATGGCCAGCAGTGCTATTCGTCAGTTTGTTACAGATGTGCATTGGGGAGATCTGGATTATTTAGTCATTGATATGCCACCAGGAACTGGAGATATTCACCTGACACTGGTCCAAACTATCCCTGTAACTGGTGCAGTTGTTGTTACAACGCCTCAAGAAGTTGCGCTCGCAGATGCTAAAAAAGCAATTGCTATGTTTGGTCAGGCACAAATCAGGGTGCCAATCATTGGACTTGTTGAAAACATGGCATGGTTTACTCCTTTGGAGTTGCCCGATAACAAGTATTATATTTTTGGAAAGGATGGTGGTAAACATCTTGCTGATCAACTTGATTTGAATTTTCTTGGTCAAATTCCTTTGGTTCAAAGTATCAGAGAAGGTGGTGATCAAGGCGCGCCTGCAATGCTGGGTAACGATCAAATGACTGCTGATGCATTCATGGCTTTTGCATCTGAAACAATAAGGGCAATTGCGATAGCAAATGCAGAAAAGCCAAAGAATGAAGGAATCTAGTTTTTAATAAAGATTTCTTTGTTAGGCGAGTTTAATTTATGACTGGTTGACTTCCCATTTATATTGATGTGAAAAATATTGTTTTGCTCTGGCTTGTATTCGTACATCACGTCTGAAATTACTTTCAATTGTTTGATGTTATTTACTTTGGTAACATTAAAGTAAATCCAAATGGATTCTTTGTCTATCTCAAAGCCAAGAAAGTTCATTTCCTTTTTGGATTGGTTGATTTCGATGTACAGGTGTTGTTTTAGATAAGCTGAAATGAGCTGGTTGTTTTGAGGATTGTTTTTGATGGATAAGTCGAGTTTTTTTCCTGAATAATTGCGAAGCACTTCCTCAAGGTCATCGGGAAATGTTTTAAATGCGATGCCCAACTCTTTGCTTTTGGATGTGTATTCAATTTCTGTTACTGAAACATAAAACGGATGATGTCCGGAAACAAGCATGCAGCTCAACGAAAAGATAAAGAACAATTTAAGTAATTTCATCCCTGCAAAATTCTGATTTATTTTCAAGACCAATCGCCCAGATGAAAGATTTTATATTTTATTTTAAAGTAGGTTGGACACATATTCTGAGCTGGGATGC
>CAZVYI010000001.1:29093-54963 GCA_964631755.1 uncultured Sphingobacterium sp. | reverse complement strand
ATGCTTTCCAAGAACCAGGATTTACTATGGAGTTTATTTAGCTTTAATGTGGGGTTAGAAATGGGACAAATACTGGTTGTTTTACTGGTATTGTCCATGCAGTGGGGACTTGAAAAATATAAAGTGATTCATGCAAGACTGCTTACAAGAATAATTTCTCTTTTGATTTTGATTGTGTCCCTGCTACTTGCAATAGAGCGTTATCAAGCACTTGATTTATAACATTTATATTAATTGGTACGGGTCCATACAAAATAGCCATTGTTGTTTTTCCAATAGATTTGAGTTTGTTTGTTGAAAGTTGAACCATGTAAGCCATCTGCAACAATATCGAGATCTCCATCTTTATCGTAATCGAAAAGTCTTAGCCATTTGATCCAAGTATCTTTACCGCTTTCTTGATTTTTGTCGATATACTCTCTTGTGACTTCCAGATAATTTTTATCCCTGTTAAGATAGAGTTGTAAACTGTATCCTTGATAGCCATAAATATTGTTGAGGGTAAGAATATCCAGTTTTCCATCTTCATCAAAATCAAGAAACAGCATATCTAACACCTCGTGTTCTGGCTGAATTTTTATTGAAATGGCCTCTTTTTTATTAAATACCCCATTCGTAAATGGCACTATACGAAGTCTGTTTTTTCCGCCAAGACAGAGATCAAGTTGTCCATCATTATTAATATCGACGAGCTCTACTGTGAAATAATTATCGTCAGTTGTATTGCTGAAACCCTTGAAAATTTGATTGGCCAATTCAAAATTCATGTTTCCCCTATTGAAATAAGCTGCAGGGTGTATCGGAACCAATTTGCTTCCACCTGAAAAAGCAACCAAATCTGTTTTTCCATCTTTATTGAGATCGCCTGCAGCACCTCCTTGAAAATACCCAATATCCTTGTCTAGATATTGATATATTCTGGTATCGGGATTAAATATTCCTATTTTATCACCCGGGAAAGGCTGACTATCATAGCCTGTAGAAAAGAGTACCAAATCCTTTTTCCCATCCTGATTCAATTCACTTATTACAACTTTTCGCACTTCATGCAGTCCCGTTTGAACACTATGGTTCATGCTGTCTTTTTCATATTCTGAGAACAAATGAAGTCCTTTTTCATTTGTTGGCCAGGGGCTTTTGAAGTAGAAAGCCCATAAATCTTTATAGCCGTCACCCGTAAGATCAGTATACAGGTAAGTGCCTTTACTGAACCAGTAATAGGATTTTTGATTAGTCCAATTTGCTGCATTTGACCTGTTAAAAGGCATTATTTCCAGGCTTGGTGTAAGTTCAAATCCAACATAATTAGAGGCTTCAGGGTTAAATAAAGTTGTAAATGAAGAAGTGGTTAGAAACCAGGACGTAGATTTATTAATGGATGAATAGCCATCCAATGTGCTGGTGGGGTATACTAATGAACCTTCAGGCTTAGGCGTTCTGATAAAGTTTTCAGTGAATTCTGGGTCATTTTTTTTGCAGCTCAGAACCAAAAAAAGACTAATTAATAAATTATATTGCAGAAAGGAAAAATTGAAGAAATACGGGTGTGGATTTGGTTTCATGTCAATGTTAGTTTTCATAAGCCGAACCTAAAGTGAATATCCTGTTAGAAAGATGATTCTTGCCCCATTATCTACTTCATACTATTCCTATTTTTTAATTCTATGTGTTATCGTAAAATGTAAATCTCCAATGATGAGAAAAAGTGTATTGTTACTTACAGTTTGCATGTTGACAGGATTCGTATCAATGGCCCAGCCTTTTCGCAATCCAGGATCAAATCATGGTAATCGTTTTGAACAGTTGGATTATTTGATGCAGGATCCAAATGAATACAGGACTGCAAGCGGTGCTCCTGGTCCAAAGTACTGGCAACAACGTGCTGATTACGACATCAATGTTGAAATTGATGAAGTTGAAAATATACTGACAGGCTCAGAAACTGTTACGTATTTCAATAACTCTCCTGATATATTAACCTATATCTGGTTGCAAATAGATGAAAATTTCCATCATCCTAATAGTGATAACAATTATGATAAACCATCAACAATGGGTAATCGGTTGACGCACCAGCAGTTGTTGCAGATGAATCCAAAAGAATACCTTAAGGGGTATGGTGTCAACGTTACTTCATTGACAGATGCTACAGGTCGTCCCTTGAAATACACGGTTAATCAAACCATGATGAGGGTTGAATTGCCAATACCGTTGAAGCCAGGACAAAAATTTATTTTTAAAGCGAGTTGGAACTACAGAATTCCTGATAAGTTGACAAGATATGGAAGAGGTGGTTATGAGTATTTTGCTGATGACGATAATAATCTTTATTCAATTGCACAATGGTTTCCAAGACTTGCTGTATACAGTGATTTTCAGGGTTGGCAGAATCTGCAATTTACAGGTGGTGCAGAGTTTGCTCTTGCATTCGGAAATTATAAAGTCAACATCACCGTTCCGGAAGATCACATTGTAGCTTCAACTGGTGAATGTAAAAATCTTGCAGCTGTATTGACGCCAACGCAAATGGCTCGCTGGCAGCAAGCACAAACTTCAGCAGAGCCAATCGAGATTGTTACGCTTGCAGAAGCCAATGAAAATGCAAAGGATAAATCTAAGGGCAAGAAGACCTGGATTTATGAAGCACAGAATGTGCGTGACTTTGCATTTAATACATCCAGGAGGCTGGTTTGGGATGCAATGGCTGTAGATGTAGAGGGAAAGAAGGTCATGTGTATGAGTTATTATGGTAAAGAAGCGTATCCTATATACAGGAAGTATTCAACAAAAGCGACTGCCCATACAGTGAAGGTGTATTCCAAGTTCACAATACCTTATCCATATCCAGTAGCGATTTCTGTAGAAGCTGCTATTGGTATGGAGTATCCAATGCTTGCGATGAATTTTGGTCGCGCTGAAAAAGATGGCACCTACAGTGAAGCCGTAAAGTATGGCGCAATCGGTGTGATTATTCATGAAGTGGGCCATAATTTCTTCCCCATGATCATCAACTCAGATGAGCGTCAGTACTGGTGGATGGATGAAGGGTTGAATACCTTCGTTCAATTTTTAACAGAACAAGAGTTTGATAATAATTATCCATCCAGAAGAGGCCCCGCTCATCTGATTGCAGATTACATGAAACTGCCCAAGGATTTGTTGGAGCCTGTTATGACCAAAGGTGATAATGTTGCAAACGTTGGTTCTAATGCATATGCTAAAGCAGCAACGGGATTAAATATTTTGCGTGAAACCATTATGGGTCGCGAGTTATTTGATTATGCATTTAAAGAATATGCAAGGAGATGGGCTTTTAAACATCCTACTCCATATGATTTGTTCAGGACGATGGAAGATGCGAGTGCTGTTGATTTGGATTGGTTTTGGCGTGGTTGGTATTATGGAACTGATCCAGTCGACATCTCCTTGGATTCTGTGAAGTGGTTCCGTTTGGATAGTGAAAAGAACATGGCTCAAATGAAAGCAACTGAATTTGAAAGTATCAGTAAGCAAAGAAACCGTGAGGACAAATCACTTAGCTTCTACACAGATAGAGATACAACCTTGAGGGACTTTTACTATTACAACAGAAATGCAGACATGAAGATGATGCAGGAAATGTCTCAACAGCAATTAAATACACAAAAGGATAACGCCAATTATGCAGCATGGGAGAATAAACATTTTTATGAGTTGACCTTCAGCAATAAAGGTGGTATGATTATGCCGATTATCGTTGAGTTCACCTTTAAAGATGGAACAAAAGAAGTCGATAGAATCCCCGTAACGATCTGGCGATTGAATGAGCAGAAAGTGAGCAAGCTCTTTATCAAAGACAAAGAAGTTGCTGCCATCAAACTTGATCCCATGCGTGAAACAGCCGATATCAATGAAGCAAATGGCATGTGGCCAATCAAAGAAATGCCAAGTAAGTTTCAATTGTTCAAGGGTGCTGCAACCATCAGTGGCTTAGGTGCACCAAGGGTTTCAGGTGGAGCGGCAAATGCTATGCAAAAAGCCAAGAACTAAATTACTTTAGCCAAGAGGTGAATTCCTCTTTGCTCACGATGCCTTGTTTTCTTTTAACCTCTTTACCGTTTTTGTAAAGAATAAAAGTTGGCAAGGCATCTACTTTTAGCGTCTTCATCAATTCTGTTTCAACACCGCCATCCATTTTGACAAGTGTAAGTTTAGAATCATTCTCTTTCATGAATTGGTTCAGGACAGGTTCCATTTTTTTACATGGAGGGCACCATTCTGCACCAAAATTAACCAACACTATATTTGTGCTTCTGATTTGACCTTGGTAAGCAGTCATACTTGTTTGTTTAATGTTTTCATTGTTACCTACCAATGGCTGGTTGTTTCTCTTCCATGCATTGATGCCACCTTCCATATTGGTGACTTTGAAACCTTTTACACGAAGTGCTTCTGCGGCGGCTCCGCTTCTGCCACCACTTAAGCAATAAATATAAACTGGAATATTTTTATCCAAATGTGAGGTGCGATCATAAAATTCTTTTCCATCGAGCCAATTTGCTTGCAGTGCTTTGTCGAGATGTCCGCTTTTGTACTCATCCGCAGTTCTTACATCCAAGACTTGTACTTTCCCTGAACTGACAGCTTTTGCAAAATCCTGTGTATTTAAAGAAGTAGGTTGGGCAAAAACAGTGAGCGTAGAAATGAATAATACGCTTAACATCAATTTCAGTTTCATAAATAGCAATTTCTACAAATTTAGTTAATCTTTATTGCTCATGCTTAGAGCCCAATAAAACTTTAACTTGCTGATATGTCTGATGCGAAACTCATCATGTTTGACAACCGCCTCAAAAAGGTATTCAGGATACTCAATAAGCAGGCTAAGCAGCAAGGGGTTACTTGCTATCGTTTATATGACCGCGACCTGCCTGAGTTTCCTTTGATTATTGACATGTATGAAGATGAAGTCCTTGTTACTGAATACCGCAGTAACCATAGGTTAAGTGAAGACGAGTATGAGAGATGGTTCAATGATAGCCTGGAAGTGATTCAACATGTATTGGGAAAGGACCCTTTAAAAATTCATATTAAAGAAAGAAAACGAAAAGAGAGCAGACAAGATCAATATCAGAAAACAGATAACCAACAGCAATATATCGAAGTAGTCGAGGCAGGGTTGAAATTTCTGGTCAATTTGACTGATTTTTTAGATACGGGACTATTTATTGATCATCGTGTTACCAGGAGCATGGTTGCAAAACAAAGTTTGGATAAACGTGTGTTGAATTTATTTTGTTATACAGGCTCATTTTCTGTTTATGCAGCACAAGGCGGAGCCAGTGAAGTTGTTTCTGTTGATTTATCCAATACCTATTTAGATTGGGCTCAAAAAAATATGAAACTCAACAATTTTACTGATCAGCGCTATAGTTATGTAAAAGCCGATGTGTTGCAGTGGTTGCCTAAGGTGCAGAACGAATATTTTGATTTAATTGTACTGGATCCTCCAACGTTCAGCAACAGCAAGATGATGAAAGATGTATTTGATATCCAAGAGATGCATGTGGACTTGATCAACCAATGTGTTTCCAAGCTAAAACAGGATGGTATTTTATATTTCAGTACCAATGCGAGAAAGTTTGAGATGAGTACTGAGGAAATAAATGGACAGGTAGAAAATATAACCACCGCAACAATTCCATTTGATTTCAAAGGAAAATTATTGCGGTGGTGCTATATTATAAAGAAGACTTAATTAGCCAACGATTTCAACGAGTTCTACATCAAAGATCAGGTCTTTGCCTGCAAGAAAATGATTGGCGTCCATGATGATTACTTCTTCTTTTACTTCGATCACTTCAACCGGGACAGGCTGTCCATATTGATTTTGAAGATTCAATTTCATGCCTACTTCAACCTGCATTCCTTCTGGAACATTTGAAGCTGGAAATTCAATAATTGCGTTAGGGTCCTTCTGGCCATAACCGTTATCAGGATCAATTTGAATAGTCTTTTTTTCACCAACACTCATTCCAACAACACCAGCATCAAAGCCTGCAATCATTTGTCCAGCTCCTACAGTAAATTCTAAAGGAGAACGACCAACTGAACTGTCAAATTGTGAACCATCATTAAGGGTACCGGTATAATGAACACGAATAACATCGCCCTTTTTTACTTGCATAAATTTTGTTTAAAAATGTGAAAATTAAATCGAAACGAACGGCGAATCTAGGTTTATTCTTTTATTTTTAAATAACAATGTTCCAAAACCATGCAAAAAAGGCTTGTTTTTAACGTACTACTTTGTTTTTGGGTGCTGAGTGGGATAGCTCAAGAGATTTTACCAGGAGCAGAACGTCTCTCACAATATCTTCCGCTTTTGAGTGGGAAAAAAGTGGCTGTATTTGCCAACCAAACATCTCGTGTAGGAAATAAACATCTCGTGGATGTTTTGATTGAAAACAACGTATCTGTTAGTGTGATTTTTGGTCCTGAACATGGTTTCCGGGGAGAAGCGGATGCAGGAGAGAAAGTAGGAAATTATATCGATCAACAGACGGGTATAAAGGTTGTCTCCTTGTACGGACAAAAGACGAAACCATCTTCTGAAGATTTATCGGGCATTGATGTAATGTTATTTGATATTCAGGATGTAGGGGTAAGGTTTTATACTTTTATTTCATCACTGGAAGGATATATGGAGGCAGCTTTTTTAAATAGCAAGCGTCTAATTGTTTTAGATCGTCCCAATCCTAATATTCACTATGTGGATGGTCCGGTTTTAGAAACGAAGTTTCGTTCTTTCGTTGGTATGCAACCTGTTCCTGTTGTATATGGAATGACAATAGGAGAATATGCAAAAATGTTGGTCGGCGAAAAATGGCTAAGCCCACTTGCCAATCAGTCCATTAACCAAAATTTAAAACTTGATCCGTCAGCTTTTGTGGTTGTCCCATGCGGTAATTACAACCGTAAAAACATGTACACTCTTCCTGTGAAGCCATCGCCTAACCTTCCTAATAATGCAGCGATTTATTGGTATCCATCAATATGTTTTTTTGAGGGGACAGTTTTAAGTGAAGGAAGAGGGACAAAAACACCATTTATGGTTTTTGGTCATCCTGCTTTGCCAGATCATCTATATTCATTTAAGCCGACTGCTATGCCAGGAGCCATGCAGCCTAAATTAAAAGATCAGGTTTGTTATGGCTGGAATTTGAATTCATCTGATCAAATTGCGTATGAAAAGGTAAACGGCAGATTGCATATCGAATATTTGATTGAGGCCTATCGCTTGTTTCCTGAGAAAGAAAAGTTTTTCATCCTGCCGAAATCAGGTGATGCTGAAGCATCTTTTTTTAATAAGTTGGCGGGTAATGCCACATTGATGAATCAGATCAAAAAAGGAGTTTCTGCTGAAGAAATTAGGTCATCCTGGAAACCAGGTATTGATTCATTTAAGTCCATCAGAAATAAATACCTGCTTTATTAGTTTCTTTGCAACATGAAAACGGTTAAGGATTGTCGAATTGTGTTTATGGGAACACCAGATTTTGCAGTAGCGATACTGGAAAGATTGGTTCAAGAAAAATGTAATGTAGTGGCAGTGGTCACTGCCCCTGATAAGCCTGCAGGAAGAGGTATGCAGCTTTCTCAAAGTGCAGTAAAGCAATACGCTGTTCAGTATGGATTAAAAGTTTTGCAACCTGTAAAGTTGAAGGATCCTTTATTTTTAGAAGAATTAAGCGGTTTGAAAGCTGATGTACAGGTAGTTGTTGCATTCCGTATGTTACCAGAACAAGTTTGGAATATGCCTCCATTGGGAACAATCAATTTACATGCTTCGCTCTTGCCTAAATACCGAGGTGCGGCACCAATCAACTGGGCAATCATCAATGGTGAAAAGGAAACGGGTATTACAACATTTAAATTGCAGCATGTTATAGATACTGGAGATGTATTGATGCGTCAAAAAATCACTATTCGTCCAGATGAAACTGCAGGGGAGCTTCATGATGAAATGAAAGTACTGGGTGCGCAAATGGTATATGATACCTTGGATGGTTATTGCAATGGCACTTTGCAACCTATCCCCCAAAATAAATTACAGCATGAAGCAATAGGCCACATTCCGGAAGCACCAAAACTGCACACAGAAACCTGTAAGATCGATTGGCATAAAAATGCTCAAGAAGTTTTTAATCTAATTAGAGGACTATCTCCATATCCTGGAGCTTTTACATTTTTAAATGAAAAAATGTTGAAGATCTATAAAGCTTCTTTTGAAGTAGCACCTATTTCTAAAGCTATAGGAGGGGTTGAAACCGATGGTAAAACCTATTTGAGATTTGCCGCAGTTGATGGATGGATTTATGTAAAAGAACTTCAGTTGGAAGGGAAAAAAAGAATGTTGATTGAAGATTTTTTAAGAGGTTATCGTTTTTAATTGAATTGAATATGTTACTCAATCGTTTTCTGGAATACGTTCAAATTGATACACAAAGTGATCCCGAATCAAAAAGTTTTCCTTCAACGGAGAAGCAAAAAAACCTGGGTAAACTGCTTGCAACTCAATTGAAAGCAATGGGGGTTGTTGATGCCCATATGGATGAATTTGGGTATGTGTACGCTACGATACCCGCAAATGTTCACAATACAGTTCCAGTAATTTGTTTATGTGCTCACATGGATACTGCACCTGATTGCTCTGGTACTGATGTAAAGCCAATTGTACATCTAAATTATAGGGGACAAGACCTTATTTTACCGGATGACACATCTCAAGTAATTAGTACAGCGGAACATCCTTATTTGCTGGAAAAAATTGGAGATGATATTGTAACTGCAAGCGGCCTTACTTTGTTGGGAGCAGATGACAAAGCTGGTGTTGCAATAATAATGGAGGTAGCACATCAGCTGATGCAAAATAAAGATATAGCACATGGAGAAGTTAAAATCCTGTTTACACCTGATGAAGAAGTTGGCCGTGGTGTTGAGCATGTAGATCTTAACAAGTTGGGTGCAGATTTTGGATATACGCTTGATGGTGGTGAGTTGGGCTCATTTGAGCATGAGACATTTTCTGCGAATGGCGTTGAAATTATTGTACATGGTGTCATTGCACATCCAGGAAGTGCAAAAGGGAAAATGATCAATGCCATAAAACTGGTTAGCGATTTTGTTACTTCCTTGCCCAAGGAAACTCTTGCGCCAGAAGTGACTGAGGGAACGCAAGGGTTTGTGCACCCGACGGACATCAAAGGAGGGGCAGAAATGGCGACAGTAAAATTGATTATTCGTGATTTTGATACAGCCAAGCTGGAAGAACACCAAAAAGTGCTAAGACAACTGTTGGATGAACTAATGGCTAATTATCCAAAAGCGAAATACGAGTTCAAGGTGACTGAGCAATACAGAAACATGGGGGAGGTATTGAAGCAACATCCTGAAGTAATCAAACATGCAATTACTGCAATTGAACAAGAGGGAATCAAGCCAATTTCTATACCCGTGAGGGGTGGAACGGACGGATCGAGGTTGTCGTTTATGGGTTTGCCTTGTCCAAATTTATTCACAGGTGAAATGGCACTTCACTCTAAGCATGAGTATGTGTCTGTGCAGGATATGGAAAAATCAGTAAGGGTCGTTCTTCGTATGTTACAAAATTGGGCAATTCCAAAACCATGATAACTTTACCAACTCTTTAATAAATAAAGTTGCATCTTCATAGTATCATAAATTTGAGATGCCAATCTGGGCTAAAAAATACACATCATGTCAATTCATTTTCTGCAAATTCCAGCTGTAAGTGATACAACAAAAACAGTTGCAATCCAGTCCGCCAAACCAATGCAGTTGTGGGACATCTTGCAGTCGGGTGGTGCTTTAATGATTCCGCTGATATTGCTATTGATACTTGCCGTCTTCTTTTTCTTTGAAAGGTACATCGCCATCAAGAAAGCAGGGAAGATTGATGATAATTTTATGCGGATTATCAGAGATCATATTCTTAATAACAATGTTTTGGCAGCGAGAGCTATGACAAAGAACACCGATAATCCGGTGGCAAGAATAATTGATAAGGGTATTCAGCGCATTGGTAAACCAATTGATGCAGTTGAAAGGAGTATGGAGAATGTTGCTCGACTTGAAATGTACAATCTTGAAAGAAACCTGAGCGTTTTGAGCGTGATTTCAAGGGCTGCTCCAATTTTTGGATTTGTGGGTACATTGGCTGGGTTGATGCAATTGTTTTTTGATATCAATACTACAGGCGAGTTTGTTTTGAATACCATTGCTGGTGGGTTGTACGTAAAGTTGGTAACATCAATAACAGGATTGGTTATAGGATTACTATCCTTTTTAGGTTATAGTTTTTTACATACACAAATTGATAAGACTGCCAATAAAATGGAGGTTGCGGCCTCAGATTTTCTTGATATAATTCAAGAACCAGCTAAATAAATTCCATGCAAATCAGGAAAGCAAATAGAGGAGAAACGGAAGTCTTTACCGAGGCGCTCAATGATATTTTATTTATCTTATTGATGTTCTTTCTCATTGTTTCAACTTTGGCAAACCCTAATGTAATCAAGTTGTCACAGCCCAAATCTTCCGGTGATACCAAGGCAAAACAAAATGTTGTAGTTTCGATAGATGCTAACAAGCAGTTTTATGTTGGAACAACTCCTGTTGGAATTGATTCATTGAAAAGCATGCTAGCGCCTATTATCTCAAAGGAAAAAACTGAAACACCAACTATAGTTATCAATGCCGACAAGACTGTCGCAATTGATGAAGTTGTTGCAGTAATGCGAATTTCAAAAGAGTTGGGTGCAAGAACAGTGTTGTCTGTAGAAAAGCAATAAATTTATTTATAGAGACGCTCCGCCTCTTTTACCGCTAACAATTCTATCTTTTCCCTGAAGATCTTTTTTAACAATCACTTCTTCGTATTCTTCTTTTTTCATCAATTCAGCTACCTGATAGGCATAATCCATATGTGTTTCAAACCAGAGCGTACCTCCTCTAATTAAATGATGTTCGCTAAATGCCAGGATAGCTTTGTAGAATTGTAATGGATCCTGATTGGTCACAAACAGAGCGAGATGTGGTTCATGGTCAAGTACCTGAGTAGTCATTTCCTTCTTGTCTGTATAAGGTATGTAAGGAGGATTGCTTACAATTAGATTGAAGGCAGGAAGTTGATTTATAGTTAGATCAGACAAGATATCTATTTCTTTAAAATGAATATTCATATTGAGTTGATCAGCATTTTCTTTAGCAGTAGCAAGTGCTGTTGTGCTTTTGTCAATCGCCCAAACTTCCCAATGTGGAAATTCAAGTTGAAGTGAAATTGCAATACATCCACTTCCTGTCCCAATATCAAGAGCCTTGAACGGAGAATTGTTTTTTTCAAGTAACTGATGATGACTGATGATTTCATCTACAAGTTCCTCTGTTTCTGGTCTTGGTATTAACACATGTTCATTCACCTTAAAGGTCTTGCCTTTGAACCACGATTTGCCTAAAACATACTGAACAGGTTTCCCTTGGATTAATTCTGTTTTAAATTGAAAATAAAGTTGTTCTTGTTCCTGATTTAAATGATGGTCGTGGTAGATGATTCGCTGTGATTTTGTCCAACTTGTTATTTCCTCAATGATCCAGTCGGCTATCACAGCAGCCTCTCTGTTGCTGTAAACTGATAAGAGATCCTTTTGAAGTTGATGATAGGCTTCTTTCAATAGCATGTCCCAAAAGTAAATCAATTAACTTTGTAACGTTGGATAGCATTCATGGAAGAACAGCATTTTTACCAGACGATAGAAAAAAGTACCACCGCTGAGTTTACTGATCGGGGAAGTAAGTTTATCGGCATGGCCTTTTCAGTATCTTCTATTCCGGAATGTAAAGCGGCACTTGCAGAGGTAAAAAAATTACATCCTAAAGCTTCTCATCATTGTTTTGCTTATCGAATTGGAAATGATGCTACGCTATATCGAGTCACAGATGCAGGTGAGCCATCTGGGACAGCTGGAAGGCCGATTTTAGGACAAATAGATAGCAAAGGGCTGACAAATGTAATGGTTGTAGTGGTGAGGTATTTTGGGGGTACCTTATTGGGTGTTCCCGGGCTGATCAATGCTTATAAAAGTGCAGCATCAATGGCACTTCAACTAACTCCAATTGTGAAGAAACCCATCGAGACTATTTATGAATTGCAATTTGACTATACCATTTCAAATGATGTGATGCGGATATTGAAAAAATTTGATTGCTCTTTATTGAAGCAGGAAATGCAATTGTTCTGCAACTTTGAAATTGGTATTTCTCGTCAGCATGCATCTGCTTGTATTGCATCTCTTGAAGAACTTCGAGGTATCGTATTAAAAAAGAAAAGCGATTCAGGATCCTGAATCGCTTTAAGTATAAAAAGTTGATTGATTAGTTTTCAGTATTCATGTCTTCGTCTACCAAAACCCTACCGCAGTTTTCACATACGATGATTTTTTTGTGCTGACGAATTTCACTCTGACGTTGAGGAGGGATAGCATTGAAGCAACCACCACAAGCATCACGAACTACCGGAACTACTGCTAAACCGTTACGGAAATTTTTTCTGATTCTATCAAAGGAAGTAAGCAAGCGAGGATCTACAGAAGCACGTGCTTTTGCAGAAAGTGCTGCAAACTCTTTTTCTTCTTTTTCAGTTTCAGCAATAATTTTATCCAATTCTGATTTTTTTACTTTCAGGTTGGCTTCTTTATTGGCTATGTTCTTTTTTACAACATCAAGCGCTCTTGCTTTGTCAGCAATTTCTTCATTTGCATCCTTGATGTGTCTTTCTGCAAGTTTCACTTCAAGGGTTTGCATTTCGAGTTCCTTGTTGATGGCTTCGTATTCTCTGTTGTTCTTTACATTATCACTTTGCTTCTCATATTTTTTGATCAGCTCAGATGATTGAACAATGGTTTGCTTTTTTTGCTCAATGAATTCATTTATACCATTGATTTCTTCTTCCATTCTTGTCTCTCTGGAATGCAGACCTTGGATCTCATCTTCCAAATCACGGACTTCAATAGGCAATTCTCCTTTTAAAATGGCAATAGCATCTAATTTGCTTTCCACTTTTTGAAGGTTAAGTAACGCTGCCAATTTTTCCTCGACTGAATATTCTTTTGCAGTAGCCATAATGAGTTATAAAAAATAATTGACGGGATTGGTATTTCTACCTGTTTTTAGGACGGCAAAGGTAGGGAATTTTTCTTTTATTGCCCTTTCTAAGAGGTCAGATGTGTATTGTTCACTTTCAAAATGACCAATATCGGCCAATAAAAGCTGTCCATCAGGCTCAAAGAAGTCGTGGTACGTTAAGTCAGCTGTGATATATACATCAGCCTTATTTCTTAAAGCATTGATTATCAATGATTTTCCTGATCCTCCGCACAAAGCGACATTTTGTATCATTTTTCCGGTGAATGGAGAATGTCTGATGACTCCTGTGTTAAAACTTTTTTTCAAGAGGGACAAGAATTCTTTTTCCTCCATTGGAGCTGCCAACGAACCCAAGGCTCCAGCCCCAAATTGATCAAACTTGTTTTCCAATGGGTAGAGGTCGTAAGCAACCGTTTCATAGGGGTGCGATGAAAACAGCGCTGTTAAAATTGTGTTTTGTAAATGGATGGGGAAAATTACTTCTATTCGTTCTTCCGGTTCACGGTGTTGTTGTTCAAGCTCCCCTACATAGGGGTTCGCGTTTTTATTGGCCCTGAAAGTACCTGTACCTTCCAAATTAAAACTGCATTCGTCGTAGTTACCTATTGCTCCAGCACCTGCATCAAACAAACTCTTTCTTACACTTGAAGCATGTTTGATGGGAACAAAAGTGACTAGTTTTTGGTGGGTGTCAGCAAGAGGTGCCAGCACTCTTGTCTGTTGAAGACCAATTCTGTTTGCAATTTCACCATTTACGCCCCACAATACATTGTCGAGGTTGGTATGAATAGCATAAATACACAAATCTGCTTTTATGGCTGAGGTTAACATCCTGGCAACAGGATTAGAGGGGATCAGCTGTTTGAGCCCCTTGAATATGGGTGGATGATGAACTACTATAAGGTTGATATTTTTTTCAAGGGCTTCTTCAATAACAGCAGGTGTAAGATCCAGTGCAGTAAGGATACCCGTACAGATTTGTTCCGGGTTTCCAACCACCCATCCTGAATTGTCATATGACTCCTGTAGCCTTGGAGGTGCTATTGTTTCTAAAACGTTAATTATGTCTTTTGTTTGCACCATTAATTTTCTATTTCTGAGAATTGAAATTACTTTACTTTCTCAATTGCAATCGTGAACAAGACAATTTTATTTCTCCTTCTTTTTTTTGTTACCATTTCTGCTAGTTCGCAGAGGGTTGTTCATGATTGGGAAAATTATGTAAGTTCTATTGGCGGTAAGCCTGTTTCAATCAATGTGGATCTGGGTTTAGGACAAGTGGCACCAATCAAAGAAAATCCCTTTGTAGTGATACTGCGTGTAAAATTGAGAAATCCTGATCAGAGAGGTATGCCTGGAATAGAGGAGATGAACGAGCTTGATAGGCTGGAAGGAAGATTGGTAGAGCTTTTAGCACGACAGGTAGGAGCCTTATTTGCAGGCAGATTTACCCAAAGAGGTATACGGGAATTTTATTTTTATGCACCTGATACATTAGGTTATCAAAAGGCAATAAATCAGTCCCTTTTTTCGTTAAATGAAGGTGAGTGGCTTTGTCAGGCCAAGCGCGACGAAAAATGGGATAACTACTTCACTGTTTTGTATCCAACGGTACTTGACAGGATCAAAATCACCAGCAGAAAAAAGCTGGAATTGATGGGAGTTGCAGAGGGGAGGGTACTGAAGAATGTTGATGTAGAACATTATTTCGAATTTAATGATATTGATGGCAGGACTAAATTTTTAGCGACGCCAGAGATTACAGGTTTCAAAATTGTAGAGATGCCTGGTTTGCCTGACAAATCCACAGGAAAGATTGTGTTGACCCTCAGAAAAAAAGAGGACCCTGATTTTAGCTGGATCGAGAGACGAATTGTTCCCTTGTTCAATTTGGCTCAAAAAAACGGTGGTAGCTATAAGGGCTGGAGTGAGATTGTCAAGTAAACCCAAATCCGAACAATATGAAATTCAAGGCTACACCCTTAGTGGCAGTGTTGATGCTGTCCATTATTTTTTCTTCTTGCGAAAAAGCAGAACAATTCCTTCAGAAAGCAGTTCTAAGTCAAATCATTACCACCGACAGATGGGTAGTTGAAACATTTGCAGTTGCTGGCACTGATGTTACAGCAGAATATGCACCATATGAGTTTGAGTTCAGTAAGAATGGGATAGTAACCGCATTCAAATCTACTGAGGCAATTCAAGGCGACTGGAAAGAAGATTTGAACGCGATGAGTATCGAAACCCATTTTACAAATCCGACTTTGACCTTACAAAGATTCAATACTGTATGGTACATAGGAAAGTCAGCACCTACTTATGTAGAGGCACGTGCAGTTACTGTAAATGGTATCTTCAATTTAAAGTTGGTCAAAAAGCAATAAAAAAAGGATGGTTTGATAAACATTTTCTTTACGGTAATGTTTCCTATTTTTGTCATACACATCAAAAAACATTTAACATGTCAATCCAAAAAGGTCAACCAGCCCCTGATTTCTCTTTGTTCAATTCAGATAAGAATAAAGTAGCTTTATCAGATTATAAAGGTAAAAACTTAGTCATTCTCTTCTTCCCATTAGCATTTACTGGTGTATGTACAACAGAGCTTTGTTCTGTACGTGATAATTTGAATGTATATACAAGCTTAAATGCAGATGTTGTAGGTATTTCAGTCGACTCACTCTTTGCTTTGGATAAATTCAAACAAGAGCAACAATATAATTTTCCTTTGCTTTCTGATTTCAATAAAACAACTGCAAAGGCTTATGGTGCTTTTTATGATGAATTTGTTTTAGATATGCAAGGCGTTGCTAAAAGGGCTGCATTTGTAGTAGATAAGGAGGGCGTAGTACAGTATGCAGAAGTACTTGAAAGTGCTGGTGATCTTCCTAATTTCGATGCCATAAAAGAAACATTGTCAGGCCTGAATTAGTACAATAAAGTTTAAAATGGATAAGCCAACGCTCTAACGTGTTGGCTTTTTTCATGCAAATCAGCTAATTTTGACTTTATAGCATATGAAAGGTATACTAACCATCTTATTTGTTTTGATCAGCATGCTTGGCTTTAGCCAGGTAAAAAGGGTTAGTTTAAGTGACAATGTAAAAAGGACAAGTATCTATCCTAATCCGGCCAAGTCTTTTGTCCATATTCAATACAAACAAGCTGCGCAACCTCCTGCTTCATTGACCATTTATAGTTTTCTTGGTAAGAAGCAGCTGGAGATCAACCAGCCTGGCAGCCATGTTTATATCGATCTTTCCACCTTTAACAGGGGGATTTATATTTTTCAATTTCGCGACCGCAATGGACAGATCATTGACTCGGGAAAATTTCAAGTTGAAAAATAGTTAAAGCACCTGTACAATCAGGAACTTCAAATAGTTGGTGTTTTCCAAACCTCGGATAATTGGGTGATCAGGAGATTGGGCCTGATAAACTACTTGCCTCAATGTTCTTCTTGCATCCTTCGCAGCCATTTCTATTGTTTGATAGAATAAATCAGGTTGAACTAAATTGGTACATGAGGAGGTAACTAAAAATCCTCCTGGCTTAATCAGTTTCATTCCTCTGAGATTGATCTCTTTGTAGCCACTGATGGCTTTTTGAACATTCTCCCTGGTTTTGGTAAAAGAAGGTGGATCCAGCATCACTACATCCCAGCGTTTTTCTTCTTTGGTCCATTGTTTCAAAGCATCGAAAGCATTAATGGCCTTAAAGCTGATATTGGTGAGGTTATTTAGTTTCGCATTTTCTCTTGCTTGCTCAACCGCATTCTCTGAGATGTCTAAGCCTAAAACATGTTTTGCGCCGAAAGCTGCAGCATGAATTTCAAAAGTGCCAGTATAACAAAATGCACCTAAAACATCTGCGTCTTTTACAATATGTTCAATTGCTCTTCTGTTGTCTCGCTGGTCTAAAAAATATCCCGTTTTTTGTCCCTTTTCAACATCGACAATAAATTTCAATCCATTTTCAGTGATGGGAATTCTTGTATTGAAAGGTGCCGAAAGAAATCCCTTTTTCTGTTCCATTCCTTCCAGTTCTCTTACTGGGACATCATTTCTTTCGTAAATACCTTTTGGCTCAAAAATCTGTTCTATTGCACTAGTTATTTCATTTTTCCATTTATCTATGCCAAAAGCAAGTGTCTGAATCACGAAGTACTCATTAAACTTATCAATGATCAATTGTGGCAGACCATCTGCCTCGCCAAAAACCAGTCTGCAGTTTTCTGTATATCCCAGTTTTTTTCGGTAGTCCCATGCCTCCTTTATTTTATGCAGAAAAAATGAAGCATTGATTTCATCTGTCTTTTTGCGGGTGAGCAGGCGAACAGGTATCCTCGAAACTGGGTTTACATAACCTTTCCCTACAAATGAGCCATCATGGTTTTCTACAACTGCAATATCCCCGGGAAGCAATTCATCATCCATCAAATTGATTTCATTAGAAAAAATCCATGGGTGTCCATTTGCTATTCTGTTACTGATTTTTCTCTTTAACACTACTTTCTTCATATCACAAAGGTAAACTTTCGTGGAAATGACTGAAATTTGCATTTTCTGGTCAAAATCCGACAATTTGACTTGTTTCAACAGTATGGCAAGCCATTTGAGCAGTAAAATTGCAAATCAATGAATATGGAAGAAAAAGAAATGATGAACAACGAAGAGCAATCGGCAGTCAACCAAGAGCAGGATCTAAACCATGCTGAAGCCGTTTCAGAGATAGATCTCTTAAAAAAAGAACTGGAGGAGCAAAAAGAGAAGTTTATTCGCCTTTATGCTGACTTCGACAATTTCAAAAGAAGAAATGCCAAGGAGAGAGTAGAGCTGATCCAAACTGCGGGAAGGGAGGTGATTCAATCATTGTTGGAAGTAATGGATGATTGTGACAGGGCTGAGAAGCAAATGCAAAAAAGTGATGATGTTGCTCAGATCAAAGAAGGTATTCAGTTGGTGTTTACCAAGTTGAGAAACACAATGCACTCAAAGGGATTAAAGGAAATGAAAACAATTGGCGAAGAATTCAATGCAGATTTTCATGAAGCCATAACAGAAATTCCTGTCAATGATGAAAACATGAAAGGAAGGGTAGTTGATGAAGTAGAAAAAGGCTATACTTTGGGTGATAAAATTATTCGATTTGCAAAAGTAGTTGTGGGCAAGTAGGCTTCAACATAACAAAAACGACTATGTCTAAAAGAGATTATTACGAAATACTGGGTGTATCTAAATCGTCTTCTGCCGATGAGATTAAAAAAGCTTATAGAAAGGTAGCGATGCAGTTTCACCCTGATAGAAATCCTGGTGATAAAGAAGCAGAAGAAAAATTCAAGGAAGCTGCTGAGGCTTATGAGGTTTTGAGCGATCAGGATAAGCGTGCGCAATATGATCGATTTGGACATGCTGGTGTGAATGGAAGAGGCGGAGGTGGCGCGCATGGTATGAACATGGATGATATCTTCAGCAATTTCGGAGATATTTTTGGAGATGATATTTTCGGAAGCTTTTTTGGTGGTGGAGGTGGTCGCCAGCGAGGTGGAGGAAGAACAAGAGGTACGAGAGGAAGCAATCTTAGAATAAAACTCAAAATGAATTATGAGGAGATTGCTAAAGGTGCTAATAAGACTGTTAAGGTTAAAAAATATACTACCTGTTCATCCTGTACAGGATCAGGTGCAAAAGATAAGAGTTCTATACAGAATTGTGGTACCTGTAACGGCACTGGACAGGTAAGAAAAGTGACCAACACTTTTTTAGGCCAGATGCAAACAGTTGGTACTTGTCCAACTTGTAATGGAGAAGGATCAACCATCACCAGCAAGTGTACAGCATGTAAGGGGGAGGGCCGTGTATACACAGAAGAAACCATCAATATCGATATTCCTGCAGGTGTTCAAGATGGCATGCAACTTAGCCTGAGTGGAAAAGGAAATGCTGGTGAAAGAGGTGGTGCCCCTGGTGATTTAATTGTATTGATTGAAGAAGAGCAGCATCCTGAATTGCAAAGGGATAACCTGAATGTGATTTATGATATGCACATCAGTTTTACTGATGCTGTTTTTGGCGCGAATCCAGAAGTGCCCACTATTGATGGCAGGGCAAAAATCAAAATTCCTGCAGGTACGCAAAGCGGTAAGATTTTCAGGTTGAAAGGGAAGGGTTTTCCGGCAATCAATTCATATGAAAAAGGCGATCAGTTGATTCATGTAAATGTATGGACGCCTCAGTCACTTACAAATGAAGAAAAAGAGATGATGGAAAAGTTGAAAGATGCAAAGAACTTTCAACCACAACCTGAAAAGAGTGAGAAATCATTTTATGCCAAGGTCAAAGAGATGTTTAGCTAAGCCTATTCATCTATTTGCATAATCTGATCCAGGTTTCTTCCATATCCATTGTAGTCGAGGCCATAGCCTACCACAAACAGGTCAGGAATTTCAAAACCCAAATAATCGATATCTATAGGATATCTCGTTGCTTCTTTTTTGTGCAGCAAAGTACACACCTTTAATGATTTGGGTTGTTGGTGTTGTAGTTGCGGCAAAAATGCGGATAGCGTTTTTCCTGTATCGATAATATCCTCCAGTACCACAACATGTCTGTCAAACAAATCTGTTTCCAAGCCAATTGCAGTGATCACATTGCCAGTAGATTTTGTTCCTTGGTAAGAAGCCAGTTTAATAAAACTGATTTCAGCCGGGATATTGATTTTTTTAAACAAGTCTGATGCAAAAATGAATGAGCCATTCAAGATGGCAATGAAGAGTGGATTTTTGTCCTGGTAATCTAGGTTGATTTGGTTTGCTATATTTTGAATCGCTATACTTATTTCTGAGCTGGTCAGGTAAGGCTTGAACGATTTATCCAGGATTTGCTTGTTCATTTATTTTAAAATTTTAAGCGATTGTCCCACTTGAAGATCATTGCCTTTCATGTCATTGGCATCTTTGATGGAGTCGACGCTTACGCTGTATTTTTTAGCAATGGTCCAGAGGGATTCACCTTTTTTTACGACGTGAATTGATGCTTTATTTCCTGTAGGTGACGACTTAGATGAGTTCTTTGCCAATTGAGGTCTTTTGCTCATTGGATTTTTCAATGAAATTTTTTGTCCAGGTTTGGGAAGTTGACCAGCCTTGAGCTTATTCAATTTCAATAAACTAGCCAGTTGTATACCTTCTGTCTGGCTAATGTCGACAAGCGTTTCACCTTTTTTTACTCGGTGAAAAGATTTCTTACCTGTTTTCTTCTTTCTTTGAAGGTATACCAGTTGGTCTTTTTTAAGCAAGCTTGTCTTTTTGGGTAATTCATTGAACAAAAGAATCGAAGACGCTTGTACTTTGTATTTTCTAGCCAATGACAAAACTGATGTTCCTTGCTCAGCAAAAACAACTTTTGAGCCATTGATTTTGAATACACCGCTAGGGTATAGTCCATTACTTTTTTTGGTATTGTTTGATCTGATTTTTTCTTCAGCCTCTTCAAATGCCTTATTGGGACCAGATTTTAACTCAGTAATATTTGTGTTGTTTGATGAACTGGTTGTGGCTGTTATGAGTGGCAGGTTGCTCCTAACCATACTAAAATATTCTGTGAGGTCTATTTCCTCTTCATCAATTTCAACAAATTGATTGAGTTCATTCAATTGGTAGGTCTCTACGAACTTGATGATGGTTTCAGCATAAACAGGACTCGTTGCATATCCTGCTTTTTTTAGTCCCCACGCCCACGAAACATGATCATCTGGGTCGTATTCAAAAAGAAATGAATAGCGCGATTGGGATTTCAAGTAATCTGAGTGGTCGATATACGATGCCTCTGCAGATTCATATGCTCTGAAGCATTCTCCGGCAGCGTCATCATCGTGATAAACTTTTTCTCCATCCCAAGTCGACTTACATTTTATACCAAAATGATTATTGGATCTTGAAACAAGATTGCTTCTTCCGGCTCCTGACTCATGAATGCCTTGTGCAATTTTAATTGATGCTGGAAATCCAGTTCTGTTCATTTCTTTTATGGCCAAAGGCGCATAAATTTCAATGTATTGAATAATCTGTTCCCTGTAGGAATCTTGTGCCTGGGTTAATGTGTTTAGCAGAAGTGCTAAAACAATTGTCAACTTAATACGTAGGTTTTTCAAACTCATCATCTTCATTTAATATACAACAAGGTTAAACCATCTCGGATGGTCATCATTAATTTGTCGACTCTTGGGTCTTTGCTCACATGTTCATTGAATGCATCAATAGCCTTTCCATTTTTTCCCGTCAGTTTTTCCTTCAAAACTTCACCATGAAAAAAAACATTGTCAAACAGCATCCAAGAACCTGATTTCGCATGCTGCATCAGCATTTCAAAATAGTCGATATATCCAGTCTTGTCTGCATCAACAAATACAAGGTCCCACGATTCATTCAAATCCATGAGTATTTCTTTAGCATCTCCAACTTGAAGCAGAATTTGTTCTTTAAAAGCACTTCTTTCAAAAAAACGCTTTGCTACAGTGGCTTCTGCTGCTCTGCTTTCAATGGTAAGCAGTCGCCCATTTTTTTGTAAACCTTTTGCGAGGCAAATTGCACTGAATCCAGTAAATGTGCCAATCTCCAAAATGGTTTTTGGTTGAATCATTCTACTGATCATGGTGAGCAGGTTTCCCTGTAAAGGGCCGCTGATCATGTGTGATTCAGGGTGGTTTTCAAGGGTATACTGATAGATTTCACTCAGGAGTTCATCCATTGGTGAGCTGTGTTTCAAGGCATATTCATTGGCCAACTGATGAATCAAATCCATGTTGCGCAAATTTACGATTCTACGCCTTTTTCATCAAACCAATGGTGTTGTAAAAAAGCAAAAATTTAAGCGGCTGTCCTTTTTGAAATCAATAACAGTCCCAAAAATGTAAGCATTCCATTGATCAAGAGCATTTCAAAGCCAATCTGGTACTCATCAAAAAGTGTAGGTGCCATTTTACCTAGTGCATAGCAAATGGCTGGCGCAACCAGACAGACTACTGTAACTCCATAACCCTTGGGTAAAGCTCTTTTTGTAAACATGCCAAATGAGAAAAGGCCTAATAATGGTCCATACGTATATCCTGCCAGATCGAGAATAATACCTATAATCGACTTGTTATTGATCCATTTGAAAACCATGATGCAGATCAGAAAAATAATGGCAAAACTTAAATGGACCATAATTCTGGTCTTCTTTTGGTCCGCTTCACTCAAATTGGGTTGTCTTCTGATGCCCAGTATGTCTATACAAAATGAAGATGTTAGCGCTGTAAGTGCTCCATCTGCACTCGGGAATAGAGCTGAAATCAGTGCAATAATAAAAATTACACCAATAGTAGGAGGGAGGTGAAACAAAGCGATGGTTGGAAAGATGTCGTCCCCAATCACATTCTTGCCATCAAACAAAAGTTGATTTCCCTCATAAGTTCCCCCATTGATTGTGACATAGAGATACAATAGCCCACCCAGAAAAAGGAAAAGCAGGTTCACAATAACCATGATTGAAGTGAAGGTTAGAATGTTTTTTTGTGAATCTTTCATGTTACGCACGCTGATATTTTTCTGCATCATTTCCTGGTCTAAACCAGTCATCGCTATTGCGATGACTGCTCCACCTATCAGATTTTTCATCACATGAGATTTGTTGTTGAGGTCGGTTATCCACAACCTTGTATACCCCTTCTCTTGCATCGAAGCAATGGCTTGAGACAAAGAGAGATCCATGTGTGTAAGGATATAGATGATGCAGATGATGAGTCCACCTAACATAAACGTTGTTTGCAGGGTATCTGTATAAACTATGGTCTTTACCCCACCTTTGAATGTGTAGAGTAAAATCATACCGAGTATCAGTGCGGTAGTAAATACAAAGGGTATACCCATTTCATCAAGGATGAAAATTTGTAAAACATTAATGACGAGGAATAGCCTTGCTGTTGCTCCAAATGTTCTGGAAATGATGAAGAAAAGCGCTCCGGTTTTATAGCTTTCTCTTCCAAATCTTTGTTCAAGGTATACATAGATGGAAGTAAGGTTCAGCTTATAATAAAGGGGAATAAGTATATAGGCAATCACCAGATAGCCTATGATATAGCCAATAACTACCTGAAAATAACTGAAACCATTGAAGCTGCCCCAGCTGATGTTGCCAACTGTTCCAGGCACTGAGACAAAGGTTACACCGGAAAGGGAGGTCCCAATCATACCAAAAGCCACAAGCATCCAATTGGAGTTTTTATTGCCGATGAAAAAAGATTCATTGGTGGCATTTCTCGCAGTATACATGGCTACACCTAATAAAAGGAGGAAATAACCCAATACGAAAGAAAAAAGCAATAAAGGCGACATGTTTTTCTATTTGAAGTGGCAAGGTAATGCATTTAAAAATATCTACTTTTGACATATGCTGCAGAGGTTATTTGTACAGAATTATGCTATTATCACTCAACTTGAGATTGCCTTTGACGAAGGGATGGTTGTGATAACAGGTGAGACAGGCGCGGGAAAAAGTATAATTATGGGTGCACTGTCTCTTACGCTTGGTGAGCGAGCTGATAGCGCTATGGTTAAGGATAAGTCAATCAAAACAATTATTGAGGCTGTATTTAAGGTTACTGCTTCCAATAAACTCATGTTGTTGTTGAGTGAAGCGGAAATAGACATCGAAGATGAAGTAATTGTCAGGAGGGAGATTCAATCGAATGGTAAGTCGAGGGCCTTTGTGAATGACACACCTGTTTCACTTGCTCAATTGCAGCAGTTTTCTGCCTTGCTGGTCGATTTGCACCAGCAGTTTGATACACTGGAATTGGGTAATCAAGAATTTCAGCGTCTGCTTGTAGATGCAAAAGCAGAAATCTTGGATGAAGTATCAAACTATGGAAAGTCGTATCAGCTGCTTTCTCAAGTACAAAAAAAGATTGCCTCTATAAAAGCTGCATTGTTAAAGGCCGAACAAGAAAAAGAGTACAAACTTTTTTTATTAAATGAATTAGAAGAATTGAACTGGCAGGCTGAAGAGGGAAAGAGCCTGGAAGAGGAATTGAATATATTGACCCATGCTGAGCAAATCAAATCCAGTTTGTCCAGAGTGTCTTTTAGTATGAATGAAGGTGAACAGCCACTTTTACCTGCAGTAAAATCATTGATATCTCAGTTGCATGCGGTAAGTAAGTTTCATCCTCAACTTTCTGATTTAATCGCCAGGTTTGAATCTGCCTATGTGGAATTGAAAGATATTGGAGCCGACTTAGATCTGATATCAGATGCGGTTTCTGTTGATGAAAGCAGATTGGAACAAATCAATCAGCGCTTAGCACTTGCTCAACGATTAACAAAAAAGCATGGCTTGCTTTCACCTGATCAATTGGTTGAAATCCAATTAGGGCTCAGCAATGAAATGAATGTTTTATCCAATGCTGAAGAGGATTTGAATAAGTTGGAAAAAGAGGCTGCAGCTTTGATGGCAAAAACAGTAGAGCTGGCATCGGGTTTGAGTAAGAAGAGGAAAAAGACTATCCCTGGCTTAGAAAAATCTGCGAATGAGTTACTCGGACGAGTGGGTATGCCAAATGCTAAATTAAAAATTGAAATTGATGAAGTTGCTTTGCATGCATCAGGTATGGATCAGGTGGCATTTATGTTTGATGCAAATAAGTCGGGAAAATTTGAACCCATCAGTAAGGTAGCAAGTGGAGGAGAATTGAGTAGACTTATGCTTGTATTAAAATCATTGGTTGCAGGTTCGCTGGAGATGCCGACATTGATTTTTGATGAAATCGATAGTGGCATCAGTGGTGAAGCCGCTAAACAGGTTGGTATTTTAATGGGAGAACTTTCTCAAGCTCATCAATTGATTACCATAACCCATCAACCACAGATTGCTGCTATTGCGAATCAGCATCTATTTATTTATAAACAGGAGGCTGATGGAAGCATCAAAACAAATGTCAAACGTTTAACAGAAGATGAACGCGTTTTAACGATCGCTCAAATGATGGCTGGTGTAAATCCTAGTGATGCTGTGTTGGCAAGTGCCAGAGAAATGATGAAACGCTAATTGCTTATATTTGTCCCTTAAATCGATTAAATATGTCTAATCAACTCCTCAAAGGAAAAAAAGGAATCATATTTGGTGCGCTTGATGAGAAATCAATTGCATGGAAGACTGCATTGGCTTGTCATGAGCAAGGTGCGCAGCTTGTTTTGACAAATGCGCCAGTCGCACTGAGAATGGGAGAGATCAATAAGCTTGCTGAACAAATTAATGCTCCGGTTATTGGTGCAGATGTGGTAAACATGGATGATCTCAAAAACTTGTTTGAGCAGAGTATGCAACATTTTGGTGGTGGGATTGATTTTATTTTACATTCTATCGGAATGAGTCTCAATGTTAGAAAAGGAAAATCATATACTGAAATTGATTACGGATTCAACCAAAAAACATTGGATATTTCGGCAATGTCTTTGCACAGGGTATTAAGGACTGCCTGGGATATGGATGCTTTAAACGAATGGGGAAGTGTTGTAGCCCTTACCTATATTGCTGCTCAGCGTGTTTTCCCTGATTACAATGAAATGGCAGACGCAAAGGCTTTGCTAGAGAGCGTTTCTCGTAGTTTTGGTTATCACTATGGTGTGAAG
>CAZVYI010000001.1:11543-29083 GCA_964631755.1 uncultured Sphingobacterium sp. | reverse complement strand
AGAAAGTCAGGGTAAATACCATTTCACAATCTCCGACAAGAACTACTGCAGGAAGTGGTGTTAAAGGATTCGATGGATTTGTTTCTTATGCAGAAAAGATGAGTCCGTTGGGAAATGCATCTGGAGATGATTGCGCTAACTATTGTGTTACGCTATTTTCAGACATGACCAAGATGGTAACCATGCAGAATCTTTTCCATGACGGCGGATTCTCATTTACTGGTGTAACCAATGCGGTTATTGATCAAATGGAAAAATAAATTCAATCTTAAACCAAGCGTATGAAGTGGAGAGATTATCTGGGATATGTCGGAGTGGTTACTGGTTCGCTCACTTTTGTTCCTCAGGTCTACCAGGCATGGGTTTCAAAATCGGTGGGTGATCTATCCATTTGGATGATCTTGATTTTACTGTTAAACGTAACCATCTGGTTGATCTATGGTATAACAGGAAAGGATAAGGCCATGATCTTGGCAAATACCATCATTATGGTTTTGTCATTGATGATGCTCTACTTCAAACTTACCTTCTAATAAAAACGGCCACTTGATAGTGGCCATTTTTATTTAATCTTTTTAGTACTCGTCTTCATTAAAGAAGAAATCCTCCTGACTAGGATAGTCTGGCCAGATGTCGTCTATGCCTTCATAAATATCTCCCTCATCTTCCAGTTCCTGGAGGTTTTCAATTACTTCAATGGGAGCTCCACTTCTGATCGAGTAGTCAATGAGCTCATCCTTGGTCGCTGGCCAAGGCGCGTCTTCTAGATAGGATGCTAATTCTAATGTCCAGAACATAAGGACTGGTTTTTGATTTCCGGCAAAAGTAATGGTTAATTCGAATATACCAAACCTGAAGATTGGTTAACTTCATCACAAATTTGCTACATGTTAGAAGCTAGAGGTATTCTTAAACAATATGGCAGTTTAAAAGTCTTGCAAAACATTGATTTGTCGGTTGCAACCGGTGAAATTGTAAGCATCATTGGTTCTTCAGGAGCTGGGAAAACTACTTTATTGCATATTTTGGGAACATTAGATAAGCCAGATGCAGGTGAGTTGAGTTTACATGGGAAAAGATATGACCGATTAAGCGGTAAGGCTTTATCTGCATTCAGAAATCAACATATTGGTTTTGTTTTTCAGTTTCACCATTTGTTACCAGAATTTACAGCTTTGGAAAATGTATGTATACCAGGCTGGATAGCCGGTGTTCAAAAAAAAGTGGTTGAAAAAAAAGCAATGGAGTTGTTAGAACGTCTGGGAATTGCAGAACGGGCAGATCATAAGCCTGGTACCTTGTCTGGTGGAGAGCAGCAGCGGGTTGCGGTAGCCAGGGCTTTGATTAACAATGCCGATATCATTTTTGCTGACGAACCAACTGGTAATTTGGATTCAGCAAATGCAAATGCGTTGCATCTTCTTTTTAAAGAATTGAGAGATGAGCTCAACCAGACTTTTGTTATTGTTACACACAACAAAGAATTGGCCTCAATGAGCGACCGTGTTCTCGAGCTAAAAGACGGTAGCTGGATTTAGTTTAAGAAACCCTTGGTGTCCAGGGAATTTCCTCTGCATTCAATTGTTTGGAAGTATAGCGGCTGAGTGTAAAAAGATAATCACTGAGTCGATTGATGTACTTGATGATCAGGTTTTCAACTTCTTCATCATTCAGGAGCAAATTGACAACCAATCTTTCTGTTCTTCTGCAAATGCATCTCGCGATGTGTATGTGTGAAACAGTAGGGTGTCCACCCGGTAATATGAATTGTTGAAGTGGTGAAAGCGACTCATCCATTCTGTCCATCTCGGCTTCCAGAAGCAGGATATCATTTTCTTTGATATCTGGTATTTTCATCTTGGTTTCCTTTTCCGGATCACATGCTAATGCAGAACCAATTGTGAATAACCTATCTTGAATTTCCTGGAGCAATGATTTGACTGAAGGGTCTTGAATGAGATCTCTGCAGAGGCCTATATAAGAGTTTAATTCATCGACTGTTCCGTATGCTTCAATTCGTTCGTGAGATTTTAAAACCTTGGTACCCCCAATTAATGAAGTTTTTCCTTTGTCCCCCGTCTTTGTATAGATTTTCATTGCCATGTTCACTATTACTTACCAAGATAATGTGTCAGCCGCGCAATTGTTCGGTAGATGTCAGCTTTTTTTTACACAACGCTGGCTGCATCCTTTCGCTTATCGCTTTCAATAACACCATCACGCAAGCGAATTACTCTTTTGGCATAATTGGAAATATCTTCTTCGTGCGTTACCAGTACAACTGTATTCCCGTCATCATGGATCTTGGAAAAGATATTCATGATTTCATATGAGGTTTTTGTATCGAGGTTACCAGTTGGTTCATCCGCCAAAATAATCGATGGGTTGTTTACCAATGCACGTGCAATCGCTACACGCTGACATTGTCCGCCCGACAACTCATTTGGTCTGTGGTGACTTCTTTCCATCAAGTCTACTTTTCGCAAGACTTCCATTGCCATCTCTAATCTGGTTTTTTTTGAGATACCCGCATAGACCAAAGGCAAGGCTACGTTTTCAAGTGCAGTTAATCTTGGTAAAAGATTGAATTGCTGAAATACAAACCCAATCTCTTTGTTGCGAATGTCTGCCAGATCATTGTCTGGCATCGTACTCACATCATGTCCATTCAAAATATATTTACCTGTAGTTGGTGAATCCAGGCAACCCAAAATATTCATTAAGGTACTTTTTCCGGAACCAGATGGTCCCATGAGTGCCACATATTCATTACGAAGGATGTCTAATGAAACACCTTTCAGGACTTGCAGTTCCTGCTTGCCCATGTAATAGCTCTTTTTGATTTCTTCTAAATGAATAACGGAACTGGACATGCTATTGTTTTTTTATCACTTTCGGGACTGTAAAAAAATGATCAGTAGAGGAGGGAGCATTTTTAAATGCGTCCTCTGCTGAAATTGAGCCTCTAACCTCATCATACCTTAACCGATTACCGGAAGTGCTGATATGGGTTAGTGGAACCACATCTGTTGTGTCAACTTCATTCAGTTTTTCAACAAAGCCAATCATTTGTGTCAAATCTTTTTGAATCTCATCTAATTCTTCCTCAGAAAAAGAGAGTTTCGCAAGCTGTGCCAATTTTAATGTGGTTTGTTTGTTGAGTTCCATTGAACTTGAATGAACTGCAAAAATAACCATATTCAGAGCAATCCTGAGTATTTATTGATGAACGGAAATAGGGGACAGGCTCGCCGTATAAACCCTTCGCTACATTTATTATCTTTGCATCATGAGGAACGAGAAAGCAATCGTTATGAGTGGCATAAGGCCGACAGGCTTTTTGCATTTGGGCAATTATTTTGGTGCAATTCGCAATTATATCAGGTTACAGGAAGAGTATACCTGCTATTTCATGGTAGCTGATTTACATGCACTTACTACTCACCCCGATACGAAAGAGTTGAAGGAAAATGTGCATAGGGTACTGGCAGAAAACATTGCTTGTGGAATTGATCCTCAAAAAGCTGCTTTGTATTGTCAAAGCCATGTTCGTGAAACTTCAGAATTGTATTTGTACCTGAACATGTTGGCTTATTTAGGAGAACTGGAAAAAACAACAACATTCAAAGACAAAGCCAGGATGCAACCGGATAATGTGAATGCAGGCTTACTGACTTATCCAGTTTTGCAAGCGGCAGATATCATTCTTCATAGGGCTACATGGGTGCCAGTAGGGAAGGACCAGGAGCAACACCTGGAAATGGCAAGAAATTATGTAAAAAGATTTAACCACAGGTATGGTGATGTTTTCCCAGAACCAATGGCCTATAATTTTGGTGAAGATCTGGTGAAAGTGCCCAGTTTAGATGGAGCAGGAAAGATGAGTAAAAGTGAAAACCAGCTGGCTACTCTATACCTTGCAGATGATGATGAGCTGATCAGGAAAAAAGTAATGAAAGCCAAGACCGATGCAGGTCCAACTGTGCCGGGAACTGAAAAACCTGATTATATTCAAAACATTTTCCAGCTCATGCAGTTGGTTTGTGACCAAGCAGTGATTGATCATTATGAGACAGCTTATCAAAATTGTACAATTCGTTACGGCGATTTGAAAAAACAGCTGGCAGAGGATATGGTGAAATTTATTTCACCGATCAGGGAGAAGGCTGAATCCATTAGGAATGATAAAAAATACCTGGCTGAAGTAATGGAAATAGGGTCCGAAAAGGCAAGGAAAAGTGCTGCGGCCACCATGGATCTGGTAAGATCTGCCATGGGATTGAACTATTAGTGGTCGATTCAGCGGAGAAGTTAAAAAAAACGGGACGGATTGAAGTGAATTTAAAAATGAATATGTACTTTGTCCGACCAACCGTATAAGTACCGGAATAAGAAAGTTATGGCGAAAGCAAAAAAACCCAAACACATTGCAATAGCAGGGAATATTGGTGCAGGTAAAACCACCCTGACTGAAATGTTGAGTAAGCATTACAAGTGGATTCCACAGTTTGAGGACGTGGATCAAAACCCATATTTGTTTGATTTTTATGAAGACATGCCCAGGTGGAGTTTCAACTTGCAGGTTTATTTTTTAAACAGCAGATTGAATCAGCTTTTGGAGATCAGTAGGGGAACTGAGACAATTATACAGGACAGAACCATTTATGAGGATGCATATATATTCGCTCCCAATCTTCATGAAATGGGTTTGATGAGTAAGCGTGATTTTGATAATTATTTCGACTTTTTCCAAAACCTTCGCCAGATGGTGAAGCCGCCAGATCTCATGATCTATTTACAGGCTTCGGTTCCAACATTAGTTGGACAAATTCAGAAAAGAGGAAGGGAGTATGAAGAGAATATTCGACTGGATTATCTCAAGCGACTCAACGAATATTATAATAAATGGATTGAAGGATACAAAGAAGGTCCGCTTTTGATTATAAATGTCGACAATACAAAGTTTGTTGAAAACGAAGAACATCTTGGCGAGATTATAGCCAAAGTAGATGCAGAACTTTACGGATTGTTTTAGTCATCAATCAACAAATACTTCAAAGTCCCCTCCCACGGGTACTTTTTGCAGAACTGAAGAAAGCTCAAGTAATTTCCAAACTGCTGCTCTACCAGTATTTTGAAGGTCGAGAGAAAATTCATTTACATAAAGGTTGATGTGACTTCTCATAACAGCTTCATCCATTTCCTGTGCATTTTCTTTGACAAATGCCGGAAGGATTTGTTGATGTTCATAAGCATAAACCAGACTTCTGTTAATGATTCGGTTAATCTTTTTTAGCAAATCCGGGTGGTAGCCTCTTCTTGCTACAATTCCGCCTAGTGGGATAGGATGCCCCGTGTTTTTTTCCCATAACTCACCAAGATCAGACCACTTGTGCAGTCCCTTTTGCTGATAAGTAAATCTGTTTTCATGTATGATTACGCCAGCATCGACCGTTCCATTTATGATAGCATCTTCTATTTCATGAAAGGGCATGAATATCTTGTTTTGAATTTCAGGATAGGCCATTGAAAATAAAAGATGTGCGGTAGTGTTGATGCCAGGTAAGGCTACTTTAAGTGTTTCTAGAGATGCTGGTACAATTGATTGAGTTGAAATAAATAGTGGGCCAACACCTCTTCCTAATGCACCTCCTGCATTGAGTACACGGTAATGTGGAAGTATTTGTCCGAGTGCTCCATAACTTATCTTGGTAATATCCAATGTCCCAGTTCTTGCCAATCGGTTTAGCGTTTCAACATCTTCAAACTGATACTGAAATTCAAGTTCTTCAGTATCGATTTTTCCATTTAGCATGGCATCGAATATAAAGGTGTCATTCGGGCAAGGAGATAATCCTAATGAAAGTTTCATACTTGAGTTTAAAGTTGTTGAAGCAAGTCGCTACAAGCTTTTGTGTATGCCAAAATAGCCTCATTGATTTTCCAATTCTTTTTGTTTCTTTCTCCAACAACATTGGAGATACCGCGGATTTGTATAAACGGGATTGATTTCATCAATCCAATATAATGAAACGCAGCTCCCTCCATACTTTCAATTGATGCATTGTAGCTATGTTTGTATCTATCGATTTTTATTGGATCTGTGGAGATCTCGTTATTGGTTACACCGCACACATTAACCAGTCCTGATGCTGTCATTAAATATTTATGGGGATTGATAAGTTTTCCATCAGTGTAAGGTGCAATATTTGCATCTGCCAAACCTAGTTTAAAGATGTCTTTGTATTCATCGTTTTCAACCACACCCATTTCGGCCAATGATTCTTTTTCTACATTTACCGCATTGCCTAATGTAAGTTGCTGATCAAAACTTCCAGCTATGCCAAGCTGGATCATTAAATCGAACTTGTCTTTGCTCAACATCTCCATCAAATGATACACCGTAGATATAGCACCTATACCGGTTGTTGCATAGTAGAGTGATAAACTGGAAGGATGCGATTCATTGTTTTTAATCGATTCCAACTCCATGGTTGTTGCTGCTGTAATTAGCACTTTCATAATGCAAATTTCAGCTTTTCAAATCAATTCAGCTCTTTTCACTCCAAATGAATACTTGTCCATTTCATTTCCATCCTTAACTTTGCGGCCCACTATGCCAGTTTTTTATATTACACGAAAGGAGCATTTTAATGCCGCTCATAAACTTTTCAATCCTGCATGGACGAAAGAGAAGAACGATGAGGTATTTGGTAAATGTGCCAATGAAAACTGGCACGGGCATAATTTTGAATTATTTGTTACAGTTAAAGGTGAAACCAATCCTGATACAGGTTTTGTTATGGATGCAAAGCTCTTAAGTAAAATCATAAAGGATAAGGTGGTAGAGGCATTGGACCATAAAAACCTCAATTTGGACGTCCCTTTTATGGCTGGTAAACTCTGCTCTATTGAAAACCTCACCTACGAAATCTGGCACCAGTTAAGTCCCTTTTTACCTCAGGGCGTTACCCTGCATTGCATCAAATTGGTTGAAACTCCTCGTATCTTTGTAGAGTATTTCGGAGAATAATTCTATTGTTTTTTAAACAAAACAGTATATTCTTTGTTATTCATAAGTCTAATTTGTCTGGATTATGGGTGAAAAGGTAGCTGTATATCGTCAGGAGCATTTTAACGCGGCGCATCGTTTACACAACCCCGAGTGGTCTTCCGAGAAGAATAGCGAGGTGTTTGGAAAATGTAATCTTCCGCATTATCATGGCCATAACTATGAGTTGATTGTGAAAGTGATTGGGGAGGTGGACCCTTCCACAGGTTATGTGATGGACATGAAGGTGTTGTCTGATCTTATTAATGAAAATGTGCTCGATCGATTCGATCACAAGAACCTGAATGAGGATGTTCCAGAGTTCAAGCATGTGAACCCAACAGCTGAAAATATTGCTATTGTAATTTTTAATATCCTGAGGCCCTTGATTGATCAAACATTATCGCTTCAGATACGTTTATATGAAACCCCACGCAATTTCGTGGAATACCCAACACATATTTAAATAAATAAAAATGGCTTATATTAAAGTAGAGCAATTCGAGGATAAGATAACGTCAGGACTCATTGAGAATTACAAAGAGAGTATTGCTTTGTTGGGTGAAGATCCAAACAGAGAGGGATTGCTTAAAACTCCAGAGCGTGTTGCTAAATCCATGCAATATCTTACCCAAGGTTATCAGATTGATCCAAAAGCAATTTTGAATTCTGCGAAATTTCATGAAGATGTTAGCGAAATGATTATTGTTAAGGATATTGAATTGTTTAGTTTGTGCGAACATCATATGTTACCTTTTTTTGGTAAGGCACATGTGGCATATATTCCAAATGGGTGGATTACAGGGTTGAGTAAAATAGCACGTGTTGTAGATACGTATAGCAGGAGATTACAAGTACAGGAAAGATTGACTTCGCAGATTTTGAATGCAATAAAAGATTCGCTCAATCCATTAGGTGTAGCAGTTGTAATTGAAGCTTCCCATTTGTGTATGATGATGAGGGGAGTTCAAAAGCAAAATTCAGTTACTACAACTTCAGCATTTTTTGGAGAATTTGAAAAAAATGAAACAAGAAGTGAGTTCATTCGCTTGATAGGCTCGAAACTGCATTGATTTTTGGTTTGTAAACATATCTAAAGCCCGATGTATTTCGGGCTTTTCTTTTTACTTTTGCACTCTCAAATTTCTCTATGATCAAAGCGTATGTTTTTCCGGGTCAAGGTTCACAGTTTCCGGGTATGGGTAAGAACCATTATGAGGGCAATGCATTTGCAAGAAGGTTTTTTGATCAGGCCAATGAGATCCTAGGGTTCAAGTTGTCTGAAATAATGTTCAACGGGACTGAAGAAGATTTGAAGCAAACAAAAGTTACCCAACCAGCAATATTTTTGCATTCCTTCATTGCTTATAAAATGATTGATGGTGCAACTCCACACATGGTTGCAGGGCACTCATTAGGTGAGTTTACAGCACTTGTTGTAAACGGAACATTGCCTTTCGAAGATGCTTTAAAATTGGTAAGCATCAGAGCTATGGCTATGCAAAAAGCATGCGAATTGAATCCTTCTGCAATGGCAGCTGTTCTTGCCTTATCTGATGCAGATGCTGAAAGAATTTGTAATGAAGTAAGTGCTGAGACAGGCGAGATAGTTGTGCCAGCTAACTTTAATTGTCCTGGTCAATTGGTCATCAGCGGCTCTAATGCTGGAATTGATGTTGCTTGTGAAAGAATGAAAGCGGCTGGAGCAAAAAGAGCAATTAAGTTACCAGTAGGAGGAGCATTTCATTCACCATTAATGGAGCCTGCTAAAGAGGAATTGGCTAAGGCCATTCTTTCTACTAATTTTCATCGTCCTGCTTGTCCTGTTTACCAGAATGTTGTGGCAAAAGCAGTTAAGGATCCGGAAGAAATCAAGCAAAATCTTATCGATCAATTGACAGGCCCTGTGAGATGGACGCAAACCATCGAAGCCATGATTCATGATGGGGCTGCTAATTTTACTGAGGTTGGTCCTGGTAAAGTATTACAAGGATTGATCAATAAAATCAACAAAGCCATTCCGGTCGAATCAATAAACTAAATGATTAAGCCTGTGCTTGTGGTCCACCAAACTGAAATGGGATTTGAACTTCTTCAAAATCCTTGATGCTGCCGTGTAAGTCTTCAAATTTGTTGATGTTGTCTGCGAGTGCATTGAGCAGGCGTTTTGCGTGCTGTGGCGTAAGTATGATTCTTGATTTTACTTTACTTTTTGGAGTACCTGGCATCACATTGACAAAATCAACTACAAATTCAGCATGACTATGCGTTATAATCGCGAGGTTGGCATATTGACCTTCAGCAACTTCCTCAGAAATTTCAATATTAATTTGATTTTGTTGTTCGCTCATGATCTAAGTTTTGAACTTCAAATATACAGCTTCAAATTTGTTTGCTAATTCCCAAATTCCCAAATTGCTTGCATTCGCCATTCTTTATTCCTGAGTGGGGATTGATATGCGGCTGCAATATTGTTTTTGTCCTTTCTATGATCGCTTATTATTTTCATTTGAAGTTTGACTGCTTTTTTATAATTGTATTGTACCAACAGATAACTTCTTTTCCCTTCATTGAAATGTGCGGGGATGGAGTAAAACGACTGTAAATCTCTTTCATAAGCGTAAACCCTTGATGCATAATTATCGGTAGAAAAGAAGGTATATCGAAAGCTCAAGCTTAAGGGTTCTGCCATTGGTTTGAAAATCATTTCGAAATAGCTGAGCTGTCCAATTGAAGTGGAATTGGATTCCTGCTTCAATTTTATCATCTCGTTTCTGCATCTGAGGGTAAGGCTTTCAATAGGAGAGAAGGAAAGGTGTGTTCTCCAGCGATGTACAATTGATTGTCCAATCAAGCTGGTATGGTTCTGTTCGTAGCCTTGATTACTTGTTTTATTTTCAATTTGGTACCTGGTTGAAATTTCGGTTTTCTTGTTTGGCTTCCAATTGTATTGTATTGAAATAAGTTGTCCTATTTCTGATCTATCGGTTGTGAAAGTTGGCCATTGATTTTGGTAGAAATCAGCAAATCCTTCAAGATGATGTTTGGCATGGGGTTGGAAATTAAAACTCATCAAAAGACCTGTTTCGTTTCCGGCTTCAGAATTGCTTGAAATACAATTCGATTCAAAGGCACGATATCTAGCGCTCATGTTGCGGTAGATGAAGGATAGGTCTAGTTTTGGGTCCAGACTTTTCAACCATCCGAAATTAAATGCAGGATCAAGTTGCTGATCAAAGGCAATTTCACTGAATATGAATCCTGCTTTAGTCGGGATGGCAAAATCAATGCTCATATTTTTCCAATGTCGACCAGCAATCGCAAACTGGTTATAGGGTTGTTGTCTTTTTTGTATGGGAACAGAAAACAATGTTTGAATGTAGTTGAGAGCAATTGAGGCAGTTGATAATTGGTATTTCAATTTTCCTCCTACAGTAAACTTCGACAAAGCATCTTTGTCGGCTTTCTCAGCATCATTTCGATGTAATCCTGACAGTAAGAAAGAGCTTACCCAGCGTCGATTGTTGATGCTGTCATTCATTACATTGGCATCAATATGAAGTCGGCTTAAGAAAACACCAATTTCAGCTTTCCCTTTTTTAAAGTTGACGGCAATTCCCCTTTGGAATCGGTTTTCATCTGTACCTGTGTGGGGTTGAATAAAATATCCTTGTCGGTATCCGCTCAGCAAGTTGCTGCTTCTTCCAAAAGCATAACCTTGCCAATGAACCAATCCTTGTCCCATGTTTATATTGTAATCACCAATCAAAAAATCTTTAATTATTCCTCTGTTCCTTACCAATAAATAAATACCTGTGTGGTCAAAAATATTTTTCTCGCCTGCATCCTTCTCAATCATTAATCCTGCCTGAAACTGGTCCTTGTACTTAAATTTATAATTCACCATTTGTTTGTTCCTGGTTATCCATGTTTCTTTTGAGTTGAATCCATTTGATCTGCCACCTGTTCTGTAAATCAGAAGATGTTTTCCTTCTGCCAGGCTGTGTTTTACATTAATCTTGTCATTTTGGTTGGCGAGATACAGATGAGGTAGAATTTTTTTAATGGTTGTTAACTCCCAGTTTGGTATTGCTTGCAATTCTAGCAGACTGATAAATTTTCCAAATTTTTTCCGATGAATCATAAACTCACTGATTTGTTGAGGTGAAAGTAGAAAAAGACTTGATAGTTGTTCAATGCTAACTGTATTGATGTTGTATGCAATATCAAGGGCTATAGTGCTGCTTTCAAGTGGATCGCGCAATTGAATTTCATCTGTCTGTGCCATTTGTTCCAATTCTATTTCATGCACTTCTTGAGAGAAACAACAATTAAATGTGAGTGCAAGAACAATGAGAAGTTTAATCTTTAGCATCTGCTTTTCGATTGATTTGGAGCATGATTGAATAGCCAAGATGCGGGTGACTGGATAAACCTATGCTAGAGGTAATTTTTTTTATTTTTCTGCTTACACCCAGATAAAAATGTCCACTTCCATTGGTACCGCACCAAAATCCAATTTTATCATTAGGCGTCCAGTTCAAAGCAGGTAAAAGCCGCAGATGCTGTTCTTGTTTCCTTATTTCCAATTGCAGGAAGACGGGCTTGCTTAATCTGTATCCTATCCCTATGATTAAGCCTTCTCTTTTTGTATTGGTGTTTTTGTATTTTGATGCAATACTTTGGTAATGCTGGTAATGTATACCTATTGTAGTTTTTTCATTGATTGCATGAGCAATGCCTGTAATGATTTGCATGAGGGTTTCGGGCGACTGAGATCTGAATTGAAAATGTGTTGTTCCTAATGCGATGCCAATTGTAGTTTGCTTGTTGAGCATATGTCCATATCCCAGACCAATATTATAACGGTTATAAACAGAACTGCCTTGAAGGGATCCATGCAAACTGATGTTACCATTTGAAAATGGATGAGACATGCTCAATTTCATTTGAGATATCTCATTAAGGCCGTACTTGTTTTCAAGTGATAGCCCAATTTCCTTCTGCTGCTCAAAACCCAGAAAAGCTGGTAGTTCGTATAGCCCAATGATGGGAGAGCTGTTTTTTTGATAGGCTAAAGTGTTCAGCGGTACCACGTCATGAGTGATCCAGTTTTGAGAAAAGGCAAAACAAGGCAAGGCCATCAACACACCAATCCATCTCTTCATGGATTAAAATTGCTGAAGCGCAGTGTTACTGCCATGTGGAAAACAACTTATTTGGGTGTCATTTTCCACGACTGTACCTTTGCGTTATGAAATTAATGGACGGAAAACTGGTTTCACAAGCTGTAAAAGACAGATTAAAGTCGCAAATCGCAGAAAGAGTTGCTCAAGGCAAAAAAGTACCACATTTAGCAGCCATCCTTATTGGTAATAACGGCGCAAGTGAAACTTACGTAGGATCAAAAGTAAAATCATGTGCAGAGATAGGGTATAAGTCGACCTTAATACGACTTGAAGAAAATGTTTCAGAACAAGAACTGCTTTTCAAGTTGAATGAGTTAAATGAGGATTTTGATATCGATGGTATTCTGGTTCAATTGCCTTTGCCCAAACACATCAGTGAACAAAAAATAATTGAAACCATTCTTCCATCAAAAGATGTTGATGGATTTCATCCGGAAAGTGTTGGAAGAATGGTGCAGGGTCTTCCTGCATTTTATCCAGCAACACCTTACGGGATTTTGCTTTTACTAGAGCATTATCAAATCGAAACAAAAGGGAAGCATGCTGTTGTAATTGGGCGAAGCAATATTGTTGGGAGACCCATCAGTATAATGCTCAGTAAAAATGAATATCCAGGAAATTGTACAGTGACTGTTTGCCATTCTCATACTCCTAACTTAAAAGAAATTTGTCTTCAAGCAGATATCATTATTGCTGCATTAGGGCGTCCTGAATTTCTAAAAGCTGAAATGGTAAAAGAGGGAGCTGTTGTGGTTGATGTCGGTATTACCCGTGTTGTTGATGAAACAAAAAAATCTGGGTTTGCCATTAAGGGTGATGTGGCATTTGATGAAGTAGCTGCTAAATCCAGTTTTATTACGCCAGTACCCGGTGGTGTTGGTCCCATGACTATTGCTGCGCTCATGATGAACACTTTCAAGGCTTGCGCCGCTAAAGATTAGTAAATGGATAAAATTCAATCAACCGCTTTGCCTTTGATGGAGCATTTTTGCACCTTACAGGGAGAGGGAAGATATACTGGTCATGCTACTTATTTCATTCGTTTAGGCGGATGTGATGTAGGATGTGTGTGGTGTGATGTTAAAGAGAGTTGGGACGCCAGCAAACATCCTATGGTAGAAATCAATACCATAGTTGACTGGGTAGTGGCGTCTGGTGTTAAGATTGCTGTGATTACAGGTGGTGAACCATTGATGCATGACTTGAATTTGCTGACTGCACTATTAAAGGAAAAAGGAATTCGAACGCATATTGAAACATCAGGGGCGCATCCTTTATCAGGTCAATGGGATTGGATTTGTTTGTCGCCTAAAAAGTTTAAAGCACCTTTAACTGAAGTCATTGAAGTAGCAAATGAGTTGAAAGTAGTTGTCTACAACAAATCTGATTTCGATTGGGCAGAACAATATGCAACGCAAGTGAATTCAAATTGTCTATTGTATCTGCAGCCTGAATGGAGTCGCACCAATGAAATGAACCCCTTGATTGTTTCTTATATCAAAAATCATCCGCAGTGGGTATTGTCTCTGCAAACGCATAAGTACCTCGATATACCAT
This sequence comes from uncultured Sphingobacterium sp., assembly GCA_964631755.1. Taxonomy (GTDB): domain Bacteria; phylum Bacteroidota; class Bacteroidia; order Chitinophagales; family Chitinophagaceae; genus Pollutibacter. The sequence continues at coordinate 15,286 of CAZVYI010000001.1, read as the reverse complement.
GAGAAACGCATATGTATCCATCTTGTTTTTTGTTTTTCTTCTTCATGGAGAATTTACAAAGGCACAAGGATATGATGCAAGCAGTATTTCAAAAAAGGCCAAAAAAAATTATGCGTTGGCTATGCAGAAAGTGGATGAAGGTGATTATACTGCAGCATTGCATTTTCTGGATCTTGCAATCAATATCAATGGTAATTACCTAGATGCACTTTTGTCTAAAGCCGGAATTTTATCTGAATTAAAACGGTATTCTTCAGCTGTGGCTTTTTATGAGCAAGCATTTGCAGTAGACCTTGATCAGTCGAGAGATTATTTATTGGTCTATTCCATTGCGCTAGGTGGTTTAGGGGAGTTTAAAAAAGCCCTCGATGCAGTAGATCGATTTTTAAAGCTACCGAGTTTAAATGCTTCATCAATTCAAGCCGCACAATACAGGAAAAAATGTTTTGCATTTGCTGTTACACTTGATCAGTTGTATCCTGAAAGGGCTACAGTCAAAATTGAAAATGGGGGTGATAGTATCAATTCAGCTTTTTCTGAATATTATCCTACCATGACAATTGATGGAAAACAATTGATAATTACAAGAAGAACCAGAGGTTCTGCAGACGAAGATTTTTTTACATCTGTTTTGAATGAGGGTAGATGGAGAAAGGCTGTGCCGTTATCTGGAAAAATCAATACCAGTTACAAAGAAGGCGCTCAACAGATTACACCAGATGGCAACTGGATGGTTTTTTCAGCAAAGGATTATCCAGAAGGATTAGGAAGTTTTGATATTTATTTTGCTTATCAAACAGAAAATGGATGGAGTGAAAGGAAGCATGCAGGATCTGTAATCAATTCTGAATATTGGGAATCAGCACCTTGTTTGTCGCCCGACAAAAGACAGCTATATTTTGCTTCAGATCGTCCAGGTGGATTTGGAGGAACAGATCTTTATGTTTCAACACGATTAGCCAATGGAAGATGGTCTGTTCCCCAAAATTTAGGTTCTGCAGTCAATACCAGTGGAGATGAAAGCTGTCCTTTTATGCACGCCGATAATGAAACTTTGTATTTCAATTCGAATGGTCATCAAGGCTATGGTGGTACCGATCTTTTTCTTTCTAAAAAAACCAGCCAGGGATTTACAGTTCCACAAAACTTAGGTTATCCACTCAATACGATTGATGATGAAGGTAGTTTGTTTGTGACATCAGATGCATCGACTGGTTTTTTTGCAAGTGACAGAGCAGATTCAAAAGGAGGATTGGATATTTACAGCATTCAACTCTATAAGGGTATTCAGCCCAATGCCAGCTCTTGGGTTGAGGGCAGAATTTATGATAGTCTCACTGGAAAGGGAATCTCCGGACTTGTTGAAGTGATTGATCTTCAATCTAAACTTCTCATTTCAGAGATTGAAGCAGATGAAAGGGGTTACTATTTATCTATTCTGCCTTCAGGAAAAAATTATGCTTTCAATGTAAGTAAAAAAGGATACTTATTCTTTTCAGGTAGATTCTTGATGAAGGAAGTAATAACACAAAAAAAGTTTATTTATAATATTCCTCTCCAAACATTACAAGAGGGTACTAAAATGATTTTGAATAATATACAGTTTGAATCAGGTGAGCATAAATTGTTGCCAGAATCATTTATCGAGTTGGATAAGTTGCTCGTGATTTTAAAAGAAAACCCAAGATTGAAAGTTCAAATTATTGGGCATACAGATAATATTGGAAATGATAAAGACAATCTTCTTTTGTCAAATCAGCGGGCAAAGATTGTCATGGACTATTTTACATCAAAGGGAATAGCTGTAGAGCGTCTATCTTCAAAAGGAATGGGTGCTCAACAGCCTGTTTCAGATAATCAGACTGAAGAAGGTAGAGCGTTGAACCGAAGGACTGAAATGATTATTTTATCAATCCAGTAAGTTTATTCCGCATGTATTTGAGTTATTAATCTCATCTATAATCGTATTTATAACTGCATTAGATTTTTCTTCCTAAATACATTGCATGCAATTCAATGTTATGAACGAAGAAGTGTATTGGCATTTGGCATTGACGCAGGTCCCTCAAATAGGAGATGTACATATTGGTGTTTTACTTGGTCATTTTGGAAATCCTTCTGAAGTATTTAAAGCAAATCGTAAAACACTCGAAAGTTTACCTGGAATAGGTACAGCAAGAGCAAGTGCGGTTAAAAAATTTAATGGGTTTAAATGTATTGAACAAGAATTAGCATTTCTTATAAAAAATGATATATCTGTCTTGATTAAACATGCAGATGGTTATCCTCGAAGGTTGGAAAATTGCATTGATGCTCCTCATGTTTTGTTTTATAAAGGTAGTCAACCGCTTAATGTTCAAAAGGTAGTTGCAGTAGTGGGTACCAGAGCTCCTACTGATTATGGAAAAGAGAGAGTTGGTGCATTCATTTCAAGTCTTCTGTCGTTGGATGTTTTAGTAGTAAGTGGATTAGCATATGGCATTGATACCCTGGTGCATAGGGATTGTGTTAAACATGGGGTAAGTACAATTGGTGTATTGGGACATGGATTGAACCAAATTTATCCTTCATCCAATCGAATCCTCGCGGGTGAAATGATTCAGAGGGGTGGACTCCTTACAGAGTTCATGCACAAGACAAAGCCGGATAGGCAAAATTTCCCCAAGCGAAACAGAATTGTTGCTGGTATGGTAGATGCAGTTGTTGTTATTGAAAGTGGTGAAAAAGGTGGTAGTCTGATTACTGCTGAAATAGCCAATAGTTATAACAGAGATGTGTTTGCTTATCCAGGCAGGACTACAGATCTGGGTAGTATGGGTTGTAATCATTTGATCAGGACACACCGAGCGAACCTGATCACAACAGGGATGGATTTCATTGAATTCATGGATTGGAATTCTACGCTGAAAAGAAAAAAAGCCATTCAGGCTGAATTGTTTTTGGCCTTGGAGGGAAGGGAAAAGGAACTCTATGATCTTGTTTTACAAAGAGAACCTGTTGGAATTGATGATTTAATCATACAATCAGGACAAAAACCCAGTGAAGTTTCAGCGATACTTTTTTCCCTGGAAATGAGAGGATTGGTGAGCCCCAGGCCAGGAAAATTATATGCTGCAGTGTATAGATAAAGGAGATTTTATTTTTTTCTTATCTTCGCATATGGCAACAAGAACTCCACAATCCCCCAAATTTTTTGGAGAAGGTCTAACCTTCGATGATGTACTCCTGGTTCCATCATATTCTGATGTACTTCCAAGAGAAGTAAACATTTCAACTCAGCTTACAAAAGACATCAATTTAAATATCCCTTTGCTGTCAGCAGCTATGGATACTGTAACCGAATCAACCCTTGCAATTGCTCTTGCACGTGAGGGAGGAATCGGTATTCTGCACAAGAACATGAGCATTGAAAAGCAGGCAGAACAGGTGAGGAAAGTTAAGCGTAGTGAAAGTGGCTTGATCATTGACCCTGTCACGCTCCATGTAAATGCCACTATCGCAGATGCATTAAAGTTGATGAAAGAAAATCGAATCGGTGGTATTCCAATTGTAGATACTGCAAATAAACTGGTAGGTATTTTAACCAACCGTGATTTAAGATTTGAGACAGATAAAACAAAGAAAGTGAGTCAGGTGATGACCAAAGATAATTTGGTTACAGCTCCTGAAGGGACTGACTTGCTGAAGGCGGAAAAAATCTTGCAAAATTATAAAATTGAGAAGCTTCCGGTTGTAAAGAAAAA
>CAZVYI010000001.1:0-11443 GCA_964631755.1 uncultured Sphingobacterium sp. | reverse complement strand
GATTGTGTTAAAGTGGGTATTGGTCCAGGTTCTATTTGTACTACTCGTATTGTAGCTGGAGCTGGTGTTCCACAAATCACTGCAATTTTGGAAGCATCTTCTGCTTTAAAGAAAATGAAAGTCCCAATCATTGCTGATGGTGGTATTCGTTATACGGGTGATTTTGTAAAAGCTTTGGCAGCAGGTGCATCGACTGTCATGATGGGTGGAGTATTTGCAGGTGTAGAGGAAAGTCCAGGTGAAACCATCATCTACGAAGGAAGAAAATTCAAGCAATACAGAGGGATGGGATCAATTGGTGCAATGCAACAAGGAAGCAGTGACCGTTATTTCCAGGATGTTGAAGATGGGATAAAAAAACTAGTACCTGAAGGTATTGAAGGTCGTGTCCCATTCAAAGGTAATCTTAGCGAAATTGTTACACAATTCGTTGGTGGTTTGCGAGCAGGTATGGGTTATTGTGGTGCCAGAAATATTGATGAGTTGCAAAAAGCTCAATTTATCAAGATTACAAATGCCGGTATGCGTGAAAGTCATGCACACGATGTGGCCATTACAAAAGAGGCTCCAAACTATAGCCGATAATTTCGTTTGACCCGAATGAAATACATATCAATTCTTTTTGTTCTGATCCTTTTTGGTCATTATGGAAAAGGTCAGGAAGAGCCCAGCGCCTTGCGCATCAGCTTGATTACCTGTACCCCTGGTGCTGAATTGTATTCGGTATTTGGTCACAATGCGCTACGTATTGTGGATTCTGCTGCTGGAACAGATATTGCTTATAATTTTGGAACATTCAACTTTGATGATCCTGATTTTTATACCAAGTTTGTTCGAGGAAAACTTCAATATTATTTGAGCCAGGAAAACTTCAATGATTTCCTTTATGCTTATCAATATTTCAAAAGGGGTGTAAGTGAGCAGGTGTTGAACCTGACTGAAAAAGAAAAAAAAGAAATTCAACGTGCATTGTTTGAAAATCTTGCTGAAGAAAACAGGTATTATAAATATGATTTCTTTTACGACAATTGTTCTACCCGTTTAAGGGATATCATATTTAAAACTAAATCTTCTCAAGCGTTTAATCCTCCTCAGTTTGTGGCAAATGGACTTACATTCAGAGACCATTTGCATACTTATTTGGATAGGGCAGAAATGAAATGGACGCGTCTGGGTATTGATCTCATATTGGGACTAAAAGCTGATCGGAAAATGAGTGTCAGCAATGCAATGTTCCTTCCAGAATTTTTAGCCAAGGGAGTAAATGCAACCGAAGTCAATGGCCAAAAGCTTGTAGTCGAAGAAAATACTTTGATACCTGATCAACAGCCATTACCAGCGAGAGACTCATTTTATTTGACCCCATTTTTTATTTTTTTGATGATATCTATACTGATGATGCTGCCTTTAGGCAATAAAGTTCCTGTATATGGTAAATTTCAGAAAGTATTGCAGAAGGTTGTTTTCATAAGTGCAGGATTACTGGGTTTATTGATGTTGTTTCTGTGGATAGGGACTGATCATCAAACAATGACAAATAATTTGAATCTGTTTTGGGCTTTCCCGCTTCACTTGGTTCTTGTATTTAAAGAATATAACTTACCAAAATGGTTAAAACGCTATACCATAATTTATGTAGCACAGGTGATGGTATTATTGTTGATTGCGGCATTTGTCCCTGGTCTGATTCCATTTGCGATCTATCCATTGATCATTGCCATGGCGTATTGTACATGGATGTTTTCAAAAAAAACTAACTGATTCTTATGAAAATTTTAATTACAGGAGCTACATCTGGATTTGGAAAAGCGATGGCTGAAAAGTTTGCATCAGCGGGAAATGATCTTGTTATTACAGGGCGAAGAGCTGAGCGTCTTGCTGAACTGGCAAAGGAATTAAATGATAAATTTTCTGTTCAAGTAGCTACTAAAATCTTTGACGTTCAAAACAAAGATGAGGTTTTGAATGCATTGTCCAATGATAAAAATCTTGAAGATGTAGATGTGGTAGTCAATAATGCGGGACTTGCACTTGGACGTGATTTTTTTGATGAGGCATCCTTGGATGACTGGGAAGTAATGATTGATACCAATGTCAAGGGTTTATTATATGTAACAAAAGCAATGTTACCTTATCTGATAAAAAGAGGTAAGGGGCATATTGTGAATATTGGATCTACAGCTGGAATGGAAGTATATGAAAAAGGAAATGTTTATTGTGCAACAAAACATGCTGTGGAAGCACTGAGTAAATCAATGAGAATTGATTTGGTGAGGCATAATATCAAGGTTACTGCAATTCATCCTGGCGCTGCTGATACTGAATTTTCAATTGTCCGTTTTAAGGGAGATGCCAGCAAAGCAAAAGCAGTTTATGAAGGGTTTACTCCTTTGTACGCCAATGATGTGGCTGAAGTAGCCCATTATGCAATAACAGTGCCTGAACATGTTTGCTTAAACAGCATTGTAATGACCTGTGCTGCTCAACCCAATAGTTTTTATTTGAACAGGACTACTGAGCAAGCGAGATTCTAACTTGTACACCTGCTCTTGTATTTACAGATGGCGCCGCATTGGAGATGTAGGGATTCAATCTTCTTTGATCGAAATACAATTGTATATTGACCCTGTTGCTGATTACATAATCAATAGTCGGCCTGATGGTTACAACTCTTTGTCCTCCAGTAGCAAAAGCATTTGCTTGGTCAAGTCTGGAGTTGGAGTTGATATCATCTCTTATGCTGAAGTCAAGGGAGAAAGTAATGTCGTTTTCGAGTTTACCTGTGGGTTCCTTTTTGCCAAGCTTAATCCTGAAAGGTAGTGGGAATCCTCTTTTTCTCCATCGCATACCAAAAGTAACTTCTGTAGATCTTACTTCACTCAGTTGGAAATCGACAAGACTCATACTCAATTGACGGGATTTCCTGTATTCAAACCTACCAGATAATTGACCTGTAGTAGAAAAATCTATGCCGATCAATGGAGCGAATTGTTCTGAAATCAACAAATTAGGTAAAAGGAAATATGGAACATAATTCCCAGAAATCGTATCCACAAAAGATGGGAAACCTAACATCAAGGTATCCTGAAACAATAGAGCAGAATTAAAACTATTCATACTCAGTGTGGAGTTGTATCCATGAGAGATGGTAAAGTTGGTAATGTATTTTTGTAAACTCTCGATTCTACTTAAACCGTTGTAAGTTAGTCGCCAATTGGGTTTAGGTAGGTAGCTGCCAAAAGGATTGGATTTTACAGAACTTTCATTGCCATTTTTTAATAGACCTATTGTGTTTGGATCTTTGTTTGTATAGGCTGCAATAAAGGCTGGAACTAAAACATCCTGCGCATACCTGCCGTAGCCTTGGTAAAATCCATCTGCACCAACTCTTTGACTATATGGGTTTTTCTCACCTAGTCTTTTTGAAAGAATAATTCTATTATTTTCAAATGTCTTGAAAGTCTCACTTGTATTGTTTGGATCAAATTTTCCGAATAGTGTCTGGAATGCAATATAGCTTATACTGAATCCCCCACCAGAGTATGGATTCAGTGCATTAAACTGTCCGTTTCCAACTGTGTCTTTGAAGAGTGTTGAGTAGTTTTTGGTAAGACTTTTGTCAAGGTTTAGGTCGATGATAAAGTCTCTAAATGGTTCAACCTGTGCGGTGATATTCAGTTTTTGTTCATAGTTCTGCAGGAATAAATTATTGAGAATAGGATCTTTTGTGATCAGTCCTTTTTTGCCAACTTCTTCAAGCCAGGTTTGGTTGGGTTGTTTACCCATTACAAAATCTAATCCTGGGGACATACTTTTCCAGTTTTGTCCAAAGAACTTCGTGCTGTCTATGTAGCCTGGCAAGAAAGTATTTCCACCTTCGTTGTAAGTAACACCAACTCTTTTGAGAGAAGTAATGACTCTGAGGATTGCTTTTTCTGCGCTATTTAAATTAATTGTTCTTTGTTGCCTCTCTTCTTTAGCTAATTTTTTCTGTTCTTTTCTAGTAATTTTTTCTTCCTCTTTTGTAAGTTTAGCTTGAATTTCCTCTACTGTCCCTTTTTTCTTTTTAGCTTGTTTTTTAGGTAGTCCCTTCAATGCAGATTTTGAAGTTGGTTCAGTTTGATTGATTTCATCTAATGCTCTAAACAATTTCAATTTGCTGTAGAGTTGTGTGAAATTAAATTCTGCTGTTGCTCCTGTTTGTCCACTGTTCTGAATGGTATTACCCAGGTTGATGGCTAGTCGTGATGCGCCTACCCAATTGTAAGTACTTCTGTAAGCGATATTGAGTGTAGTCCAGTTTAAGAACGGGAAATTTGAAGTCGGAAAATTATAAGTGATATCAGCACTTTGATTATATATTGTATTTCTACCCCCTTTCAGGAAGTTTTTCATCAATGAATCCCGTTTTTCTTTGTTGTCAATTCTTCCAAAGGGTTCATCTACTCGTGAATTGTTGATGGCTTTGAAATCAATATTCAATGAACGTGTCAGGTCCCATCGCATGTTGTAGTTCCTGTCGATCACAAAGTATTTATCGTATGTTTCAGGAATTTTAAACGGACCTCCACCAACATTCCTTGGTCTGAAGGCACCAAACTGTCTTCTGGTATCCATTCTTACACCAATTAGGGAAGGCTTCAGATTAAAGTTGACATTCCTTAAAAAGTCGAGCCATGGAGTAGGGGATTTAATTATTTTTTTGAAAGGCTCAATGTATTTTGCTTCTGATGAATAATTGTAGCCAATACCGCCTTGTGATTTGCTGACCTGGTTGCTTTCAACTAATGGGTTATGCTGACGAGTTTCAGTGAAAGAGTAGCTGAAATCGAAATTTGAAATACTCCAGAGTCTTATTTTTTTATTCGGACGTTGATTGAACCTGACATTCGTGAAATTGAAAGTTTTTAGTCCTACATAATCAATTGCATCATTCCTGATTGAATCTCTTTCATCCTTAAAAATTCTCAGCTTTTCTTTTAGGGTTACATCCCTATCGTATGGGTCAAATTCAGGAGTGCTGATTGTTTGTGATAGATTAGCAAAGAAGGGGATTTCTAAACCTATTTGCTTTGGTAATAATTTCCCCAATTGTAAATTGGTTGATATATCAAATTGTGTGAAGTCGTCTCTGAACCTGTCGTTTACACGTTGTTCTAACTGCCCAAAACCAATTGTGTGTACATTAGCCGACATCGAAACATTTCCTAAGTCTGCCAATTGGATATTCATTTGTCCCACTGCAGCCCATCCTCCATCTTCATCTAATCCAGATAGTCTAAGTTCATTGATCCATACCTCTGCATTTACAGGTCTTCCACCTGCAGGATCTGCAGGGTTTTCAAGACCTGCAAGTATGCCCTTTATTTCTCCAAGATTGGGATTACCTCTTATAGAGAAAATTTTCCCATCAATATTTTTTTTATATACCGAATTTGGATTGTTGGTATTGAGATTGCGTTCATTTTTCAATTGAATAAAATCGGATAAGTCGATGCTCAATTCATTTTCTTCAGGCCATATGATTCTTTCATCTGATGTACCAAAGGGTGTAATCTTTAATGGGTATTTGATTTCGTAGTAGTTGTCGATATAGTCATTGCCCAAACGAACAATAGCATAAATTTCACCATCTCTTGTTGCGCTGAATCCTTTCAGGCTTTCAGCATGATAAAACATCGACAATTTTTTATATTGTCTTAAATCATGATTGAATGATTTAAAGACTGCTCTTCCATCTCCTTCTTTAAGATTAATTACATTGATACTTAAGGCCTGTTCATTTTGAAGAATATTAATACCTCCATTACTTAAAGTTTGCACTCGCTCAATGCCTGGGGGAGTTCTATAAGGTATAGGATCTCTTCTGTCATTTTCTTCAATGTTGACAGCTGATACAAAGAATTTTGTATTGTTGTTGGTAAGGTCTATTTTTTTATAGAGACCAGTTGTGTCCAATTCATAAGCAAAGCTTCTCCAATTGTTTCGCACCAATTCGAGTTTGGCAAATCGCAAGACGACTGAATCAGCGAAGTCGGTCAAAAACATTCTGAAAAATCGTATCGATTTAAAATCTGGGATATCACCAACTTTACTGGTGTATGCTGCAATAGGTACCCTGAACTGATACCAGATTTGATTTTCTCTTGTGCCATCTGCCAGAGTTACGCCTACAATTTTTCTGTCGGCTATAAAATTCTGGCCGACTTGCATGCTTGCATCATTGTTTGGCTTCAGATCAATGCGGTATTGAAAATATTCTTCTGCTTCATTCAATGTATTGTCTCTATTGAGGTCTTCGCCATCGGGAAATAAAGTAAATGCTGATGCAAAAGCATCACCTGCTCTTGCAATTGGAGAGTTTCCTTGTGGATTGTTGAAGTTTTTATAACGAGATAAAATGCCTGCGTTATTTCTATCAAATGATTCATCTCGATAATATTTGAAATTATCCGATGATGGATCTCTTGCAATTTCCTGGTACGTCGGAGAGTTAACTCCAAGTCGTGCTGATAAGTCTGCAAGAAACTGTCTCCTTGTTGTTGCTTCGGTTGAATCTGTTAAGCCATCTAGGCCAACATCTTGAAAAGGTCTATCAGCTGGATCATTGCTAAATCCTTGTGTAATCTGGACCGGATTGAGTGGAGCCCTTCCCCATGTAGAATTAGCTGTTGCTGCAGGTATGCTAGGCGTTGGCAAACCATTTTCATAAAATCTTCTTGAGTCTTTCAAGATATCTTCAGAAACATTTCCCAGATTCAAGTAAAGAGAACCACCTGCAGGGTTGGTGTTTTTGATGAATGGATCCAGAACCCAAAATTCTATGAATTCAATGTTCGCTGTTTCAAAGTCTGTTTGATCGATACCTCGCATGATACCGCCCCATCTTTTGTTTGGAGTTCTTAGCGTTCCATTGTTGTCAATGTTTAATGCATCATAGTTATAAGGTCCTCTTTCTTTTGGATAATAAGCAAGATCGAATGTAACAAGCTGACTTTGTCCGAAGTCTGGTGTTCTTCTTGGAAAAATTTCTTGCTGACCCACTGACCTTACTCTTGGGTCAGATAACTGTACTAAATCATTGCGAATAGGATTGTTGGGATTTCTTCTTTCTTGTAGAATGGGTTCGATATTGTACCAAGCAAGCTTAGCTCTGTTTTTTCCATATTCAAGATTGTCGAAAGCAGTCGCTTCGGGGAACATGACATTACCAAATCTGTCAGTTGAACCAGATGGTGTAGAAGCAAGTGTCCATCCCACTATAGGAAACCTTAAATCAATACTTGACTTTGTTCCTTCAAAGTCATCAAGATAGATTAAACCTTCACTTCCTCTTCCAATTTGAGGAGCATGCCCTGGAATCATCTTTGCAGCTTCTGCAGAAAAATTGATTTTTGAAGTTCCATTGGCTTCATAGAAAGGTAGCTTACTCAGCCATTTACTCAATCTTGGTAAATCACTGTTGTAATTGACATCTAAACCGAGCATACTGTTTCTGATAGGGTCAGATCCGTATTCCATTTTGGTGAAAAATGGACGTTCTGTCAACCTGACCATAGTACCCCCGATGGATAATTTATCGTTGAATAAATAATCCCATCGCATGCCCATATATGTTCGTTGTTGGACACCAAAGGTTGCATTGTTTTCAAACTTAACATCTACTGGTAAGCCAGATTGTTTGATGGCATTGTTGATGATTCTAACTGTACCTGATATATAATCAACGGTATAGTCGATGTTCTCTTGTAGTACTTGTCCACCAGCTGTAACTGTTACAGATCCTTGAGGAATATTAAATGCGTTCAATGAAATCTCACCATTGTTGGCTCCAGAAGATTTAGAGCTGCCTCGCATCACAAATCGATTAAGATTCGCATAGGTTTGCGCAATGGCTTTAATTGTATCGTATAAAGGATAGAATAAATATTTATCTCTTAGTGATGGGTCTGAAGTAAAAATATAATCCAAATCATGACCAAATGGTTCGAGTACAGGAAAGATAACACGACTCTGATAGGAGTTGATGGTAAAGCCTTCAACATAATCAAAAACACCATCGGGTTGCGGATCGTTTTGGTTGTTCAATCGATCAAGATTCATCAATGTAATCAAAGGGACACCTGCCTGATCGCCTTCTGGAATATATCTTTTCTCTCCACCTCCTGGTTCCTGATACAATACGTTGAATTGAAAATCCTGTCGCTCTAATTGTCCGGATCCTACAGGATAGACATTTTTCATCATCAAGTCCCACATCGGTAATGCAGTTCTTTGTGAGGTTCCTTTCAACAGTTTTAAAAACAATACTTTTTGAACACCATTGCTTGCGTCAACAGGAATATCTTGAGCAAATTCACCTACCTGGTATACTCTACCGTTCAATGTGTATTGGTAAGCGACTGCCAGTACTTCATCTGGTTGAAGTGTTACGTTAAGTGAAATGAATCCAAGTTGTCTGTTGAAATAATATTGAGTGCTGTCGAGTTTTCTTGCAAAAGTTTTTTCGAAGTCACGCACGGGTTGTAATCCGATGTTGTTCAAATAATTCACGATTTGTGCAGGATCTCGGCTGATCGGATTGCTCACGATCTTTCCATAAAGATCATTTGCTCCGTTAGCAGGAAAAGGTATTCCAGTTGGATTGATAATTGGTGCTTGCTGATAAGGTTTGCTCTCTCCTAAATCCATAAGACCCACAATATCTCTTGTATTGGTCGTAGCGCCAGTTCTGTTGGTCACCCAAACATCCAATCGCAATATCTGTACTTGGGAGTTGACAATAGGCAAATTTTTCATTGCTTTGTTGTACTCCTTCCTAAAATGTTGTGCCAGTAAGAAATGTCGGTTTTCCTCGTACTCATCAGCTTTGATTTCAAATTGTGAGGCACTTGATCCACCTTGAAATCCGACTGATTGTCTCTGTGAACGTTGGCTTGCAAAGACAGTCGATAACCACAGTTTACCAAACTGCATTTGTGTTTTAACACCAAACAACTGCTGTGCACCCGGTATTAAAGTTCCTTTGCTTGCAAAGGAAGTATTACCAATTTCAATTTTCTTGAAGATGTCATCAGCATCTCCGGTATAATCCAATTTAAGTTGATTTTCAAAATCGAAAGTCGATAAAGTATTGTAGCTAATTGGAAACCTCATTTTATTTCCAATGTTTCCAACAACATTCAGATTCGCAGCCATATCAAAGTCCAAGCCGCCATTTCTCCTCGCTCTTTCTGGCAACGTGGGATTCTTCACATTCTGCCCCTGATATCCTGCTGTTACATTCACCTCGCCTTGCGGTCTGATATCAATCTTGCCTGATCCAAAGAGCCTGTTGAAAAGATCATCGCCCATATTTAATTTCGGCTTGGTTAGTTTTCTGTTGAGCAGGCTGCTGGTATTGGCTCTTTTCTGGAAATAATCGACTTCCATTTTGCGGGACTGTATCCGCATGTATTCATCAAAACTGAGGCTGGTAGGTTTCCTGAAATATTTGCTTCCAATTTTTTCTATGATATAATACTCCTTTGTCTTTGGGTCATACACAATAGAGTCGCGTATGTTGGCCGGGTCTTTTAAATCAAATGGATTCTTTCTTGCTTGCGAGTATTTGTCGCTGTACCGGTCGCTAATGGGAAATCGTAATGTATCTTTTTTGGGAAGTGTATCCTGAAAAATTGAGATAGGGGCACGGGAATGACCTTCCGCAGATGCAGAAAATTGAAAACCAAAAATGATGGTCAATAAGGTTATCGTTTTGGATAACAGGGTCAACTTGCCGTAAACATTTGATGGGGTAGAGTTCTTATCAAATAAGCTGAAGTGATTTTTTGATGAGTGATTCAAGGTTATTGTCTTCTGGGGACGAATTTTTTGCTTTTTTGAGGGCATTTTCAGCAACATTTTTTTGTATGCCAAGGGCCATCAATGCATTTAACGCATCATTGTCTAAAGTATTGTATTTGAAGCCTGAAGAAGTACTTTCCACACCAGCTTTCACCATTTTTTCACGAAGCTCCAATACAATTCTTTCTGCCGATTTTCTACCTATGCCTTTGATTTTTTCCAATGCACCTGTATTTCCCGATGCAATGGCTGATCTCAGTTCAGCAGGTTGCATGGAAGATAACATGATTCTGGCTGTAGATGCTCCAACGCCATTTACACTTGTGAGCTGTATAAACAATTCTTTTTCAGTAAGTTCTGAGAAACCAAACAGGGTATGGCTATCTTCCTTGATTTGTAAATGGGTAAACAGGGTACCTTCTTTTACGTCCTGGATTTTTGAATAGGTATTTAAACTGATTTGTACCTCATACCCAACACCATGCACATTGATATGTACATAGGAGGGGGTTTTGACTAAAAAATTGCCTGTTAAACTTGCTATCATCGGAGTATAAATACACTGCAAATTTAATGAATTTAAGGGAGTTAGGCAGTAATATCAATTACTTTAACATGGTAAAAGTTTCTATATTTCAACCCCTAGCAAACATCAATTCCATAACTTTGACACCCAAACAACCCATATGCATAAAATTACAGCAGCCATTACAGCAGTAGGTGGATATGTTCCGGAGGACTTGCTGACCAATGCCGATCTGGAAAAGATGGTCGATACTACCGATGAATGGATCAAAACCAGGACAGGCATTTCTGAAAGACATATTTTAAAAGGGGAGGGTAAGGCAACCTCAGATCTAGTAGTACCAGCTGTTCAGGATCTTTGTAAGAAAAGAGGTATCGATCCTAATGAGATTGAGTGCTTGATAGTGGCAACCGTTACTCCAGACATGTTTTTCCCCAATACAGCAAATATTGCATCTGATAAATTGGGTATAAAGAATGCATGGGGATTTGATATCCTGGCAGCATGTTCAGGGTTCTTGTATGCACTCACAACAGGAGCCTCACTTATAGAAAGTGGGCGCTACAAAAAAGTAGCGGTAGTTGGTGCAGATAAAATGAGTTCGATTACCGACTACACTGATCGTACAACCTGTATTTTGTTTGGCGATGGTGCAGGTGCTGTTTTATTAGAACCCAATGAGGATGGCTATGGGGTGTTGGATAGTATTCTTAAAAGTGATGGAAGTGGAGGAAAATATTTGCACATGAAAGGAGGAGGATCGCTTAATCCACCATCACATGAAACTGTAAATCGTAAGGAGCATTATTTGTTTCAGGATGGACAGCCTGTATTTAAGTTTGCGGTTACAGGTATGGCTGATGTGAGCTATGAATTGATTCAAAGAAACAACCTGAGTGCTGATGATATTGCATGGTTGGTTCCTCATCAAGCGAACAAAAGAATCATTGATGCAACTGCAAGGAGGATGGGACTTTCTGATGAAAAAGTGCTGTTGAATATTCATCGTTATGGTAATACAACTGCAGCAACAATACCGCTTTGTTTGTGGGATTATCAGGATAAAATAAA